>NZ_JBSRZI010000002.1:0-520680 GCF_054057495.1 Mucilaginibacter sp. UYNi724 | reverse complement strand
ATGCACGAGTCATTCCACAAAAATGATCCTACTAAGTTTACCCGTAAATGGTTTGCATGGGCAAATACGCTGTTTGGCGAATTACTTTGGGAAACATACACACAAAAGCCACAATTATTAAGCTAAATCGTTAAATTGCGGTTCAATTTTAAACTGTCAAATTAACATCTAACTATGAAAAGCACTTTGAGAATCGCCTGCCTGCTTGCAGGTGCGTTTATAAATCAGCATGCGCATGGGCAGGCTACTAAGGCCCCGGCGTATCCGCTAATAACGCATAACACGTATTTTAGCATCTGGTCTAATACCGATAACCTAAACGAGTCGACAACCCATCATTGGACAGGTAAAAACCAATCTTTATTGGGACTGATAAAGGTTGATGGCGAAACTTACAGGTTTATGGGCCAGCAGCCAGTAACATACCGCACCGTTTTGGCAGATGGCGAAACCAAACCATACAGCGTTAAATACACTGAAGTGATCCCTGCCGAGGGTTGGGAGAAAACAGGTTTTGACGATAACGCCTGGAAAACAGGCACCGCGCCATTTAGCGATGATGCATCATTGGCAAAAACGCTTTGGAAAAGCCGCGATATATTTGTGCGGCGCACGTTTACTTACACAAAATCAGAACCTATAAATAAGCTTATTTTAAAGCTTCACCACGATGATGATGCCGAGGTGTTCCTGAATGGCGAACGGATCAACCTCAGTAAAGGCGCAAACGGCGACCTGCTGCCGGTTAAGATAGATGAAGGTGTTGCAAGCAAACTTAGAGAAGGTGAGAACGTGCTGGCTATGCATTGTGTAAACACAGGTGGTGGCGCATGGCTTGATGCCGGCTTCGCAGATGAAGTTAAACCTTTGGATACCAAAGGCCTTAAAATGGCACGCCAAACCGGTGTGCTCATCAACGCTACACAAACCATTTATTCGTTTTCCTGTGGCGATGCCGACCTGAAAGTTACCTTCACCTCGCCATTATTAATGGATAATCTTAACCTGCTTTCGCGCCCGGTTAGCTATGTTACTTACAGCGTAAAGGCAAACGATGGCAAAAGCCACGATGTGGAGGTGTACTTAGGTGCATCGGCAGATCTGGCCCGCTATAAACCAAACCAGGCAGTAACAGCTCAGAAATTGACATCAGGTAACTTATCGATACTTAAAGTTGGTACTAAGGAGCAGCCCATCCTGCAAAAGAAAGGTGATGATATGCGTATCGATTGGGGATACCTTTATGTAGCGGCGCCTTTAGCATCCAAAGCATCGCAATACATCACCAATGATGATGAGGCTGCAAGCTCTTTCATCAATAACAAAAAAATATCTACCACTCCCGGCGGTACTTCTGTGTTCCTGAATACCGTTATTCCTTTTGGTAAGGTAGGCAGTGCATCTGTAGAGAAATTTATTGAATTAGGTTACGACGATATATACTCGGTTCAATACTTCGGTAAAAATCTAAGGCCGTGGTGGAACCGCGATGGCAAGAAAACCATCATCGGCGAACTTAAACAGGCCACTATCGATTACAAAGCCGTCATGGACAAATGCGTAGCGTTTGATAACGCCATGAATGTTAAAGCATCAGCATCGGGTGGGTTAGAATATGCCAAACTATGTGCTATTGCCTATCGCCAGGCCATTGCCGCACATATCCTTGCGCGCAGTCCAAAAAACGAAGTGCTTTGGTTATCAAAAGAAAACTTTAGCGGTGGCTTTATCAATACGGTTGATGTTACTTATCCATCTGCACCATTGTTCCTGATTTATAACCCTAAACTTGCCGAAGGTATGTTGAACGGCATTTTTGAATTTAGCGAAACCGGTAAGTTTAAACACCCGTTTGCCGCGCATGATCTCGGTACTTATCCGTTCGCCAACGGCCAAACCTATGGCGAGGGTATGCCGGTAGAGGAATCCGGCAATATGCTGTTGCTTACCGCGGCTATAGCTAAAGCAGAGGGCAATGCCTTATTCGCCAAAAAACATTGGGCAACACTTACCACCTGGACAAACTATCTGATTAAAGAAGGCCTTGACCCGGCCAACCAGCTTTGTACCGATGATTTTGCAGGCCACCTGGCGCGTAATGCGAATTTATCATTAAAAGCTATTAACGGCATTGCAGCGTACGCTATGCTTGCCGATATGCTGGGCGATAAAGCTACCGCAGCAAAGTATCACGCAACTGCTAAAGATTTTGTAGCTAAATGGATGAAGATGGCTGATGCCGGCGACCATTACTCGCTGGTATTTGAGAAGCCGGACACCTGGAGCCAAAAATATAACCTGGTTTGGGACAAATTGCTAAACCTTAACATTTTCCCGAAAGAGGTTTACACCAGGGAGATAAAATATTACCTTACCAAGCAAAATGAATACGGTTTGCCGTTGGATAGCCGCAAAACATACACAAAATCCGACTGGATAATTTGGACGGCAACGCTTGCAGACAATCCTGCAGACTTTAAAGCATTAACAGATCCAATCTATAAATATGCTATCGAAACCCCGTCACGCGTGCCTATCAGCGACTGGCACGAAACTACCGACGGCAAACAGGTAGGTTTCCAGGCGAGAAGTGTGGTTGGCGGTTATTTTATGAAAATGCTGGAGCAGCAGTGGAAGAAAAGATAAATAGACAATCCCCCAAAGATCAATAACAGTAAAGCCCGGCGCACAAACATGCGGCCGGGCTTTTTAATTAACTCACATTGATCAATCAGGAATATTGTAATACGCCTTAACCTCCTGGTAATTAGCTAAGTTTGGCCGTTTTGCTGCCGTTGGTGCTGCAGTGCCGCCCGGTATAATGATATAACGGTATTGGATTATCGTTGATAATGGCACAGTGTTAGAATTATCGAGCGTGAAACGGGTTATTACAATTTGCTTAAGCTTAGGTAAAAAGGAAATGATATTTGCTTTACCACCTGCATAACTGTTGTAAGGCAACGGAATTACGCCACCGCCATAATTTAAATACAACAATACCGTACCAGAATTTAGAATGGGAGTAGTAAGCGCCGGCACGTTAAGATGCCCCACCTTAATTGCAGAATTATCCACAATGCTATCCTTAAAGTTAGCTGCGAAACTCCAGCCCGAGTATATTACGTTCGCACTTCCCGTAGCGCCTGTTGCACCTTTTAACGATACTGCAATACCCCAGCCCGTGCTAATTTTAGGCCCGTAGAATGACGAACTGTTTTTATCAAGGTAATAGTCGCCTGTGGCGCCAAGGGTTGCGGCAGGGGCTCCTGCACCGTCCAGGATCTTACTGCCGGCTGTGCCTGTAGCACCCTTAGCACCTTTTAAAGATACACCGTCGCCCCATCCTGCGTTTGTTTTTGGCCCGTAGAACAAACTTGTGGCAAGGTTAATATAAAAGTCGCCGATAGCACCTGTGGTTGCTGCAGGTGATACGGTGCCGCATAAAACGGTATTGCCGTCGGTACCTTTAACGCCTGTTGTGCCCTGGGCACCTTGCGTTCCGGCATCGCCTTTTGGGCCTGCCTCTTTTGAGCAAGAACTGATAATCGCGCCTGCCATCATTGCTAAAAGCAATGGCTTTGTAAATAGTTTTAAAGTTTTCATAGTGTTTTTTTTGATATTAAGCACAATATGAGCGGTTTAATTAAATGGTTTTAATACAATGAGTGGATGGTGCGTTTGAATTAGCGAATGCGTCTGCATCATGAGGTAACCTTTTGGCTTTAGGTTGCACGTGGCTTTGTAAGCACAAAAAAAGCCGCTAACTTATTCAGTTAACGGCTTTAAACTTTGTGCGGAAGAAGGGACTCGAACCCCCACGCCTCGCGGCGCCAGATCCTAAGTCTGGTGCGGCTACCAATTACGCCACTTCCGCGTTTGGTTTTTTAAGAGAGTGCAAAGATAGCGTAAAATGCAACATATTAAAATTCAATTATACTTTTTTATTTATCTGCCTCATTACATTGATGTTAATTTATCTATAAGCTTATTAAAATAGCCCGGCGAATGCAATAAGCGGCTTCCGTACCATGAAAACAATTCGCCATCAACCAATAATACTTTGGCATCCGGCAGCATCTTCTTAAACTCGTTAATGTGTTTTTGGGCGAAGGGGTAGGGTTCTGATGAGAGCAGTATCACATCCGGCCTTGCCGCTTTGATTTCATCAATGGTTAACTCCGGGTAGCGGCCTGCCGATAGTACGTTTGTTAAGCCGCATAGTTTAAGCATGCTGTTTATAAAGGTGCCTTGCCCTGCGGCCATGTAAGGCTTTCGCCAAATAAAATAAGCTACACGCGTTTGTTTGCTTATTGGTTTAATGTATCCAAACCGTTTAAATATTTCGTTAGATATTGCCGAGGCTTCGGTTTGTTTGCCGGTTACTTCGCCAAGTTTATTGATCATGCTGAGGGCGCTGTGCAGGTCGTGTATATCGCTTACCCAAACGGGGTAGTGGCGCATTAGCTCTTCAACCTGGCTTTGCTCGTTTTCTTCTTTGTTAGCTATGATCAGGTCGGGCTTTAGCTTATAGATAGCTTGCAGGTTTAATTGCTTGGTGCCGCCAACTTTGGCTACCTGTTTAACTTTATCGGCCGGGTGGATGCAGAATTTGGTAATGCCAACAATTTGCCCGCCCAGGCTAAGGTCAAATAGAAGTTCGGTTTGGGATGGTACAATGGAGATGATTCGCCGCGGAGTATCGGGCAAATTAACGGCATTGTTCATCTGGTCGTAAAATACCGGCATATAGTAATTTCGGCTTTGTTATTGTGCTAAGGTAAATTAAATTTCAGCCATCAAAAATGAGTAGTTTTGTACCGATGAATTATTTTGAATTTTATAACATCCCGGAATCCTTTAAGCCGGACGCCGCACAGATAAAAAAACAGTTTTACGCTTTAAGTAAACAGTTTCATCCCGATTTCCATGCCAATTCGGATGATGAAAAGCAGCAGGAAATTTTAGAGCTATCCACCCTAAATAATAAAGCTTATCAAACCTTAAGCGACCCAAATAAGACCCTCGAATACATTTTAAAACTCCACGAGTTGGTAAGCGAAGGTGCAAAACCGGCGCTCCCGGCAGATTTTTTAATGGAGATGATGGACATTAATGAACGTCTTATGGAAATTGAAAACGCAGAACAATTTGGCGCTATTGGTGCCGAAGTTGCTGCAATTGAGGGTGATATGACCGAGGAGCTAAACGGCGTTACAAGCGATTACGAAACCCTTAACGATACCGCAAAAGAAGACAGGCTAAACCACATTGCAAATATTTACTACAGGCAAAAATATCTTTTGCGAATTAAAGAGAGTTTAGATACATTTGCAGCCCGCTTCTAAGCAAAAGACTTGCTTAAGAACATGCCCAGCTGGCGGCCCCGATAGCTATCGGGGTGGTAAACGAGCTGGTTACAACATGCCCAGCTGGCGGAATTGGTAGACGCGCTGGTCTCAAACACCTGTGGGAAACCGTGCCGGTTCGACTCCGGCGCTGGGTACAAAGCCTCGATGAAAATCGGGGCTTTGTTATTTAGTATAATCACTGTTGGAAACTGTGCCGGTTCGTCCCGATAGCTATCGGGACCGGCGCTGGATACAAAGCCTCCAAGGAAGACAAAATACGAAGAAGCAGCAGACTGCAACTGCCTCATTGCCATGGAGCAATCCAAGCACACGAAAAATTTTGTGTACTTACCAAATAATAAATGCCGCGCTCGATATAAAAATATTTACGAGCGATGCAAAGATATTCGACCTCAAAACCTCTTTCTCCAGATATATGTATCGGGAATGAAAAGCGTATAAGCGAAAGGAAATCGTTAAGAGAACCTATTAAATCATAAAACTGTCTTAATATGATGCTTGCTTAACAATCCGTTTGGCAGTTGATCAACTTAACATCACTTCGATGCGGCTTTTTCGTAATTCTTTTTGTTGCAAAGAAATATTTGCCCTGGCATCTTTGGACTATAATAAAAACAGTTAAGTGTTATTTGAATTAACACAGTTTGAGCGAGTACGGCCATCTTGATGATGAATAGACATATGAATCAGTAAAGGTATTCAAAACTTATTGATGACATGCTGATGCGTAAAGCAGAATAGATTTAGTTCTTTTTTCAAAAAATGCATAACTTTTTATAATTATGTTCTATTTAATAAATACCTATATTTCGAATCTGATACGATTAATAATGAAAATGACTATTATATCAACAAAAGCAATATTCACCGTCTTATTGCTATTAACGCTAAGTTTTGAATCGTTCGCCACATGTATAGTTATAAGAATTAGTCAAAATCGATTTTACATTGGAGCTGATAATATGAGATACCTTGGTAAAGGAATTAATCAAAATATCCGCAAAATCCACCAAGTAAAAAAAAATTGGTTCGCTGTATCTGGATGGAATGACTTCTATTTAACAGCCATCGCAAATGAATCATTGATGAAATTTAATGATTTAGATATAGCTTCTGAACATTTTGAAAATGCGATGGGCGACTTTTACCTATCCTTTCTGAGTCAATTTAGTTTGAAACGAACCTTAGACAGGTTTCCTCCTAATAATAACTTATTAGGAAGGGTTAGCTTCATGGGGTTTAAATATAATAAAGCTTTTTTAAAAACTGTAGTCTTTTACGTTGATGTAGATAATGGTGGTCAAATATCAATTTCCCACCAATCGACAAAAAATCAATACTGTTATATGGGTATTACAGATCATATTAAGCTTTTGAATGAAGGCGAGATTTTAATCGCTATGAAAAACGATATTTCAGCATTCGATTATATTAAAAGGATGGTATTGTTTGAACAAAGCTATTACCCAGACAAAATTTCCAAAACTGTTGATTTGTTAAAAATAAGCATCACTGGCCATACTTGGATAGCAAGGAATGATAGCGTTGAACCAATAAAAGACTTTATGGCTGTTAAAAAGGTAACTAAATAAAAATTGGCATTCTAACTTGGATAATGCGGATGGTCTGGATAATACAGTAATAGATAGGGAACTATAGAGATTATTTTTACCTGTCGTTTGAAATACGTTAGCCTAAACTGCCTCCGTTAAGTATTCTTCCGCAACGTGGTGGAACAATTTAGCATTATCGTGGCTCATATCCATGCATTGCGCTATTAGGTGCTGGTATTATTGGTATGCTAATTTTTGGGCGATCATGTTTAGGATCCTTCCCGCACCTATTTGCATGTTTTCTACAACATTCATGTACAAAATAATCGACATATCACTTTGATAATGTGCGTCTTCCTGATAAATTATCTGGGTAAAAGCTTCTTCGATAATTACGTTCATGCCAAGGCAGCACTCCGTTAATGCGGACTCGTTAAGTTGCGAAAATACCGATTTCAAGCATTTTAATTGCTCGTTAGTATCATCCAATTCCTCGCTTAAAGCAAGAACAAGGACCCCGAAATTGGCATGGCTGATAAAAATTGGGATGCTTTTAATAAGATGATGTTTCGCCGCATATAAGATGCTTAACTGATTGATAAAAATTGTACGAATAGCCGAAGTACCCAAGCTGTTGGGATAAGTAATTTTCATTTGGAAGGGAGTAGTAAAGATGTATATGGGTAACAGGATCGGCGTAGTCCCACAATGTACGTAATTATTTCACGCGATAGGCAAAACGTTTCTTAAGCATATTATCCCGCAAGTTTGGTGGCGCTATTTTGTCAGTCAGTACAAAATTTTAAATATTTGATTATCAAATATTTAAAATTTTTTCAATGCGGTCACGGCCGTGAACGTGAACATTTAAAATATAATAGGCATGCAAAGCACACGTATGCGAAGATTGACAATTATTATTATCAATCGCTCAAGAATGTTAAATTTGATCTCACCAGCACTTACCAGGAAACGGAGCATTTTTCACTCACCAAATCATTTCTGGATAACCCCAAAGCATACTTGCGGCATTCAATGGAGACTGAAGAATAGTCTATTTCACAAATTCGCCAAAATGCCACAGCACTCCCGATGGATCGTGCACGAAACACTCCTTGCCCCAAGGCTCGGTTTTGATAGGGGTTAGCCTTACATTTTTATGCTTGCCGGGCAAGTCTAAAGCCACAAGTTCCTGCCAAAACCTTTCCACGTCATCTACCTCCATAAAAAGCATGGTGTTGTCTATCCAGTCTTTTACATAGAAATCTTGCAAGTAAAAGCTTAGCGTGCCGCTTTTAAAAACCGACATATTGTGCGATAAAACGGTTTCCTCAAAGCCAAGGTCGCGGTAAAAGCTGCGCGAAATTTTAAAATCTTTAGCGCCGATAAACGGGCGGAGGGAGATGCCTTTATGTTCCATGTTGTTGATTTTTAATTAAACTATAGTGATACAATCTTCCGTTATCAGATCTTCGCCCCGGTACCTGCGGATGAGTTGCGCGGTGGCAACCACATCTTTTTGGCAATAGGTGCAAATGCGCGGTAGGTCGTCATCTACCCAGTAAATGTGGCCAACCTGGCTGCCATCAATATCGTCTTTAGGTGTGGGTATGTTAAATATCGCGGTTAGCAAACTCAGCGAGGTGTAGTTTTTATAATCGCCGAATTTCCAAAGCTCCATGGTATCCAGGTGAGGAATCTCCCAAGGCTTTTTGCCCTGAATCTGTAAATGCGGCGGGAACTGCACGCCATTGACCAGCATGCGACGGCAAATGTACGGCAGGTCGAATTCCTTGCCATTATGTGCGCAAAGGATCATGCTTAGCGGCTGCCCGGTCAACATCTTGCTAAAATCATCCAATAGTTCCTTCTCATCGTGCCCTGCGAATGATTTTATGCGCAATCCGGGGCGTTTGCCATTGGTAAATATCCCTACCGAGATACAGATGATCTTCCCAAACTCGGCCCAGATGCCTGCGCGTTCGTAAAACTCTTTAGGCGTTTCGTCCTTACGCTGGTATTGCGATTTATGCGCCCAAAGTTCCTGCAGGTTGTCGGGCATATCATCATAGTTGCTGTATTGAGGTACGGTCTCAATATCCAGTACCATCAGGTTGCTCAGGTCGTATTGTTCAAGCATGGTACTAAGTTATTTATTCTTATCCAGTACCTCAAAATTTATTTGCACGGTGTTGCCGTTAGCGTCTACCAAAGTAAGCTTATGCTTGCCCGGCACCGGGTTTAAAGCCATTTGGTGGTAGGCACCGCTTTCGCCGATATACTTATCGTCCAAATGCCAAAAGATCTTGATACCGCTTTGCCTGTGTGCGGCATTGCAAATTAACCTGCCCCGTTTACCATCAGCTTCTAACGGCACGTAAATCTTCGCGCCATCTTTCGGGTAGATCAGTTCCATAGGGTTAGCTTCGGCCTGTTCGCAGCCGGGGGCAAAAGGCGGCAGGGTGTGGTACTGGTAGTTTTTGGTTTTGTAATAATACTCCATGGATGGCGGCAGCACAAACCAGCTTTTGTTGAGCATATTATCCGGCGAAGTGCAGTTACCCGTCACCTGAAATTTTTGATCGGCAGATAAGTGAACCAATTTATGCCACGGGCAAACAGGCGCTTTTAAACCGCTCTTAGGTACTAATTGCTCAACCGGGTGTTCACAATTTGGCCCCGCGCGGTAACCGCTTTCTTTACATACGTTTATCTTTACCATTTCGCCGGTGGGAGTATCAAACCACTCTCGTGCGGCAGGCAGCAGGCGGAAAATATCAAATAGCACCGGCGCGGCGGTATGGATGCCCGTTAAACCCGGTCTGCCTTCGCCGTCGGTATTGCCTACCCAAACACCAACCACATATTTTGGGGTGATGCCAATTGCCCATCCATCCCTGAAACCGAAACTTGTACCCGTTTTCCATGCGATGCGCTGGGTAGAGCTAAACTGCTGCCAAAGCATTTCTTCGCCGGGGCGCATCACTTCTTCCATGGCTTGCAGGGTATAAAATATGGAGCCGGCATCCAGCAATCCGTTTTTTTCTGCTTTTCGTTTTTCTGTTGGCGATAGGGCATAAACCGGGGCATGGTAATCGTCAGGGTCGTACCTGGCTGTTTTATTGTAATGGTTAAGTATCCTCGCCATATCCGCGTAAGCGCCCGTAAGTTCCCAAAGGGTGTTTTCGCCGCCACCCAATATCAGGGATAGGCCATAATGGTCAGCAGGTTGGTTTAGCGTGCTGATGCCAACTTTTTTCAACTTGTCATAAAAACGTTCATACTTATATTGCTGCAGCATTTTTACTGCCGGTATATTCAGCGAGCGGGAGAGTGCATTAGATGCGGGCACCGCACCATCATAGCCCAAGTCGAAGTTCTCGGGGTGATAACCTGCAATTTGCGTAGGCACATCCGGGATGAGGCTATTGGGTAGTATCAACCCATCGTGCAGCATGCTGGCATACAGTAAAGGCTTTAATGTACTCCCCGGACTGCGCGGGGCATCCACAACATCCACATCACTTTCCATTTCAGGGTTTTCGCGGTGCGATATATTGCCCAGGTAGGCCAGCGTTGCGCCGGTCTCTACATCAAGCACTACAGCGGCTATATTGTTAATGTCATTAGCTTTTAAAACCTGGTGATGCTTTTCCAGTATATCGGCAACCTGTTCCTGTAAATTGCTTTTGAGGGTCGTTTTTAGGCGTGTTAAAGCCTGTTTGTTGCTTTTAAAATCAGCTTTAAAACGTTGCAGTAAGTGCGGGGCCATTTGGGGCAGGGCCATAGGCTTTTCGGGCACGGGTTCAAATTTGGCAAGCGATGCCGTGGTGCTGTCTATGATGCCCTGTTGGAAAAGTTTATCGAGCAGGGTATTCCGTTTGCGTAATAAAAACAACCTGTTTTTACCTGGGTGTACCAATGAGGGGGAGTTGGGTAATACCGCCAACGCAGCCATCTCTCCCCAGGAGAGCTTATCTGGCCCGCGGCCAAAGTACCGCCACGATGCGGCGTCTAAGCCTATAACATTACTGCCAAAAGGGGCGTTGCTGGCATATAGCGCCATGATCTCTTTTTTACTATAGGTAATTTCCAGTCGCATGGCCCTAAAGATCTCGCCAAGTTTGTTCCATACGGTGCGGTTATTTCTTGTACTCAGGCGGATCACCTGCATGGTTAACGTGCTGCCGCCGCTGGTTACCCTCTTAGCTTTAATATTTTGTTTTATGGCGCGTCCAAACGCCAGCGGATCGAACCCCCGGTGGTTGTTAAACCTTTTATCCTCAAAAGCGATAATACACTTACTAAATTTTTCGGGCACATCAGCGTTATAAGGAAATCGCCATTGTCCGTCAGTAGCGATGGAGGCGCCAAGTAATTGCCCCTGGTCGTCGTCGATAACAAAGGAGGTGGGGCTGCTAAATAACGGCTTGGGTAAACAAAGTGCAAACCATAGCAGCAAAGCAAATAAAATAGCCATTAATATCAGTACTTTTGGCTTTTTGAGGCTTTGCTTCATTCGCGATAGCATTAATTTGGCATTTTATAATCCATGATGAAAATAGGTAAATTATCAATAATTATCCCGGCTTATAACGAGGGCGGCACCATCCACCTCATTTTGAACAAGATAAAAGCTGTGGAGCTGGTTGATAACATCCAAAAAGAGATCATTATTGTGGATGATTGCTCTACCGATAATACGGAACAAGCTGTTGCCGGTTACCAGGCCCAACATCACGATATCGACATTAAATACCTTAAACACCCGGTAAACAGGGGTAAAGGTGCGGCATTGCACACGGGCATCGCGCAAGCAACGGGCGATTACACCATTATACAAGATGCCGATCTGGAGTACGATCCATCGGAATATAACGACCTGCTGAAACCTATTTGCAACGGCTTTGCCGATGTGGTTTATGGATCGCGCTTTATGGGTAGCAATCCACACAGAATTTTGTTTTTTTGGCACACCATAGGTAACCGCTGGTTAACTTTCTTATCAAACATGATGAGTAACCTTAACCTTACCGACATGGAAACTTGCTATAAGGTGTTCGATACCAAGTTGATACAGTCTATTAAATTAGAGGAGCAGCGCTTTGGTTTTGAGCCGGAGGTAACTATTAAGATCTCCCGCATCCCCCGCATCCGTATCTACGAAGTGGGGATCTCCTATTACGGCCGTACTTACGAGGATGGCAAGAAAATAGGGTGGAAGGATGGCGTGCGCGCTATTTACTGCATCCTGAAATATGGTTTATTTAAAACCAGGTAAGAGTGAGTATCTTCAAATTCAAACAATTTGATGTTGACCAAACCGGTTGCGCCATGAAGGTGAACACCGACGGCGTGTTGCTTGGCGCCCTGGCACATGTCCATAATCCACAAAGCATTGTTGATATTGGAACCGGCACCGGCGTAATTTCCCTGATGCTGGCACAACGGTTTGAAACCGCTAAAATTGATGCGGTAGAAATTGATCAGGACGCCGCTAAAATAGCCGGCGAGAATTTTAATAACTCCAAATTTAACAGCAGGTTATCTGCTCATTTAAACTCGTTCGAAGATTTTTTTGAAGGACATAAGGGGTTTAAATTTGACCTTATCGTATCAAACCCGCCGTTCTTTTTAGATTCGCTGATATCGGCAAATGATAAAAAAAGCCTGGCACGGCACACAGGTATTGCGTTTTTTGAAAGAATGCTAAAATACACCGCCAAATATTTAACAGATCCCGGCACTTGCCAGTTAATTCTGCCTTTGGATACAGTTGCGCTGATCAAAAAGTTATTGCCAACTTACCAGTTATACTTGCAAAAAATTATTTCAATAAAATCTTTTATTCATTCTGATCCGCATAGGGAAATAATAACTTTTGGTAAAGAGCAAAAGGACCTGTTACAGGAAGAGTTGTTTATTTATGATGATCCAAAAGTTTACGCAAAACAGTATCAATATTTATTAAAGGATTTTTTAACAATATTTTAAATCTAATCCCGATGGCAATCGTGACGTACATTTTAAATCCTCAAGTTGCATGACCCGCATAGGCCTAATATCAGATACCCACGGTTACCTTGACGATGCCGTTTTTAAGCATTTCGAAAACTGCGACGAGATCTGGCATGCCGGTGATTTTGGGGATATTGAACTTGCTGATAAACTAGCGGCCTTTAAACCGCTTAAAGGCGTTTATGGTAACATCGACGGAAAAGACATTCGCCAGGTGTACCCCGAGCACTTGCGTTTTATGTGCGAAAAGGTGGATGTTTGGATGACACATATAGGGGGCTATCCCGACAGATATGCACCCAATGTAAAGAGTGAAATATACACTAAGCCTCCGGGGTTATTTATCAGCGGGCACTCGCATATTTTAAAAGTTATTTTTGACAAAAAGATAAATTGCCTGCATATAAACCCGGGTGCAGCGGGTAAACAAGGATGGCACAAGGTGCGTACCTTAGTAAGATTTAGCGTTAATGGCAATAAAATAGAAGCATTGGAAGTGATTGAATTAAACGGACGATAATATATTACGCGCCCGCTTTGGCAGATTCCATTTCAAATACCGAATCTATCTGCAGGTCTTTTTGTTTGCCGGCGGCTACGGCTAACTGGTCGCAGCGCTCGTTTTCGGGGTGGCCGTTGTGGCCGCGCACCCAAACAAATTTTACCTGGTGCACTTTAGCGATGTTTAGGTACCGCATCCAAAGGTCCTTGTTTTTTTTACCTACAAACCCTTTGGTAACCCAGCCATTTACCCAACGTTTTTCAATCGCGTCAATAACGTATTTGGAATCGGAGAAGATGGTAACATGCTGGTTTGGAGATTTGATAGCTTCCAGCCCGGTGATAACGGCCAGAAGTTCCATACGGTTGTTGGTGGTTTTACGGAAACCGCCAGAAAGCTCCTTATAATGCTGCCCCGAACGCATAATAACCCCATAACCACCCGGACCCGGGTTGCCACTTGACGAACCATCTGTAAAAATTTCTATCATTTGTTAGCTTGTGGTTGATGGTTCATTGATCACAGGAGAACCGATCAGCTTTATAAAAACCCAAAAATATAAAACTTTATGATACCACAACTGAATTGAAGCTACTATGATCTATGAACCATTACCTATCAACTTTTTTTACTTTTAACCGTAACGAGTTACCTATTACGATCACATCAGAGAAAGCCATTGCCAAAGCACCTACCATTGGGTTTAAAAAGCCAAGCGCGGCAACCGGGATAGCTACTATGTTATAAGCGAACGCCCAAAACAGGTTTTGTTTGATGGTAAGTAGAGTATGCCTGCTTATCTGCAAAAACTTCACTACCGATTGCAGATCGGTATTCAGCAAAATCACCTTAGCCGACTGGATAGCTATTTGGCTGGCATCGTTCATAGATACGCCAACGTCTGCCTGGGTTAGGGCAGGGGCATCGTTTATACCGTCGCCTATCATAATGGTTTTACCCTTTTTGCGGTACATGTCAACCACCTTAAGCTTATCATCGGGCAGCATTTCGGCATGTACTTCGGTAATGCCGAGCACTGTCGCTACAGTCAGGCAGCGTGTTTTTTTATCGCCGCTCACCAATACCGGGGTAATACCGTCTTTTTTCAGCTGGGCTATCAAACCTGCGGCATCTGGTTTTAGGGTATCATCAACCGCTATTTGCGCCATGCGCACCTGGTTGCGGTACAAGGTCAAATTAAAGTTATCCAGGGTTTTATGTTTAGCAGTACCCAGGAAATAGTTGTTGCCATCTACATCCTCGGCGCGCATCCCTAAACCTTTTTCTTCCTTAACGGTGCGGAGTATCAGTTTATCTTGTGGTAACGATTGTAGTTCGACCACCATAGATTTAGCAATCGGATGATTAGAACGTTCCTCTATAGCAGTTATTACGCCACGGATGTGCTCCATGGTAAAACCTTCCTCGGGTTTAATGTTATGGATACTGAATTTGCCCGTGGTAAGCGTACCTGTTTTGTCAAATAGCACATATTTGGTATTGGCAACCGCCTCGATGGTATCGCCGCCTTTTATTAAAATACCGTTTTTAGCCGCACGACCTAAACCCACCATTACCGCAGTAGGGGTAGCCAAACCCATAGCGCAAGGGCAGGAGATAACCAGCACTGCTATAGCGTGCATCATAGAGCGTTGCAGGCCGGCATCGGTAGCAAAATAAGTAATAACGAAGGTTGCAAGGGCTATAAGGATCACTACAGGTACAAATATCGAGGCTACCTTGTCACCAAGTTTTTGAACGGGTGGTTTGGCGGCCTGCGCCTTTTTCATCAGGTCGATGATCTGCGACAGCGTACTGTTAGAGCCTACTTTGGTAGCCATAATACGGATGTTACCCTGTTGCAGGATGGTGCCGCCAATTACCTTATCGTATTTGGTTTTAACCACCGGGATGCTCTCGCCGGTTATCATGGCTTCATTTATCAATGCATCGCCGGATATAACTTCGCCATCCACAGGCACTTGGTCGCCTTCGTTAATCAGAAGGGTATCGCCGGATAATACATCTTTAGCGCTTATCACCTCGATACCGCCGTTGATAACCCGGTTGGCATTTACCTGCTGAAATTTCATCAAATCTTTAACAGCTGATGTTGTTTGGTTAACCGAACGTTTCTCCAGCACGTTACCTAACAATACCAATGTGATGATGGTTGCGCAAGTTTCATAGAAAAGATAATGCTCGCCAAGGTTTTGAACGGTGCCCACCAAGCTATATATAAACGCTGAGGTTGAACCTACGAAGATGAGCACATCCATATTGGGTACACCATTTTTTAAGGAACTGTAGGCGCTTCTACCAAAGTGCAGACAGCCAACCGAGAAAACGGGCAGGCATAATATCAACTGTACTACCGGGTTATGCAGAAAATGCCATGGGAACAGCATATGCAGCAGGAGCGGGGTGGTAAAAATGGCGCAGAAAATAAATTTATTCTCCACCTTGTCGTAAAACGGGGTGGGCTGGATGTTCTCTTCATCAACAACTTTAAAGCCGAGGCCCTCAATATCTTTGATGATCTGTGGCAGGATAGATTGATCGGCAGTGCTAAATTTTACCTCTTCGGACGCAAAACTAACTAATACATCCTGCAAGCCTTTCTTTTCCAGTAATTTATGGATACTCATCGCGCAATTATTGCAATGCATCCCGGTAACATTCAACTCCACTAACTGCTCTGACATAGCTACAAATTTAATCTAAGGCCCTGTTAAACAGGTAAGCAGAGTGTAATTTTAAAAAATGCTTTGCAAATTGGGTTTAGATTTCTATTTTTGCAGCCTCCAATACGGTAGATGTAGCTCAGTTGGTTAGAGCATCGGTTTGTGGTACCGAGGGTCGTGGGTTCGAGCCCCATCATTTACCCGGATGCCTCCTGAAGAAATTCAGGAGGCTTTTTTTTGTTTGAAAAGTTTAAAGTAAATGGTGAGGTGGTGGCACCGACCATAGCCAATATCATTCAATTTTTAGCGGCGGTCCTACAATCTGCATTTCGTTATCTGCGAAAAGTTTAGCCAGTTCATCATGATTTGGTTGATGATCTAACCCCGCCAGGGTAACAAAGAAATTTTCCATCTTGCCTGCGGGTTGAAAAGTAACCGTCATCTTACCTTTTTCTGAAACCTGAGTCCACGCATGTGGAACTTTCATCGGCAGGAAAATACTATCACCTGTAGAAAGATGATATTTATCATCACCCACTCTAAAATAGTATTCTCCCTCCAGTACATAAAATATTTCGTCCTGCGCATAATGGATATGCAAAGGCGTCCCTCTGCCTTGCGAAAGACTTGTTTGTTCAAAAACTGCAATATTTCCATCAGTGTCTGTCCCGGATACTTTAACATCCAGTATATTTGCATTAACACCTTTTAGTTTAATATGGCCATGCAGCCTGCCCTCTCCGTTATTGGTTTTAAAACCTTTACCTGTTTTCATATTATTTTGCCTGTCGAAAGATTTTCCAACCAGTGGTATTGCTGCAAGTGTTAGCACATTCGAAATAAAAATTTTCCTTTTCATTTTTGGTACTGAATTAAAGGCTGTAAAACGATTTCTAAATTGAAACGTATATAAAAGTAGATAATACATTAAACAATTGAAAATAAATTAGATATGCTGAACCCGTAAAGCCCTAATTAAAAACTTTTGAGTCAATTTAAGACGTGTTATCGATTTGGCTTTTTCGTGTTCAGGTTTTAAAAGTTGTTTGCTTGATAACATATCTCAAGAAAATTAATCAGTCTTTGCAGGCTAAACCATTCGTATTATCTGTTATCGGGAAATAATCGGCAGGGCTTAACGTTATTAGCCTTTTAATGTATGAAGTATTGGTGTTTGGGGATTTTTACGTTTGTGCTATTGCTGATGGTAAATGCCGGCTGTGGTTTGGTGAAATCGGTAGGTAAAAACCCGCAGGGTGAATCGCTTGCCGGTTTAGACACCTTACCTAATTTCAAAAATGGCGCTTTTGAAAATATAGCCGAACTGTCTGATTCTACCGTAAAGCGCAATAAATTACTGTTGTTATTCCACAACCGTTCTAAAATAACCCGGCCTTCCCATGCACTTCCATGGGTAAAAACCGATCTTAAGGCACTGGCGTCACCTGCGCCAACAATCGTTTGGTTTGGGCATTCGTCTTTGCTAATTAAAACCGGGCAGGGTAACATACTTATTGATCCTATTTTTAATAACCATGCAGGGCCAATACCTGGGGTAGTTAGGGCATTTAAAGGCACCACAAATTACCATGCAGAGGATATGCCGCCAATAGATGTGCTTATAATATCTCATGATCACTACGACCACCTGGATTATAACACCCTAAAAAAATTGAAAAGCCGTATCAAAATGGCGATAGTGCCAAAGGGTGTAGGTGCTGATCTCGTTTATTGGGGGTATGACCCTAAAAAGATTATGGAACTTAATTGGAACCAATCGGTAACGTTGCCCAATGGCCTTAAAGTAACCGCTACACCGGCGCAGCATCGTAGTAACCGCACTTATACTAAAGCAAATAAAACACTTTGGGCATCTTATGTAATACAGGCAGATTGCTACAGGTTATTTTACAGTGGCGACAGTGGTTATGGGCCACTATTTAAACAAATTGGGGAGCAATATGGCCCCTTCGATATGGCGCTACTTGAATGTGGCCAGTACAGCCCCAATTGGCCATGGGCACATTTGCCGCTTGGGCAAGCTGCCCAGGCAGCTGTTGACCTGCGGGCAGGTTTACTACAACCTATTCACTGGGCAAAGTTTGAGGCATCTGACCATGCCTGGAACGCACCTATAAAAAAACTGTTACCAGCTGCCGATAAATTAGGCATACAAGTAAATGTGCCGCGTATTGGGGAGCCGTATACCTTGGGTGACCCGCCAAAGAGGGCCGTTTGGTGGGATTTCTTATAAATTACGCCAACCTGCGTTTAAGCGTAATTACAGCTATTTCGGGCCACATGCCTATGCGGCCTTTAAGGCCTAAAAAACCAAACCCGCGGTTTACATAAAGGTATTTTCCGGCTTGTTCATAAAGCCCGGCCCATTGCTTATACACATATTTGATCGGGCTCCATTTAAAGCCAAACAATTCGATGCCGAATTGCATTCCGTGGGTATGGCCCGCAAGTGTTAAGTGGATATGTTTGTGATGGCCCAGTGTTACCGCGTCCCAGTGAGAGGGATCATGCGACATTAGGATGTTAAAGCTGTCCGGGCTTAGTCCGGCTGCTGCCTTTTCCAGGTCGCCATATTTATGAAAACCGCCTTTGCCCCAGTTTTCTACGCCGATAAGGCAAATGTGCTGCCCGTCTTTTTTAATACTGATGGCCTGGTTTAGCAATAATTTAAATCCAATATCGCCATGCACCTGTTTTAAGCGGACAAGATTGTTTTGCTTCGCAGTTTCGCTTTCCCATTGCACGTAGTCGCCGTAATCATGATTGCCTAATACTGAAAATTTGCCATAGGTAGACTTAAGCTTAGCAAATACCGAAATCCAGCGGTCCATTTCAGAAGCTTTGTTATTAACCAGATCGCCTGTAAATAAGATAAGGTCGCTGGCTTGGTCATTAACCATATCAACACCCTTTTGTACGCCTGCATCGCTGCTAAAGCTACCTGAATGAATATCCGAGAGCTGCGTTATTGTAAACCCATCAAAAGCCTCCGGCAGATCGGCGAAATATAGTATTTCGCGGCGTACACGATAAAAATGCCGGCCACGCGTAATGCCAAATAATACAACCAGCAATATAACTGCTGCAAACACTGCAGTAAGCTGGCTCACCCATATTGCGCGCGGCGGGAAGCCCCTAAAAAGGCGAATAAGGTCTTCGATAAGTAATACCGGGAGCGAGAACAGGCGGGGCACAAAAGTTAATAACATAAATGCCATAAGACCGGTTATGATTACTTGGGCGATTTTACCGCCGCGTGGCAATAACATTATCAATACCACTCCGAATAAAAGAATGATGTCTATAGAACGATAAGCCAGGTGGATGACCGGATTTGCAGTAATTGTTTTTACAACCTGGAAAAAGTAAATGTCGGTGAATAACCAAAGTAATAGGATAAGAGGAAGCCGTTTTGCCATAAGATGATGACGAACATCCAAACCAAACATTTTAATAGAAAAAAATTAATGAGAATTGAATGACATTAGCCTGGAATTATGCCGTTCCTGGAAGTACGTTTTTCATTTAGGATAATCTGAAATGTAAAGGCTATAACATCGGTTATAATTCGAAGGGAAATAAGTTGTAATTACACACCAAAAAATTAATAGATATCTACTTACGTAAGCCCGAAAAAATGGATGCCTAACTAAATAAAGAGACTTTATTTAGTTAGGCATTAAATTATTAAGAACTTTTAGTAACATCATGGCTCATAAGATTATTTACCGCAACCTCATGTCATCCGCCACGATCCTTTCTATCATTTGGCTATGCGATGGGCTGTCGTCGCTTGCGTTAACGTCTATGGCGCCGTAGTTGTTCAGGGCATCTGCCGCTTCTTGAGCTTCGCGGGTGGAGTTGGCATGCACAGTCAAGATAGATCCGTTTCGCCCCAACGATGCAAAATGCTTTGCCCGGTTGTCATCATCTACCAGTTGGCTAAAAAAATCACCTATACGGTTCTGGTCGTCCTGCTTATCGCCATGCGTGTGGATGTCTACATTTTCGCCTGTAAACCCATTTGCTAATAAGTATGAGCTTACCTCTTCGGCAAGTTCGGCTTTTTCAAAGATCCCTACTACTGTTATCATAGCTATTAAATAAATATCTTACTATAATTGTTTTAGCCATCTGCATGTAACAATTACCCGTATGTTTTTGTTAAATAACAAGAATAGTTAATATTGCGTTGTATTTACTTATGACAAAGATCTTCGTCGGCGGGTTTCCGCTTGATATTACCGAAATGGAACTGGTGCAGCTAATAAGCTGGCATGGTGCTGTGAGCACCATAAAAATTGTACGCGATAAAAAAACGCGCGTTTGCAAAGGATATGCCTTTGTAGAAATGGAAGACCGCATAAGTGCCGAAAATGCGGTAATTGCTTTAGATGGTACTATGTTTCAAGGCCGCGAACTTACTTTAAATATTACCGAAGACCAGCCCGTAAAGAAAACGCCAAGCCCAAGGCCATACTCAAAACCAGCTGCATCGGCTGATACACCCGACCGGCCTAAACGCCCCCGCAGGTTGTCATCTTAAACTTAATAATCCGTCAAAACATAAATAGTATTTTCCCGTTCAGTGTTAACCGTTGTTAAAGAACGGTTTAATATTATAATATCTCCCTGTTGAAAAAAGCACTCTACATTGTTTTGCTGTTTATTTGTTTTAACGCGACTGCGCAAACCGTACCTACCGATACGGTTAGGAAGGTGATCATTGTTGATACCCTTAAAAAAGATCTTTTTACCGCGCCAGATACTGTAAAACATTTGCGCAGTAAAACCGCGGCATTGATACCGCCTGCTATATTGGTTGGCTATGGCTTAAGCTCTCTCGCCCTTAAACCCCTGCAACGATTCGACCGATATATTTACAAGGAAGCTAACGAGCATAATTTTTCTACCAAGAAGCACTACGAAGATTATTTTCAGTACGCGCCCGTAGTAATAGTTTATGCCGTTAACCTGGTTGGCGTTCATGGCAAAAATACCTTTGTAGATCGTACGCTTATTTACGTAATGGCGCAGGGGATGATGAACCTTGCTGTTTTCGGATTAAAAAACGCGACCCACCGCCTTAGGCCAAACGGCAGCAATAATTACTCGTTCCCATCGGGCCATACCTCAAACTCGTTTTTAGGTGCCGAGTTTATGGCGCAGGAGCTTAATGAGAAATCTGTTTATTACGGTATCATCGGGTATACCTTTGCCACTACCACGGGGTTATTCCGTATTTACCACCAAAATCATTGGTTTAGCGATGTTGTGGCAGGTGCAGGTTTCGGTATCTTGTCTACCAAGGCGGCATATTTACTGTACCCATACATCCGTAACCGCCTTTTTAAAGCCGGGCGGTATAAAGAGCAAAACCGCGATGTGCCTTATGAGTTAAAAAAAGAAAAGAAAAGCAGTTCGATATTACTGCCGTCTTACCAGGATGGCGTATTGGGTTTACAATTTGCCATGCAGTTTTAACTACTTTATAACTACCGCCCGACTATTGAGGATTTGTGTTTACGCTTTGAAAATAAATTACCGCTGCGATTATTACCGCTATAGCAAATAAAATAGCCAGCGCTATTTTAATGTAGCTTAAAGGCCGCTGACCAATAACTTCGCCCGTGCTGGCATTTACTGTAAACTGGTAAACTTTATTGTTGTAATTGTAAGCGCTTACCCATACCGGCAGCATAATGTATTTAATGGCTTTATCGTTGTATTGGGTAGTGGTGTCATTTATCCGCTGCTCATCGCCGCCAATATCCCTCCGGATGGTATCTTCAATTTCGGCAACAGTTTGTTCCTCTGCTTTTAAAAATCCTTTCTCTGGGTCCAATTGGTAGGTTTCTGACCGGAAGCCGCTGGTATAGCGTTCGTCAAATTTTACCAGGTTGCTAAATTTCCAGGGCTCAAGCTTTACCAGCGTTACTTCGGGCAATGATGTACTTGCCGGGACTATAAGATCCTCAAATTTACAATGCACCCTCCCGGATGCGTCGCTCCAGCGGGTGTGGCGTACTTGGCGGGTTTTGGTTTGCGTTTGCCCGTTAACTGTTTCAGTATAACTTTCGGTTGTATAATAATAATCGCCGCGTTCGCCTGTATAATCGGTAAGGGTATTGGTATCGTACGCCCAATGGGGCAGGTAAACACCGTTTAGTACAGATGAACTGTTGCTTACTTTTTTAGCCAGGTCGTTTGGTGCCCACCATAGACCGGCCAGCCATTTGTTAAAAAATGCTGCACCCTGTTGTTTGGTAACCTCAAACGGTAAAATATAATGCGGCGGCACGTATTGTAAACCGCTTTCCAGGTTTAAAACCAATGGTGATGCGCAGAACGGGCATTTATCTGACGTTACAAAAGAATCGAGCACCGTACGCGACCCGCAGTTATTACAGTCTACAACCTTATGGCTATCAAGCTGCTTACTTGCATCAATGCCGGCAATATAATCCTCATAGTCAAACGATCTAATTACCGCTTCCTCTTGCTGTTCTATGGGGTTGTTTTCGCCGCAGTAATCGCATTGCAGGTTATTAGTGCCGGGTACAAAGTGCAGTAACGCACCGCAGCCCTTGCACTTTAGCTCATTGCTAATTTCCGACGGCTTTGTAAGGTCGCTCATGTAATAAGGTTTCGGTATAGGTTATGCTATTGGTGGCGGCTCGTTATCAAAAAAGCCGGTAAGGTCGGCAACGCTACCAGCAGCTGCCCACCCGGCCATTCCTTTTTTCCAAACCATAGTATCTTTAGTTATCGCGTTAGCAGTTATCATTTTATCGATGTCGCTTAACGTATGCGGCCCGTCAGATTTTCCATCCTTAACAACATGGTATTGTGCCGGGGGGATAGGAGGGGCAGCTTCGGCCGCGTCGGCATTAGGGTCAAACTGGGTTGGTTTAAACACGTTGCCCACTTGTCCCATCATGGCGGCACCAACGCCAAGGCCCATACCTGCCGCACCCAAATTGCCGCCAATAGAGTTTTCTGCCGATTTTTCAATCGCGTTAGCAGCCTGAAACTGCGCGTAAGCGCCAAGGTTTCCAATAATGCCCATTTCACTCCGCTTATCAAGCACTTGCTCGACCTCTGGCGGTAGCGAGATATTCTCTACCAATAACTTAGTCAGGTTTAATCCCATTTCAATAAAATCGGGCTGGATGCTATCTGAGATCAGCTGGCCCATTTCGTCGTAATTGGCAGCAAGGTCAAGGATCGATATTTTTGATTGCGCTACAGCATCCATACCGCGTGCCACAATCAGGTTGCGCAGCTGCTCATTAATATTTTCAACAATAAATTGCGGGTTGGTGGCTGCTATCTCTGTCAGGAACTGTTTAGCATCATGTACCCTAAAGTTAAACGAACCGAACGCACGTAACCTTACGGGGCCAAACTCGGCATCGCGGATCATAACCGGGTTTTTGGTGCCCCATTTTTGGTTGGTGAACTGGCGGGTGCTTACAAAATAAACATCAGCCTTAAACGGGCTGTTGAAACCATATTTCCAGCTATTTAAGGTGGTGAGTATGGGCATATTTTGGGTTTGCAACTCGTATAAGCCCGGAGTAAAAACATCTGCAATGCGTCCTTCGTTCATAAAAACAGCTACTTGCGATTCGCGCACCGTAAGCTTGGCGCCCATTTTAATGGCGTTATCATTGCGCGGAAATTTCCAAACCAGCGTATCCTGGGTGTTATCAACCCATTCAATTACATCAATAAATTCGTTCAGCAGTCTACTAAATAGGCCCATATACTTAAGGTTATGTTTGATTATAAATATGATGAAAAATTAGCTACCTAACCAAATTTTCGCTCTCAATTAGTTTTTAACAGCGGGTTAAAAGTTCCATAATGTTCGCGGTTTAGATTATCATCAAACCAAATTGTTACTGCGCTTCCTGTATTCGGTGGGCTGCAGGCCGGTCTTTTCCTTAAAGATCTTGGAGAAATAAAAACTCGAATCGAAATTCAGATCGATTGAGATCTCCTTAACCGGGGTATGGCCATTGCTTAATAACTCCTTCGCGCGTTCAATTTTTAACTGTAAATAATATTGGCCCGGCGATAGGCCCGTGTAATTTTTAAACAGCTTCCTAAACCTCGAATATCCCACATTTAATTCTTTAGCGGCTTGCTCTGCCGAGTATGCATTGCTGATGTTGGAGCGGAAAAGTAACCGGGCTTTATCAATTATAACTTCTTCTTCTTTATTTTCTGTCGCGCTTTGTTTTATTGCCGCATGGCAAATACCTACCAAGTGCATCACCGCGCCCGAAATGAGGGGTTGATAGCCGGGTTTTTCTTTCTTTGTCTCGGCTATGATGTTGTTATAAATATTTAGTACACTCTCGTTAAAACCAATATAGAGGCAGGGACTACCGGGTTTGAGGTAACCGGATGTAACCAGGTTATCTATCACGGGGCCTTTTATACCCACCCAATACTCATCCCAGCCGGTTTGGCTGTCGGGTTTGTAGCGGTGCTTTTCGTTTGGGAATAACACCATAACGGTACCTGCCTTAATGTCGGTTTCCCCAAAACTTTCCGATTCAAAAACCCCCTGCCCGTTAGTGATATAAACAAGCTGGTACTCTTGCAATACCCGCCAGTTGTTCCAGCTAAAATTATGGTGAGCCGGGTGGTCTTTTAAAGGATACGCGTTTGATGCGCCCACATGTGTACAGCCGGCGTTTAGCACCGTTAGGCCCCAGCGCTCGTCTTCTTTACTAACCGGTAGATATTTGTAGTAGTTGATCATGGCTTCAGTCCCGAAAAATAGCAACAAAAAATTAAATATGGTTTTACACCGCGGGCTTGCAAGTCAAAATATACATTTTATTTATCAAATAGTCCATTTTATAGTAAACGCTAATCGGGTAGTTTTGAATAACCAGTTATGCGCACCAGCCAATGGGTGTTCACCAAATACCAATGATTTACAGGAAAACTATTTTGCCCGTATTGCTCCTGATGCTTTTTAGTGTTTTTGCTAACGCGCAAATGGCTAAAATGAAAGCGTCGTTTGCACATCCCGGCGATGCTTATAAGCCCGGCGTTTACTGGTATTTTATGGATGGCAATATGTCGGCCGAAACCATTACCAAAGACTTGGAGTCGATGAAAAAAGCGGGGATAGGTAACCTGGTTTTTTTGGAAGTTAATGTAGGCGTACCGCGCGGCCCAGTTGAGTTTTTAAGTGACAAGTGGACCTCTCTTTTTGTACATGCTGAGCATGAAGCCCGCCGTTTAGGTATCGAGATCACTTTGGGCATTGGCCCGGGATGGACGGGTAGCGGAGGCCCCTGGGTTAAAGGCAATCAATCGATGAAGCATTTGGTGTCGAGCCAGGTTGTGGTTTCTGCAGGCGATAAGAATATTGTACTGCCTGTACCTAAACCTAAAAAGCCATTTTTCGGCGAGGACAACCTGACCGGCGAATTTAAAAAACAATGGCTGGATTATTACGAGGATGTGGCGGTTTTAGCTTTTCAAACTACAGATAAAAATAATGGAATTGCTGAATTGGATGAGAAGGCATTGTACGTGCGTGCGCCATATAGTTCGGCGGTTGTTAAACCATATTTGTCAGCCCCCTCTAATAATGCAGATAAAAGCACTGCCATCGCCAAAAATAAGATCATTGACCTTACGGGTAAAATGCGTGCCGATGGTACACTGAACTGGTTGCCACCTGCTGGCAAATGGATAGTGATGCGTTTTGGCAGCCGCAATAATGGTGCTATTACCCGCCCTGCGCCTGTGCCAGGCTTGGGTTTCGAAGCTGATAAGTTTGATACTACAGCACTAAACGCGCACCTTGAAAACTATATAGGCAAGCTGCTAAAAAAAATAGGTAAGGTAAATAAAAACCAACCCGGAGGTTTAAAACGCCTGCACATGGACAGTTGGGAAATGGGCGCACAAAACTGGACAGCCAACTTCCGTAAAGAGTTTATAAAACGACGCGGCTATGATCCGTTAAAATATTACCCTGTTTACTCGGGCATTATTGTGGGTAGCCCGGAGGAGAGCGAACGTTTTTTATGGGACTTAAGGCAAACCTCGCAGGAAGTAATCCTGGCGAACCATGCCGGCCATGTAAAGGCATACGCCAAACGCCACGGCCTTGGTTTATCCATAGAACCGTATGACATGAACCCTACTGCCGACCTTGAATTAGGTAGCGTAGCCGATGTGCCCATGGGCGAGTTTTGGAGCAAAGGCTTTGGCTTTAACTCCACCTACAGTGTTATAGAGGCTACATCCATTGGGCATGTTATGGGCAGATCCCTTGTGCCTGCCGAGGCTTTTACCGCGCAGGACAATGAAGGCTGGAAACAGTACCCCGGCTCCATGAAAAACCAGGGCGACTGGGCGTTTGCAACAGGTATCAACCGTTTTGTTTATCACACATTTCAAAACCAGTTCCTGGCAGATTCCCTTAGACCAGGCGCGACAATGGGCCCTTATGGCGTCCATTGGGACCGCAGCCAAACGTGGTGGCCAATGGTTGGCGGCTACCATGATTATATTACCCGTTGCCAATACATTTTGCAGCAGGGCCGCACGGTAGCCGATATCCTTTATTTAACACCAGAAGGTTCGCCACACGTGTTTGTACCACCATCTTCAGCCATATTGGGCGATACCATAGGCGATAGGCGGGGCTTTAACTTTGATGGTTGCTCGCCGGGCCAGTTGATGGAGGCTACGGTAGTAAATAATAATATTGTTTTTCCATCTGGAGCAATTTACAAAGTATTGGTGCTGCCGGTATATGAAGCCATGACACCTCAGCTGCTTACCAAAATTGGCAACCTTTTAAAACTGGGCGCAACGGTTGTGGGCAGCCCGCCGTTGCGCTCGCCAAGTTTGGCTGGTTATCCGCTGTGCGATAGCAAGGTGGAGGCTTTAAGTAAACAGATCTGGGGCTCTATTGCTAAACCAACTAAAGAAATGCGTCGCCAATATGGCAAGGGCACGCTGTTTTGGAGCGGTGCGTTGAGCGAGAATATCGACCATTTATATCCAACTTATGATGCTGTTGCCAAAATCCTGAAAGCTAAAAAAGTTAAGGAAGATTTTTTATCCGATGGCCCGATTAGGTACACCCATCGCACCGCTGCAAATTGGGATATTTACTTTTTAAGCAACAAAACAGATGGGCAGGTTAGCTTCACCGGGCAATTCAGAACTATAAAAGGTTCGCCGGAATTGTGGGATGCCATATCCGGTAAAATAAAAAGGATTAAAGCATTTAAAACTGCTAAAGGTATAACACTTGTCCCCTTACAATTAGGCGCTTATGAAAGCTGCTTCGTGGTGTTTTCGGCAAACAATAAATGGAAAGCCTCGGGCTTATCTAACACAACTATTCAAAAGACGTTAGCAAATTTAACCGGCCCGTGGGACGTAAATTTTGATCCTAAATGGGGTGGCCCTGCGCATATCGTTTTTGACACCCTTGCCGATTGGACAAAAAGCCAGGTAGATGGCATTAAATATTATTCGGGTATAGCAAGTTATTACAAGAAATTTGATGTATCGGTTGTTGGTTCATCGCCGGTTTATCTTGATCTGGGTAAAGTTAATAACCTTGCCCGCGTTATCTTGAATGGTAAAGACCTTGGCGTGGTATGGACAGCACCATGGCGGATAGATATATCATCGTCCCTAAAACAAAAAAATAACGTACTGAAGATTGAAGTCGCCAACCTTTGGCCAAACAGGCTGATAGGCGATGAGTCAAAACCATACGACGGCATTGTAGATGATAATTGGCCGGAGTGGTTGCTTAAAGGCCAACCACGCACCAGCGGGCGGTACACATTTACCACCACACAACAGTATAGCGGTAAATCGCCATTGTTACCGTCGGGATTGATGGGGCCGGTTACCATAGTTCAGGAAATCAAAAGCAAATAGGATATCGCATGAAACAAACTGAAGCCAAAGTAGGCTTATTTGGCATAGGGTTGCAAGCATATTGGGAACAATTTGCAGGGTTACAGGAACGCTTAACAGGCTATGTAAATGCGGTAGCCAAAAGCATGGAAGCCTTTGATGCCGACATTGTAAACCTTGGATTGATAGACACCCCGGAGAAAGCCTTTGAAGCAGGCGATGCCTTTAAACGCGAAGATGTTGATATCATATTTTTGTATGTAACTACCTACGCATTATCATCCACCGTGTTGCCGGTGGTTCGTAAGGCAGGTGTGCCGGTTATTGTATTGAACCTTTCGCCGGAAGCCGGCATCGACTATAAAAGCTTTAACGCTTTAACAGACCGTACCGTTATGACGGGCGAGTGGCTGGCGCATTGCTCATCATGCTCAGTGCCCGAGATAGCCAATGTTTTTAATCGCAGTAGCATACCGTTCCATCAAATAACAGGTATGCTGCAAAACGACCCGCAGGTTTGGAACGAGGCAAAGGAATGGATAGATGCTGCTAAAGTAGCCCGCATAATGTATTATAACCGCTTAGGCCTAATGGGCAACTACTACGGTGGTATGATGGATATTTATACCGACCAAACGCTGCAATGCGCAACCTTTGGCGGCCACATGGAAGTAATAGAAGTGGATGAACTATCAGCATTGCGGGATACGATTACGGATGATGAAATTGAAGCTAAACTCGCAGAGATCGCAAATGAATTTGATGTTCAGGCTGATTGCCCGGGTGAAGAACTTAACCGGGCCGCGCTAACTGCCGTAGCTTTAGATAAATTGGTAAATAAGCATCAACTTGGTTCGCTCGCATACTATCACAAAGGGACGGGTAATGTTAATGAGGATACCATTTCATCCATTATTCTTGGTAATTCGTTACTAACGGGCAGGAACATCCCGGTAGCGGGCGAGTACGAGATCAAAAATGCCCAGGCCATGAAAATAATGGACAGCTTTGGAGCCGGAGGTTCTTTTACCGAGTACTACGCCATGGATTTTAATGATGATGTAGTGCTGATGGGGCACGATGGCCCTTGCCACCCGCGCATAGCCGAAGGCAAAATAAAAGTAAAGCCCTTGCAAGTATATCATGGCAAGGTGGGTAGTGGGTTATCGGTAGAAATGTCGGTACAGCACGGGCCGGTTACCTTGCTGTCTGTTGTAGAAACCGGGGACGGGCGGCTGAAACTATTAGTTGCCGAGGGAGAATCTGTAGCGGGCGAGATCCTGGAAATAGGCAATACCAATAGCCGTTATAAATTCCCGTTAGGTGCACGTTATTTTGTGGAGGCCTGGAACGCGCAGGGGCCCGCGCATCATTGTGCTATCGGTAGGGGGCATATCGCTTCAAAAATTAAAAAACTGGGCCACATATTAAAGATAGATACGGTTAAGGTTTGCTAACAGGCCTTTATAATTTTAGCTTAGCGTAAGTTTATACATGAAGAATTTTCTTAAAATATTAAAGATTGATGAATACTCGTTAACGCCTTATTACAGGCAGTTATGCAACTGTATTTTGCAGGGGATAAATGAAAAACTGATTGATGAGAACGATATCCTGCCTTCTATTAATGATCTGAGCATCGCGCTTGATATTTCAAGGAATATTGTAACCAAGTCTTATAATACACTGAAAAAGAGTGGTATTATAAGTTCTGTGCATGGCAAGGGGTATTATGTTTCAAACGTAAACTTGGACAGGCCGGTAAAGGTGCTGCTATTGTTCAATAAACTTAGCAGCCACAAAAAACTCATGTACGATGCCTTTGCCGAAGCGCTTGGAAATCAAGCTTCCATCGATTTTTACATCTATAACAATAGTTTTAATTTTTTCAAAAAGATCCTGTTAGAGAAGCAGGACAGCTACGATAAGGTTGTTGTTGTGCCCCATTTTATAGATAAGATCGACAATGCCCACGAGGTGATCAACCAGATCCCCAAAGATAAATTGATATTGCTTGGTAAACTGGTTGAAGGTGTCGAGGGTGATTTTGGTGCGGTGTACGAAGATTTTGAGAATGATATATTTAACGCGCTGGAGGAATTGCTCCCTCAAATAAAACGCTATCACTCATGTACCATTGTCTTTCCAAAAAATAGTTATTTCCCGGTTGATATACTTATAGGTTTCCTTAGCTTTTGTAAACAATATAATTGCGAATACGATATCCTATCAGACATGAGCAATCAAAAGATCCGTAAAGATACGCTCTATATTACCCTTACCGAGGATGACCTTGTTGCCGTGATAAATCTATTGCTGCAACAAAACTTAAAGTTGAAAGAGGATGTTGGCCTGATCTCTTATAATGAAACCCCACTCAAAAAGTTTATATTGAACGGCATCACCACCATATCTACTGATTTTGAATTTATGGGTAAACATGCTGCCCAGTTGGTATTAAATAGTACCCACACCCATATTAAAGTGCCGTTCAATACCATTATCAGGGAATCGATATAGCTTTAATTGGTAACAAACGTTTGGAACTTTAATGTTCGGTTTGGTTCAGTTTTGAATATTTTGCCGCGATCAGTACTTATTGATTCGCTACCGCCCGGATAAGGCGTGATATCGCTGTAAGCAAAGCCATAGCACCCTTTAGTGGCAGCAGATTTAAGAACGAACACGTAATGGCCGCCTTTTGCAATCCGAAGATTAGGTTTTAGACTTATGTGCTTTGCCGACCAGCCAATTTTCTCTGCCGGGATGTTTTCCGTAAATAAAGCTTTGCCTACAGGTTGTTTTAAACCGTTTGCCCTGTAAACTTCCACCATCAATGATGCATCCGGATAGTTGTTTTTGAAAACGGTTATATTCAATGTGCTTAGTTTTCCAGATCGTTTAGCTGTAAAAGATTGTGCGCGTGCTGTGTCCCCGGCAATATCACCTTTGATGCTGTAGTGGGTTTGGGCAGACCGTGCTTTTGGCATTTTATACGCCTCGAAACATTTAAGCGGGTTAATGCTACCATCGGCCGCGAAAGTTAGTGGCGCCCAGTAAAAATTGGCAAGTGCTTCGTTCTTGGCGGCATTGTTCCAAAGGTCGCTGCCATAAAGGTAAACGGTTTCCGAATTAATTTTAATGGTCGATACAAATGAAGGCTGCCCGCCGCAAGAATTATCGCTGATCTTGGTAGCCTTTGACCATGGGCCGAGCGGTGAATTAGCCGTTCGATAGGATGTACCCGTTCCCGAACAATACCCGCAGTTAGGGTCAGAATAAACTACGTAGTAAACACCTTTGCGTTTAAATAGGCCGGGGGCTTCTGTTTCGCCCTCGGTGATGCCTTTTACAAATTCGCCAGTACCCGTTAGGTAATCGGGGCTCAATTTTTCTATCACGATGGTCCCTTTTGTGCGCCAGTCGGTAAAGGCCAGGTATGCCGTGCCGTCATCATCAATAAAGGTATCATGGTCGCCGTTGTTCAGGCCTGCAACGGGCATGTCGCTGTTTACGGATAAATGTGGTTCTGCAACTTCATTAAAAGGGCCTACAGGTGTTTTAGCGGTGAACACGCGGTAACCAACCTGGTTATCATAAACGTTTATCCACAGCACGTATAATTTGGTTTTTTCATTGTAGATAACATGCGGGCGAAAGCAGCCATACGTTTTGCCATCGCAACGCGTTTGCCAAACGGGGGTGGTGGCATCGAAGAGATAGCCACGGTCTGCCCAGTTATTCATATCTTTTGAAGAATACACCTTAAACCCGCAAAACGGCGCGCCCTTGTTACCCCATTGAAAACCGCAATCATAACTGGTGCCATATAAATAGTAGGTATCGCCAAAGTAGGCTATCTCACCATCATGCGCATCCACAGCGTTACCAACGGTACTAAAGCGCGTTATCTGGCCGCCGTTTTTATTAAAATTTTTGATTTGCGACAGCGCTATATTAGTACTGCCTAAAAATGCAAATACAGCTATGGCAAAGCCGATGAGTTGTTTTAAGGAAAAATGCTTCATGGTTGGTCCTTTGGGTTTACCCGTAACATTGGTTTATAAAACAAACCTACTTAAAAGCAATTTTTTAATGTTGTACTATTTGATATTATAGGTGTATAATATGATACGGCGGCAGCTATTTTCGCAACAGGCCAAGCAAGTCGGCTTTGGAGAGTGATTGCAGGAATGACGCGTCAGTTTTGATGAGGTCTTTAACCAGCTGTTGTTTGGTGTCCTGCATGTCCATTATCTTTTCTTCAACCGTATCGGGGCAAATCAATCGTACGGCTACCACATTTTTATGCTGACCGATGCGGTGGGTACGGTCTATTGCCTGGTTTTCAACGGCAGGGTTCCACCATGGGTCAACCAGGTACACATAATCGGCTTCGGTCAAATTAAGGCCAACACCGCCTGCTTTAAGGCTGATAAGAAATACCCTTATCTCCGGGTTATTTTGGAAATTGTTCACCGTTGCCTCGCGGTTCCGGCTGCTGCCTGTTAACCAGCTGAATTGAATATCGCGAGCAATCAATTCTTTTTTGATCAGTTCCAGCATGGTAACAAACTGCGAGAACACCAGGATCTTATGCTGTGGCGATTTGCTTTCTATCTGCTCTATCAGCATCGCTATCTTGGCCGATTCATCGCCCGGTGGTTTATCGCCCGTAAGCAGCATGGGCGAATCGCAGATCTGGCGCAGGCGGGTAAGGCCTTTCAAAACATTCATCGGGCTGCGCTTGAGCAAGTCATCAGTAGTGGCAGAAATATATTCCCTAAATTCCTTTTCGTAAGCATCATAAATACCTCGCTGTTGTGGCTGCATCTCGCAATACAGTACCATTTCGGTTTTATCGGGAAGTTCTTCGGCCACCTGTTGCTTGGTGCGGCGCAGTATAAACGGTTTAATTTTAGCCTGGAGTTCTGCAGCGCGTTTATTGCTCTTGAATTTATCTATAGGCACCGCGTAAATATCCTTAAAGTATTGTTTTGTACCCAATAGGCCGGGACAAGCAAATGAAAGCTGTCCATAAAGATCGAAAGTGTTATTCTCGATAGGCGTACCTGTAATGGCAATACGGTTACGCGCTTTCAATAACCGCACAGCCTTGTACCGTTGCGAATCGGGGTTTTTGATGGCCTGCGATTCATCAAGAAAAATATAGTTGAACCGATAGCTTTTCAGGAAATTCACATCCGTTAACAGCGTACCATAAGAAGTAAGGATTACCTCGAAAGTATCAAACTCATCCGTGTTTTTGATCCGGTCGGCACCGTAAATAGTGTGGATGCGGATGGAGGGGGCAAATTTTTTAAGTTCCATTTGCCAATTAAATATTAGCGAGGTGGGTACAACCAGCAGGTTGGTATTGCGCTTAACCTTATCCCGTTGCGACAGGATAAACGCAATGATCTGCAGAGTTTTACCAAGGCCCATATCATCTGCCAAACATCCGCCAAAATTCAGGTCATCTAAAAAATTTAGCCAGTTTAAGCCTTGATGCTGGTAGGGGCGCAGTGTGCCTTTAAAATCCGGCGATATCGTAACTTCCTTAAGTGATTCAAAATCCATCACTTTTAACTGGAGGTTTTGGATATCCGTTTTTACCTCATCATCCAGCATGGCGTCCTCAAAAAGCTCTGATACGGTCTGGAAGTTGGTTTTAGGGATCTGTAGTATATCATCCACTATCTCGCCCGAATTAAAGTATTCGGCAAACTTTTCCACCCATTCGGCAGGCAGGATGCCCATGGTGCCATCATCCAGCTGCACATATTTGCTTTTGTTGCGTACTGCTTTGTTCACCTGCTTTAAAGCGGCCCGTTTACGGCCAAAGCGCACATTTACTTCGGTATTGAACCAATTGATGCCGCTTAACACTCGGATGGTGATATTCACTTTATTTGGGTTAAGCTTGTTGCCCTCCAGTTCGTTAAAACCTAAAACGGTAATATCATGTGCCTTCCAATCCTCAATTACATTCAAGAACCAATCCTCCTGTAAAAAATACCGCTTATGGAGGTAAAAATAGGGCAGGTCGTCGCCCTCCAATTGCTCCGGGAACCATGGGTGTTGTTTGGTGAGCAGGGCGGTAAACGCAAGTTCGGCCTCATCATTACGCTCCACCAAAAACTCTTTTCCTTTGGCATCCCTGCCATAGATCATACGCTTTGTACGTACAGGAATCTCGGCCTCGCCATAGCGCATTACCGGCAACAGCATCACATGGCTGCCAAAATCCGACAGGTAAATGATTTGCTCCGTCTCCTTTACAAAGCCTTGCTGCTGTAGCTGTATAGGCGTGGCGGCCCTAATATATTTGTAGGCAACCAATATATTATCTTCGAGTTTCGATAAGAAACCGCCTTTAAACTCCGTGAATTTCGACTGATGGATCAGCAAATTATCCGTTCGTTTCTTAAGCAGGTCTATCAACGCCAAAACCTGCAGGTTATCCACCAGGTAAAGGGTATCGTTCAGCAACACAAAATAGTTAAAACGTAGGTCGAGATCTTTAAGCGGATGATCCGTTTTGCCGATCTTTACGGACCCGGACAATTCGAAAAACTGCCCTTTGCTATCCACCGTTAGCTTCACATCATGTGGCAGCACGGCCACTTTAACCGGGACTACAGATGTTGCTGTTATGTTTTCTGAGATAGCACTGTCGTGATAATAAAAGGGATAGTCGGGCGTGTTTTTAACGATGGCGCGCAGGGCTTTTATATCGGCCTCGGTGCGTTTGGAGTTGAGGTGGTTTTGAAATTTATTGATGCCCGTATAAAACTTAAGCCGGTTATTATCGTCCGTTTCCCAGATCAGGTCCAGGGGGTTAACAGGGGCCATGGGGTTCTTTATCTTGCCCTCTTTAGTGGTTTTGGCAGAGTATAGTTCAATGAACAGGTATTGGTAATATTTATGCTGTTTAATAACTACGCAAACCGTTCGCTCATCCTCTTTAACATGTTGATTTTCAGTAGGTATTATCAAGTCATTTAAACCAGATAAACTCTCTTTAGTTATCGGCATAAGCGAGTTGCTTAACGGATTAACAGTTACTATTTTATGCTGATAATCAAGTTTAAAATAACGGTCAAGATCGGGTTCATTTTCCAATCCATAATCATAAGCCGAGCGTTTCAGTTTTTCGTGGCGAAGCTTGTTGTTAAAGAAAATGCCCAGTTCATCCCGGCGGGTAATGGCCCCTAATACCAAGGCCTGATGGTCACAAAGTTTGCCCGGTATGCTATCACAATTGCAGGTAAGTAACAAACCATCGGCATGCTGCACAACATCCACTGGCGGGAACGTTCCGTTGGTTTGGTTGATAAAAACACCCTCATTAACAGCAATGTGTTTTGGGGCGATGTCCTTATATTGGTCGGCATCGGGGTAAGCTCCGGATGCTGAATTATTAGCAATAACCACCCCGGTGATATTTTGAAAGGGGGTATCCCTCAAAATAAAAACATGATCGGTTATGTGGTTGTCCTGTACGTTGCTCACCTAAAATTTATTGCAGCCAAAGCGCTAAATATCCTAAGAATTATGGAGAGTATGCAATTAACTTATAAACACAGGAAGCGTTAATTCATGTAGTCCCAAGCACTTTGGTAGCCGCCTATTCGCTCGGCATAACTCATCATATCCGCATAAAAAGGCAGGCGGGTAATGGTCGCGCTATCACCGATGATCACCAACTTTTTACGCGCCCGTGTCATAGCCACGTTCATCCTGCGGATATCCGAAAGGAAACCGATAATGCCATCCGGGTTGCTCCGCGTCATACTGATATAAACCACATCGCGTTCCTGCCCCTGGAAACTGTCTATAGTATTTATAGCGATCTTATCGGCATGGGGTAGCAGGGCAGATGCCTCAAACAATTCTTTTATGATGCGGATCTGGCTTTTATATGGTGATATGATGGCTATCGACGGGAAAGGCAAGTCTTTTGCTTCAATCATATCAGCAAGTTGCTGCAAGTGCTTCAGTAGAAACACCGCCTCTTCGGGGTTTACGGAACTTGTACCATCTGGCTTTTCATCAAAGCCACAGCCTGCGGTATCAACAAAACTCATAGGCATATCGCTATCAAAAAGCAAACGCTTGGCAACAGATGCGTTTGCCTTTAAACGATTGCCATAAAATTCTTTGGATGAGAAGCCCATTATATCCTTGTTCATGCGGTATTGTTCTTCCAACAAGGTAACGGCGTTGGGGTGCAGTACCGCGCATTTTTCAAGCAGCGTTGTGCTTAAACCCTCATTAGCTGCTTTGTTAGACTTAATGGTTGGCGGTAACTGGAAATGGTCGCCGGCCATAACGAGCTTTTGCGCCTTTAATATAGGGATCCAGCAGGCGGGTTCAAGTGCCTGGCCGGCCTCGTCAATTACCACGGTGTTGAACTTTACATCGCGCACGGTATAATGATTGCTGCCTACCAGGGTGGCCGTTATTATCTGCGCTTTACTTACCAGATCATCAATGATAAACTGCTCTATCTTGCCCACATCTTTTATCATGCGGTGTGCTTCGTCAAACAGGGCTTTGCGCTGGTCGCGCTCGGCTTTGCCAAAACTGCGCTTGTATTTATGAGCCATGTCCTTGTAGCCAGCCGCCTGTTTCTTAAGCTGTTTAATGTCTTTTGTGTAGGCATGCGCCGCCATCTTGCTATCTAATGTAAGGGACGTCAGCTTTTCAGACACCTTCGACGGATTGCCCACGCGCAAAACATTGAGGCCTTCGTTTGCCAGTTTCTCGCTTAACAGGTCTACAGCTGTATTGCTCGGGGCAACTACTAAGATTTGTTTGCCATCCTGTTTTATCAGGCGTTTAATGGCCTGTACAATGGTGGTAGTTTTACCTGTGCCCGGCGGGCCGTGTATAATGGTAAGGTCTTGCGCTGCCAGTGCTTTTTGCGCTGCCGAAAGTTGTGAGGCGTTTAGGCCATCAATGGGTGCCTCATATATTTCGTTGAACGAAGGCTCCGCTTGTCCCGTCAACACACGGATCAATTTCCCTTCCGGCTTATCAACTAATGCAGATGCCTGTTTAAGGGCGTTCTGCATTTCATCGTAGCTGTTGTTATCAAATAGTAATTCTATGCCCAGTTTGCCGTTGCGTGTCCAATCAGGCAGTTCATCGGTAAAAAGGGTTATTTTCAGGCGATCACCGCCTGCGTATGCTATAGTCCCTTCCACGCGGTCGGTACCGGCATCATGGTTGGAGAACAGCACGGCAGGCGCGCCAAACTTAAATTGGTGCGATATGTCTTTATTTGTGGTGCGCTCAAGCTCAACCGTAAGGTAATCTCCCCGGCTTGGTTCAGACCCACGGATAGCGATAGGGTACCAGGTAATGCCTGTCGCGCGCCTATCGGTAACAGATGTGGTTTGTGTGAGTTTTAAGTATGCGCCCCTGTCTTCGTCGCGCTCAATTTTGAGCAGCGAGAGCAGGTTTTTAAAATAGTCCATTGCTGCAAAGGTACGCTAAAGCCATACCGTAAGGAAACTATTCACCCAAATTACAACGCGTAACCTTTACATATTTAACAGCTCAATGTTAAATGTTTAGATTGGTTTTAAGCTAATATCTGTTAATGTAGCAAACATAACCGCCGGTACGCTAACCAATATGCCTTATACTTATGAAATCTCAACCACCCAAACTGAATAACCAGTGTAATAACAGGTAGCTTATGTACAGCACCGCGCTGAAAACTATCAAAAGGACAATCAATAATAGCGCGATGATACCGTTGCCGCTGCCGGTGTGCTTGCCTTCGCTGTAATGTTCTTTTAATAGTTGAATGTTGCGGGTATTTGCTTTGATGTAAAAATCGGAGATCTGCCCTAATAAAGGGATGGCGCCAACAATGGCATCTATGCTAATATTGATCGTCATAAGGATGAGTACTTTGCGGCTAACGCCGTTTTTTGCCATCACGTAAAGCAACGCGGCCGATACGATAAAACCCGAGACATCGCCCGCAAAGGGGATCAGGTTGAGGATAGGGTCGAGGCCGAAACGGAAGTTTGTGCCCGGCACTTTAAATTTATCATCCATAACGGATGCAATGCGCTCTACCCATTTAAGCTGTCCGCTTAATACTACCTGTTTTGACTTATCCATGCTTATTAATGAATAATCAAGTACAGGTATTTGTTTTACACCTGCATCTTATTTACCTGGCCGGGCAAAGGCAAATTTTTCGGGCAAACTTCAAACTAATAACTGCAAACTGATAGGAACGGTATGGTTGTTGCAAGGTATAACAAAGGCTGTAAGGTCTATTTATAAACTTAAATACATCTGTTATGAAAACCCAGGAAACAAAAAACAATGTAACCGGACAAGGATCGTCAACCTCCGACCGCGCTTATGTAGATGCTAAGGAAACACAAAAACAAAAGGGTATAAGCAATGGCGGCGGCCAACGTTCCGATCAAACATCGAATAAGGATAACACCCGTAAACACGATAATAAACATTAATGCTTTGGTTTAATACCTTAAACGCCCTTGGTGAAAACTAAGGGCGTTTTTTATTGTAGCAAGCCCTTCCGCGCATCGTCTACGAGGTAATGACGTATTGTAAACTAATTTATATGTTTGATGTAAATGCTGATAATTCACGTTATATTCACATTACTCATATTTGCTGCAAGTTATGCCAGTTACAAAGCGGGTAAGCTTACACTTGCAGGTGCCGTAACAGGTGGGGTTGTGGCGGCACTTGTTTACCTTGGCACTGGTTATATTGGGATAGCAATGCTGGCCATGTTTTTCTTGCTCTCCATCCTGGCGACCTCCTACAAAAAAGAAGAGAAGCGCAATTTAAGCGATGAGCACCCCGAAAAGCGTGATGCCCGACAGGTATTGGCCAACGGGGGCCTGCCTGCGATATTAGGTTTACTGGCTTTTATCATGCCTGAAAATACTTTGCTGGCAACCATCCTTATGGCCGCTGCATTTGCATCTGCAACTGCTGATACCTTATCTTCAGAGTTGGGGATAATTTATGGGAAACGTTTTTATAACATAACCACCTTTAAAGCTGATGAAAGGGGTAGGGATGGGGTAGTAAGCATAGAAGGCATATTGATAGGCCTTGGAGGATCTGTGATTATAGCGTTGATATTTGCCCTCAATTTTGGGTTGAACAGCCTATTCCTCAGCATCATTATAGCAGGTACCGTGGGTAACCTTACCGATTCCGTTTTGGGTGCAGTGCTGGAGCGCAGGGGTTATATAAACAATAACGAGGTTAACTTCCTGAATGGTATTTTCGCGGTGATAGCCTGTTCCTTACTTATATTTCTTTAGAAATCATTTCAATACAACCTGCGCGGTGTTCCTGCTGGTTTGTTTCATTAAAACTGTTTTGCCATTGGTTACTTCGTCAACCGCGACGGTGGTGTAATGCCTCAGGGTTATCAGCGTAAGTTCGTTATTATATTTCACTTTGAACGATTCCTTTAACGTCTGCAAAAGCTTCTCAAATTTATCGGCAGCGTAATCGATACAGGCCGTAAAGCTTAATGCTGATGTTTGCATCATATTTACCTTTACATGGTGCCTGGCAAACAACCCGAAAATCTCACTCAGGTGGCTTTCAGATATAAACGAATAGTCATTAGCCGAGATAGAGAGCAATACCTGATTTTGCTTTATGATGATAACCGGCTTATCAAATTTATTTACTGCGCCTTCTTTTATCTGCGTACCGGATGCGGTTGGGTCGGTAAATGGCTTAACTAATAGCGGTATTTTGGCGTTTTGTAAAGGTTTTATCGTTTTTGGGTGGATAACACTTGCGCCGTAATAGGTCATCTCTATAGCTTCCTGATAGCTTAATTCGTCAAATTTGATAGTATTGGCAAAATGCTTTGGGTCGGCGTTTAGTATGCCGGGCACATCCTTCCAGGTAGTGACAGATTCCGCGCCAAGGCATGCCGCAATAATCGATGCCGTGTAATCAGATCCCTCGCGACCAAGCGTAGTGGTGAAGTTCTCTGATGTTCCGCCTAAAAAGCCCTGCGTTACCACAACGCCTTTATTTAACATTGTAGGGATGTCTTTTTGTATTGCTGCACGGGTTTTATCCCAGTCCACCACACCTTCGCGGTAAGTATTGTCCGTATGAATGTAACCGCGCACGTCAAGCCATTTGCTGGTGATGCCGGTATGGTTAAACCAGGCGTTCACGATGCGGGTTGATACCAGTTCGCCTATGGATACGATCTGGTCGTAAATAAAGTCGTACTCATCATGGGGCTCGTCTTCAATGGCCCAGTCTATTTCTACAAAGGTATTGGCAATATCGTCAAACACGGGGTGGCTCTCGCCGAAGAGTTCGTGGGCGATGTGGTAATGATATTCTTTTATTTCTTCAAAGATCCCGTTCATATCATCAGTGCCGTTAAAATAGGCGTTGGTCAGCCGCTCCAGCGCGTTGGTGGTTTTACCCATAGCGGATACCACAACCAAAATCTGGTTACCCTCGTAGCTTTTAACAACGTTACCTAAATTTATAACACCCTGCGCATCCTTAACCGATGCACCGCCGAACTTAAATACCAGCATTTTTATGTAAATATTGTGAAGCGACAGACTGTGGCCGCATAAGTTTAGAAATTTCTGAATAGGGGATGATCAGCTCGGTTTGGCCGGCCGCATAGGGTTTTATTTCGTACTGGTTGTACATAAACCTTAAACCAAGTGGCGTTATCGAATAGTTCTCGTTCAGCGCGAATTTGTTTTTGTCGAAAAAGTAATCGTCAAGCGGCTTGGTTGGGGTAAGTTTTTCATCCTTACGGAAAATGCGCTCGGCAATTTTGGTAAGTTCTGGTTTATAACCAGCTATCAAAATATCATCAAGCGTAACGTTTTTATTCAGCTTACCATCCCAGTTTATAAAACCGGTAAAGCTACCGCCATGCGCGCCTCCCTGGAAAGCATAACCTCCATACTCAAGCGTTATCAATGCGGAATCCTGGCCAATAACTTTGGCGTAACTGTCCAGCGTGTAATACATTTTGCTTTGCGGATCATCTTTTTTAGAATCATTGTACGATTTGATGAATGCCTCCGTCATTGCTTTTATACTTGTGTCTGGCTTTTCGCCCAGCATAAACATGTTTAGCAGTTTATGTTTCACGGTATCATTTAAAACAGGCTTGGCTTTAAAAACCGGGTATTTGATATCTACCACGGTACAGGTGCTATCCGGTTTACTGCCACAATCTGCAGCACGTTCGTGGATGGCCTGGTAGGTGTAAGCAATAGTATCCCTGAATATTCCGTCGGTTTGTACCTTTTTTTCGTTACCCCATTTGCATGAGCTAAGGCCCAATGCGGCCAATAGCAGGAGTGATGTTACTTTCATCATTATATGATTTTGTGATTGCCTCATTTCGAATTTTGCATTTGCACATCTGCATACTTGCACATCTGCACATCCTCTCTTCACATCTACAAGTTTTCAATTTGTTCTTTAGAGAGCGATGCGTTTAGCCAACCTGCTTCAATGTTTGCGCCGTACTTTTCGTAAAATTTAATGGCGGGCTCATTCCAGTCCAGTACCTGCCATACCATGCCGCTAAAGCCACGTTGGCGCACTTCCTCAAACAGCCTGTCGAAAAGTAATTTACCAATGCCCCTGCCTCGATAATCTTCGGTCACTATCAAGTCTTCGAGGTATAAACGGTTACCTTTCCAGGTAGAGTAGCGAATGTAGTATACGGCAAACCCAACAATCATATTGTCGGCTTCCACTACAAAAGCCTTCCAAACGGGGTTGGCACCAAAACCGGCATCCTCAAATTCTTCCAGCGAAACGGTTACTTCTTCGGGGGCGCGTTCAAACAGGGCAAGCTCATTAACCAGCTCCATCAGGCGCGGGCAATCGGCTTTTACCGCGACGCGGGTTATCCCTCCGGAGCCCTGAAGAGCGAACTTTTGATCGGCTGAGTTATTATGACTCATGATGATATTCTATTAAAATCTTTAATTCAGTTAATTGGGGTTTGAGACTGTCTTTTTAGCCCTGCCGCCAAAAATGGTACTGCCCAGGCGCACCATATTGCTGCCCTGCTCAATGGCTACTTTGTAGTCGGATGACATGCCCATAGATAGCGTATCAAACGATTCCTCCTTGCGGAAAAAGCTAACCTTTATCCCGTCGAAAAAGGTCTTCAACTCGTAGTACTCATCTTTTATCTGCTTTTCAACGTCGGTATTGGTGGCAATGCCCATCAATCCGCGGACGCGGATGTTTTTTAATGCCGCGTACTCTTCGCTGCGCAAAAGTTCTATGGCCTCGTCAAACCCTAAACCAAATTTGGTTTCCTCATCGGCAATGTAAATTTGCAGCAGGCAATCAATAACACGCTTATTCTTTTCGGCATGCTTGTTTATTTCTTGCAGTAACTTAATGCTATCTACAGATTGTATCATGCTAATGAAGGGCGCAACGTACTTAACCTTATTGCTTTGCAGGTGCCCAATAAGGTGCCACTCAATATCTTTGGGTAATTGCTCTTGCTTTTCTACCAGTTCCTGCACGGTATTTTCACCAAACAGGCGCTGCCCGGCATCATAGGCTTGCTGCAGGTCTTCGGCAGGCTTTGTTTTAGAAACGGCCAGTAGGGCTACGTTTATTTCGCCGGTTTCTTTTTTTAAACTTTTAATATTATCGGCTATGCTCATTTATCGTAATTTTGCGTTATATAACGCCGCTAAATTACAGAATGCAAAAATATATAAGCTTGTTTTTTTTGGGATTGATTTGTTTGACAGCCTGCGACAACAAAGATGTGCCTAAAGATATTATACAGCAGCCAGCAATGATAAGCCTGCTAACCGATATCCACTTAGTTGATGGAGCTGTTTACACAGCACCGCAACTGCCGGATAGTTTATTTAAATATGGCAGGGCTAAATACGATGCCGTATTTAAAAAGCATCACACAACTGATGCCGAATATAAAAAAAGCCTCAAATACTATGCGGTACATCCCGATATAGTGCAGGATATGTACGTTAAGATCGAAGCTACGATAAAAGCTAAATTAGATTCTACCAACAAGGCATCAAACAAACCCTTAAAGCCCGTTAATAATGCTGTACCCACAAAATAGCGCGGATAAACTTGGCTTTACCGAGGTTAAACAATTAATAAAGGCGCACTGCCTGAGTGTGATGGGCCAGGAGATGGTGGATAAGATCCAGGTGATGAGCAATTATGACCTGATAGCCAAATTTCTGAACCAGGCCAATGAGTTTAAGAATATTTTGCAGAACGACGCCGCGCTGCCCATCAATAATTTTTACGACATCAAATCGCTGGCTAATAAAGCCAGAATAGAGGGTTCTTTTTTATCTGAGGACGAGTTCTTCCAGGTGCAGGCGTCGCTTACCACGGTGTTCGCGGTTATCGCTTACTTTAACGAGCGTACAGGTGTTTACCCAAACCTCGAAGCACTTTTTGAGCACCTGCCTATAGAGAAGGCTATCCTTAAAAAGATAGATGCCATTATCGATCCAAAAGGAAAGATCCGCCACAATGCATCGCGCGAGCTGATGGAAATTACATCGGGCATTGCCAAGGCAGAGCAGGAAGCCCGTAAAAAGATAGACCAGATCTTTAAGGCCGCCAGCGCTAATGGCTGGACGGCCGACGGCTCATTAACTGTGCGCGATGGCCGTATCTGTATCCCGCTGCTTGCCGAGAATAAGCGTAAGCTGAAAGGTTTTATCCATGATGAATCGGCCTCCGGCCAAACGGTTTATATGGAGCCGGAGGAGGTTTTCTCCCTTAATAACCGCATCCGCGATCTGGAGTTTGACCGCCGCCGCGAGATCATTAAGATCTTAACCGTTTTAACCGATGAATTAAGGCCGTACGTGCCACTTTTATTATCGTACCATGGCTTGCTTACAAAGCTGGATTTTGTGCGTGCCAAGGCTTTATTTGCAATTGATATCGAGGCCGAGATGCCTAAAGTTGTTAACGAGGCAAAGCTAAGATTGCTGAATGCCCGCCACCCGTTGTTATATCTCAGCTTTAAAAAAGAGCGTAAAACGGTTGTGCCGCTTAACGTAGGTATAGACGATGGCACGCGTGTAATTGTAGTTTCGGGCCCTAACGCGGGCGGTAAATCTGTTTGTATGAAAACTGTTGGTTTGCTGCAAATGATGGTACAGGCAGGGTTGCTTATCCCTGCTGCCGCTGATAGCGTAGTAGGGGTGTTTAAGCAAATTTTTGTTGATATTGGTGACGACCAGTCGATAGAAAGCGATTTGAGTACATACAGCGCACACCTTTCAAAAATGAAAAAGTTTGTGGAAGATGCCAATGGCAAAACCATGATACTGATAGATGAGTTTGGTACCGGTACCGACCCGCAATTTGGAGGCCCCATAGCCGAAGCCGTGCTGGAGGCCCTTAACCATAAAAAGGTGAGGGGGATGGTTACCACCCACTACTCTAACCTAAAGATCTTCGCCAGCCATACCGAGGGGATAGAAAACGCGTCGATGTTGTTTAATAACACCGAAATGCTGCCCATGTATATGCTGGAGGTTGGTAAACCCGGCAGTTCGTATGCGTTTGAAATAGCCCAAAAGATAGGCTTGCCACAAAATGTGCTTAACCTGGCTAAAAACAAGATAAGCAGCGGGCAAAAAAAGGTAGATAGCTTATTGGTTGATCTGGAACGGGAGAAGAAGGATATTTTTGATACCAAGCTGCAACTGGATAAACAGCAGCGACGTGTAAATGCCTTGCTTGCCGAGAACGAGGAGCTAAAAAGCTTTTTAGACGAGAACCGTAAAACCTTGCTTAAAGAAGCCAAACAGGAAGCCAAAGACATCATTCTGAACGCTAATAAGCTTGTTGAAAATACCATTGCCGAGATCAAAAGCAGCAATGCTGATAAAGAAGTAACCCGTAACCTGCGGGAAAATTTGAATAACGAGGTTAGGAAAAATACTGTTAAAACTGATGTGCCGAAACCAAAGGTTGCTATTGACGAAGACCTTAAAGTTGGCGATTGGGTGAAACTGATAGACGGCGATACCACCGGCCAGATCCTGGAGCTGATAAAAGATAACGTAGTGATTGCCATGGGCGAACTGCGCACCGTGGTGAAACGTAAACGACTGGAAAAGGTAGCCAGATCTACCATCCCGAAGGAAGCGAGGCGCAATACCATTAGCCAGACCGGCGATATAGCCAGCTTTAGCCCTGAGATTGATGTACGCGGCCAGCGCACCGAGGATGCTTTGTTCGCGATTGAAAAATTGTTTGACAGGGCGCTGATGATGGGTTTTGGTACGCTGAAGGTACTCCATGGCAAAGGCGACGGGATATTACGCAAGATGATTCGCCAGTACCTTAAAAAATATGATCAGGTAGACCGCATGGAAGATGAACACCCGGATAGGGGTGGCGACGGGATAACTTATGTTTATTTAAAATAGATTAGAATTGTCATCCTGAGCGACAGCGAATGATCTATTACCGAACTATACATATCGGAAATGCTTGGTGGCGAATAGATACTTCACTACGTTCAGCATGACAAAGTGGAAGATTGATACGCCTAATAAATATCATGATAAGATTTAAAGCATTTGCATTTATACTTTTATTAGCCACTGCGCTAAGCACTCACGCGCAAACCCTTGTAAACTTTAATAACCCAAAGATCCATTACATGGGGCGAGTGCCGATGAAAGATAGCACTGCCGAGCTTTCGTGGACGGCTGCATCTGTTATCGTTAACTTTAACGGCACGGCTGTAAAAGCCACCATGAATGACGAGAACGGCCTTAACTATTATAATGTAGTGGTAGATGGGAAAGTAACTAAGGTGGTTAAGTTAAGTAAGGGTAAAACGGAATATGAGTTGATCTCGGGCTTGCCTACAGGTAAGCACAAATTGCAATTGTTCAAGCGTACCGAATACGATTGGGGCCGTACCTGGTTTTACGGGTTAAATATCAATGGGAAACTACTTGCCCCGCCAACCTTTAAACATACAATTGAATATTACGGCGACTCTATTACCTGCGGCATGGCCGATGAAGATACCACCGGCAAGGATAGGGGCGATAACGATTACGAGAACGGTTATGCCGCCTATGCAAATGTAGCGGCAAGGCATTTTGATGCCAATTTTAATTCAATCTCTAAAAGTGGCATCGGCGTCATTATCAGCTGGTTCGACTACGTGATGCCGGACATTTATGATCGCGCCTACGCGCACGATAAAGCCAAATGGGATTTTAGCAAATTTACGCCCGAGCTGGTTGTGGTAAACCTGTTTCAAAATGATTCATGGTTAACAAAAAAGGAGGAACACGAACAGTTTAAAGCTCTTTTTGGTACAACCCCGCCAACGCCGGAGTTCATCATAAACCATTATCAGGACTTTATTAAAAGCATCCGCGCAAAATATCCCAAGGTGAAAATTGTATGTGCGCTTGGCGCTATGGATGCCACCAAAGAAGGTTCGGCATGGCCGGGATATATAGAAAAAGCCGTTGCCGGCTTAAATGATAAAGGTGTTTACACCCATTTCTTTCCCTATAAAAATACAAACGGCCACCCAAGTGTTAAAGAGCAGCAAACCATGGGAGAGGACCTGATAGCGTATATTGAAAAGACGTTTAAGTGGTAGGTATCAGATAAATTTGTCATCCCGAGCGATAGCGAAGGATCTATTCGCGAATTATTCTAATCACCATGTCATTTCGAACGAGGTACGAGGAGAAATCGTCTACAACACACTTTCAACGGTTTCTTAGTCGCTCGTAGAAGATTTCTCGTCGCTGCGCTTCCCTCGAAATGACAGTAGGGTCAGGCTTTACTCCCCAACCTTTTGCTGATCCGGTGTTTCATTGGGTCCCGGGATATTTACGTTATCATTCCCATCAGCAGTGCCTTCCTGGTAACTTTGCTGCGATTCGTTGCGATTACCTTCATTATCATTAGCGTCGTTTTCTGGCGTTTTTTGGTCGTTTTCTGAACCCTCTTTTGTCGGCCCATTATCCTCATTATCCGATTGACCGGTGGTCGCGGCGCCTGTTGCTTCGGTGTAGTTGGATTGGCCTAACTGGTTAGGGTCTTTAAAATTATTGTTTTCAGGATGTTCGTCAGATGGCTCGGTACGGCGGAAATATTCATTGCTGTAACCCGCGTTTTGCGATGGGTTGTTCTTGTCGTCGCCGGACGGGGTATTAGCGTTTTCGCCGAAACGTAGTCCGCCTGCACCATTAGCTTCCATACCCGGTTCATCACCGCTCTTTTCCTCGCTGCCAAACATAAAGGCGGTTCTGCGAAGGTCTTTCTCTTCCAAATTATCGTCGTCTTCAACGCGGTAAGAGGTTGGTTTATCTTGCTGGTTGTTATCGTTATTGCTTTCCATTTCTTTTAAAAATTGATGTATATTGATAACGAAATGGCTGTTGTAATTGTTTGGATTTATTAATCAGAAGTTAACTATGGGGTGTTCCACGGTGTCCCATTCTGTACCGTTTTTTTATATATTAAAACAAGTGTTTAAAATTCATAGTATACTTGTTGTCAAGTAGTTGTGTGAAAAATTTAAAGTATTTATTTAAGTGTAGTCTTATTTCGATTATTTGTAAGTAATTGTTTGTCAAATATTTAAGTAAGTGTCCCACCGCACTGTCATAATTAGTGGGACAGGACAGTAAAAGGAAAATTAACAAGAAGTAATTTATTATGCTTGCATAGTATTGTGCATCAACCAAAATGCCTAATTTTACCGCAACCAATAATACACCATGAATAAAGTTGTGAGCGGCGCCGACGAGGCCATACGCGATATAGAAGACGGCAGCACCCTGATGCTTGGCGGTTTCGGCATGTGCGGCCTTCCCGAAAAATGCATCCTGGCCCTGGTCAAAAAAGGAGTAAAGGATCTTACCTGTATCTCTAACAATGCCGGGGTTGATGATTTTGGCATCGGCCTCTTACTGCACCAACACCAGGTTAAAAAAATGATTTCCTCTTACGTTGGCGAAAACGCCGAGTTTGAACGCCAGCTGTTGAGCGGCGAACTGGAAGTAGAACTCATCCCGCAGGGAACCCTTGCCACCCGCTGCATGGCGGCAGGTTACGGTATGCCCGCGATATTTACCCCCGCAGGTATTGGTACCGAAGTTGCCATTGGCAAAGAAGTGCGCAACTTTAACGGAAAAGATTACCTGATGGAAATGGCCTTTGATGCCGATTTCGCTATTGTGAAAGCCTGGAAGGGAGATAGGCTGGGTAACCTGGTTTACCGCTCAACCGCACGTAACTTTAATCCCGTAATGGCAATGGCAGGTAAAATAACCATTGCCGAAGTAGAGGAGCTGGTAGAACCCGGCGAACTGGACCCGGATAACATCCATACCCCCGGAATTTACGTGCACCGCATTTTCCAGGGAGAGAACTATGAAAAGAGGATAGAGCAGAGGACGGTGAGAAAAAAAATTGAAAATGATATAATTTGAAGATTTGAAAATGAGGAATGATAAAGACAAACTGATAGTTACACTAACCTTCGAATTTGCATTAGATGTGATAGCGTTTTGTGAAGAATTAGAAGCATTAAAAAAATTTGCGATTGCGCGTCAATTAATTAGATGTGGAACTTCTATTGGCGCAAATGTACGAGAGGCTCAAAATGCAGAGAGCAAAGCGGACTTTATCCATAAATTAAAAATTTCAGCAAAAGAGGCTGATGAGACCGAATACTTTTTATTGTTATGTCAGTTTTCAAAAAGCTATCCGTTTAATCCAGTATTGCTCGACAAATTATCCGTGATAATTAAAGTCGTTTCTAAAATAATTTCAAGTTCCAAGAGCAATTGAAATTATTTTCAAATTTTCAAATCATCAAATTTTCAAATTAATGTTAGATAAAACAGGCATAGCAAAGCGAATAGCTAAAGAAGTAAAAGACGGTTACTACGTTAACCTGGGTATCGGGATCCCAACGCTGGTAGCAAATTATATCCCGGATGATGTGGATGTGATCCTGCAATCTGAAAACGGATTACTGGGTATGGGGCCATTCCCGTTTGAGGGCGAGGAGGACGCGGATACTATCAACGCGGGTAAGCAAACCATAACCAAGTTGGCGGGCTCGGCGGTATTTGATTCGGCTATGAGTTTTGGGATGATCAGGGCAAAAAAGGTAAACCTTACCATCCTCGGCGCTATGGAAGTATCCGAAAACGGCGATATAGCCAACTGGAAGATCCCCGGTAAAATGGTAAAAGGCATGGGCGGTGCAATGGACCTCGTAGCATCCGCAGAAAACATTATTGTGGCCATGCAGCACGTAAATAAAGCCGGCGAATCTAAACTGTTGCCAAATTGCACCCTGCCGCTAACCGGCATCAAGTGTGTCAAAAAAATAGTGACCGAACTGGCCGTTCTTGATGTACTGCCCGAAGGTGGTTTTAAACTACTGGAACGTGCGCCTGGGGTAACTGTAGAGGAAATAAAAGCTGCAACGGCCGGTAAGCTGATCATAGAAGGTGAAATCCCGGAGATGGTGATTTAATAAGTTTGCAGTGGATAGTTGGCGGTTTGCAGAAAATGCCGGCTGCAAACTGTCAACTCCTTATAAAACAATATCCGTATATTTACCGCTATGAATCACCTGATAACACCTTCTATATTATCTGCGGATTTTGCAAACCTGCAGCGCGATGTTGAAATGATAAATAACAGCGAGGCCGATTGGTTTCATGTTGATGTGATGGATGGTATGTTTGTACCCAATATTTCATTTGGTTTCCCGGTGGTGAAAGCCACCAAACAGCACGCTACCAAACCGCTGGATGTGCACCTGATGATTGTTGACCCTGATCGTTACCTTAAAGATTTTGCTGATGCAGGCGCCGATAGCATCACCGTACATTACGAGGCTTGCCCGCATTTGCACCGCACTGTAGAGGCTATAAAACAATTGGGCTGCAGAGCAGGGGTAGCCATAAATCCCGCTACGCCAACAGCTTTATTGAAAGATATTATTGCCGATCTTGACCTGGTGTTAGTAATGTCGGTAAATCCCGGTTTTGGCGGGCAAAAGTTTATCGAGCATACTTACACGAAGGTTGCCGAGGTAAAGGCCATGAGCGCCAATACCAATCCAAACCTGTACATCGAAGTAGATGGTGGGGTAGGAAACCAGAACATCGCAAAGCTGATAGCGGCTGGTGCCAACGTTTTTGTGGCGGGTAATTCGGTGTTTTCTGCGGCAGATCCATCCAAGGCTATATCGATGCTAAAACATCCATAATTATCAATCTGATAATTTATGTTCTCAAACAAAGCCGTTATGCTATTTTAAACTCCTTTTTTATAAAATTATAAAAAATAGTCTATTAAAGTTGTCGGATTTATTATCTTCGGCCTTCCTTTATAAAAAGTTGATAATTAGTTATTAGTCCAATATATAGTTTATCCAATATTATGAAACACAATTTCGGTGCCGGCCCCGGCATATTACCTAACGAAGTTTTACAACAGGCTGCAGCAGCAGTAATTGATTTTAACGGAACGGGGCTATCCCTGCTTGAAATTTCGCACCGATCGCCGGAGTTTGAAGCCGTATTAGATGAGGCAGTTGGCTTAGTTAAAGAACTTTACAGCGTACCGGCTGGTTACTCAGTTTTGTTTTTACAAGGTGGTGCAAGCACACAGTTTGCATTAGCGCCTTACAATCTTTTACCGGAGGGTGGCAAAGCCGCTTACCTGGAGAGTGGCGTATGGGCAAACAAGGCTTTAAAAGAGGCTAAGTTTTTTGGCGGAGTAGAGGTTGTTGCCACTTCAAAAGAAAGCAATTTTACTTACATCCTTAAAGGTTATACCATCCCTGCGGATGCTGCATATTTACACATCACATCAAATAATACCATTTACGGTACGCAGATGCAGGAGTTTCCTAAGTCACCTGTTCCGTTGGTATGCGATATGTCGTCAGATATTTTTAGCCGCACCGTTAACGTAGCCGATTTTGGTTTGATCTATGCAGGCGCTCAAAAAAATATGGGTCCCGCAGGTGTTACCTTAGTAATTGTTAAGGACGACCTTTTAGGCAAAACAGGCCGCAATATCCCGGCTATGTTTAACTACCAGGTGCAGATAGAAGGCGGATCGATGTACAATACGCCCCCTTGTTTCGCTATCTACGTATCTATGCTTACCCTAAAATGGTTAAAGGCAAAGGGTGGCGTACCTGCTATTGAAGTTGAAAACAACGAAAAAGCAAAAGCACTATATGCCGAAATTGATAGCAACCCATTGTTTAAAGCCGTGGCTGCTGATGAAGACCGCTCACGCATGAACGTTTGCTTTGTTGCCGAGAACCCCGAGCACGAAAAACCATTCCTGAAACTTTGCGACGAAAAAGGCATTGTTGGTTTAAAAGGCCACAGGAGTGTAGGTGGTTTCCGCGCATCCATATACAATGCATTGCCAATTAGCAGCATAAACGTGCTGATTGAAACCATGCAGGAATTTGCTGAGAAAAATAAATAACAATTAGTGATCAGCGGTTGGTGATTAGAGATTAATCCTCTTTTCCTAACCACTGGTCTCTAACCTCTAATCACAAACAAAATGATCAAAATATTAGCTAACGACGGTATCGACCCAATTGGTAAAAAAATGTTGGAAGATGCCGGATTCTTTGTAGAAACAAATAACATCCCGCAGGATGAATTACCTGTGCGTTTACAGGAGTTTGATGCTATTACCGTACGCAGTGCTACCAAAGTGCGCGCGGCTTTAATTGATGCCTGCCCTAATCTGAAGCTTATTGGCCGCGGTGGTGTAGGTGTTGATAATATTGATGTTGACTATGCTAAAAGCAAAGGCCTTGGCGTGTATAACACACCTGCTTCATCGTCATTGTCTGTTGCCGAACTGGTTTTCGCGCAATTGTTTACAGGCGTGCGTTCGCTGCACGATAGCAACCGCAAAATGCCCCTTGATGGTGGCACCAAGTTTAACGATCTTAAAAAAGCTTATGCCAAAGGTGTTGAGCTGCGTGGAAAAACATTAGGTATAGTAGGCTTTGGCCGCATTGGCCGCGAGGTTGCTAAAATAGCGATAGGCGTGGGTATGGACGTTATCGCTTATGATCTATTCCCGTTCAACCCCGAGGTTGAAATTGTTTTGGGTACAGGCGGTACTAAAGTTAGCGTAACTGTCAAAACATCAACACTTGACGAGATCATCAAAACTGCCGATTTCATCACATTGCATACGCCATTTATTGATAAAGCTCTTATTGGTGCCGAAGAATTATCTCAGATGAAAAAAGGCGTTCAACTGATCAATATTTCACGTGGTGGTTTGATCGACGAATTAGCATTGATAGACGCCCTAAACAGCGGCCAGGTATCATACGCTGCGTTAGATGTGTTTGATAATGAGCCAACCCCTCGTGCCGAGATCTTATCTCATCCCAAAATTTCGCTTACCCCGCACATTGGCGCCGCCACAAACGAAGCCCAGGAGCGGATAGGTGTTGAATTGGCAAGTCTAATTATCGGCCACTTTAATAAATAATATTACCAATAAACGATAACTCATATTTAAGCCCCTTGCAAATAGCGAGGGGCTTTTTTGATTAGGGAGCTATAATTTAATAATGGTTAAGTGTTTGAGTTTGTGGTCAGCTGAAACTATTTCCTATCTATATCTAAAAGCTCATCTTTTTTATATAAATCCTTTATTTCGCTTATGGTAAAAAACCTTTCCTCGGTATCGTACTTCTTATTCTTAAGATCATCCAAACCGGTTTCGACGTCTGTTTGAAACTTATTGTTTACAAAAAATACACTATCTCCATGTATGCCTGTAACTTTCGAAAGACTGTAAGCGTTATTTGCCAGTTTTAAATGGAGCACATCATTCTTCTGCAGCGTGGGGATCATCTTGGTTATCCGATCGGCGTTTTGCTTTTCATGGATAACAACGAAAATAGAAATTGCGATGATGACGGCAATACCAGAGAAAGTCCACAACGGAATTTTAGTGTCAGATCTCATGTTCTCGTAACTCAGTTTCAACATCGGCGTCATGTTTTTTAACGCCAAAACCTGCTGGCAGTGTGTGCATTGTGATACGCCTGTTTTACCGATCGGAAAAAAAGGGATCCAAAAGATGTGTGCCCATTTTTGCGCAATATTCATTTGCATACTGTTGAGGGTATTGCAATTAGGGCAAGGTTCTGCTATATATTCCGTTTTAATAATTTTGGATCTGGTGCCGTAAATGATCATGTGGTGTAAGTGTTATTGTTGTGATGGTTCTTATTTGCAATGAAAATACTTAAAAAAAGCCGTAGCTCGAAAATCTAACAAGCGATTTGATGCGGGTTTGATATCCGTTGCCCGTCTTTATCAAAAAGCACAATTTACTTTCCCTGTATAAATAAAATCCTATTTTTGCGCTAAGTATAGATCGCGTTAGTATGCGATTGATTATAATTCACTTATTATTAAAAATTTAAATCATAGTTGTAGATGATTAGTATTACACTTCCTGATGGTTCCGTTCGAGAATACGACAAAGGGATCACTTCCATGCAGATAGCGCTGTCTATCTCCGAAGGTTTAGCACGTAATGTATTGGCGGCCGAAGTAAACGGCGAGGTTTGGGATGCAAGCCGCCCTATCGAAGAAAATTCGGCAGTAAAGCTTTTAACCTGGAACGATGCCAAAGGTAAATCAACCTACTGGCACTCATCTGCCCACTTACTTGCCGAGGCATTAGAGGCTTTGTACCCGGGTACAAAGTTCGGTATCGGCCCGGCTATCGAAACCGGCTTTTATTACGATGTTGACTTTGGCGACGAGCCATTCTCATCAGACGATTTTAAGAAAATTGAAGATAAGGTTATTGAGCTTGCTAAAACCAAAAGCGAATACATCCGCAAACCGGTTAGCAAAGCCGATGCTATTGAATATTTTACCGAAAAAGGGGATGAGTATAAGCTCGACCTTTTGAAGGACCTGCCAGATGGCAGCATTACTTTTTACACACAAGGTAACTTTACCGACCTTTGCCGTGGCCCGCATATTCCTAACACAGGCAGCATCAAAGCTGTAAAGCTGATGAGTGTTGCCGGTGCTTACTGGCGTGGTGATGAAAGCCGTAAACAGCTTACACGTATCTACGGTGTTACTTTCCCTAAGGCGAGTGAGTTGACTGATTACCTGCACTTGATTGAGGAAGCAAAAAAACGCGACCACCGTAAATTAGGTAAAGAATTAGAATTATTCGCGTTTAGCGAAAAGGTAGGCATGGGCTTGCCATTGTGGTTGCCAAAAGGTACTGCCTTGCGCGAACGCTTGACTAACTTCCTGCAAAAAGCACAGGCAAAAGCTGGTTACGAGCAGGTTATTACACCGCATATCGGCCATAAAAACCTTTATGTAACATCGGGCCATTATGAAAAGTATGGTGCAGATTCATTCCAGCCGATAAAAACCCCGCAGGAAGGAGAGGAGTTCTTCTTAAAACCGATGAACTGCCCGCATCACTGCGAAATCTATAAAACAAAACCACGCTCATATAAGGACCTTCCGGTTCGTTTGGCAGAGTTTGGTACCGTTTACCGTTACGAACAAAGCGGCGAGCTGCACGGCTTAACCCGTGTACGTGGCTTTACCCAGGATGACGCCCACTTGTTCTGCCGCCCCGACCAGGTTAAGGAAGAGTTTAAAAAGGTTATCGACCTTGTATTATATGTGTTTGCTGCTTTGGGTTTTGACAGTTATACTGCACAGGTATCACTACGCGACCCTAATAACAAAACCAAATATATTGGAACCGACGAGAACTGGGCTTTAGCCGAAAGCGCTATCATCGAGGCTACTGCCGAGAAAAACCTGACCACCATTGTAGAATATGGCGAAGCCGCTTTCTACGGCCCTAAGCTGGATTTTATGGTGAAGGATGCCCTTGGCCGTAAATGGCAGTTAGGAACCATCCAGGTAGATTATAATTTGCCAGAACGTTTCGAACTGGAATACACCGGCAGCGATAACCAAAAACACCGCCCGGTAATGATCCACCGCGCACCATTTGGCTCGCTTGAGCGCTTTGTTGCCGTATTGATAGAGCATTGTGCCGGTAACTTCCCACTTTGGCTGTCGCCTGAGCAATTTATTATCCTGCCCATATCTGAAAAATATGAAGAATATGCAAAAAAACTTTCAGATGAATTAAAAGATTCCGATATTTGCGGGCTGATTGACTTTAGAGATGAGAAAATCGGTCGTAAAATACGCGACGCTGAAGTTAAAAAGATCCCATATATGCTTATTGTGGGCGAAAAAGAGGCTGCCGAAGGGTTGGTTTCTGTACGCAAACATGGCACCGGCGATCTGGGCAGCATGAGTATTGAAGATTTTAAACAACAAATAATTAAAGAAATAACAGTATAACTTGGCTTTAAACAAACCTTTCAACAGAGGACCAAGGCTTCCATTTAAGAAAAAAGAAGCCGAACACAACATCAACCAGTTTATTAGGGCACAGGAAGTGCGCCTTGTAGGTGACAACGTTGAGCAGGGTATATTCTCGTTAAGAGATGCACTTGCCATTGCTCAGGAACAAGAACTTGACCTGGTTGAGATTTCTCCAAACGCAGTACCTCCCGTTTGTAAAGTAACCGATTACAATAAATTCGTTTACGAGCAAAAGAAGAAGCTTAAAGAGATCAAAAGCAACGCCAAGCAAACCGTTATTAAAGAGATCCGTTTCGGGCCTAACACTGATGACCATGACTTTGAATTTAAATTGAAGCACGCGCAGAAGTTTTTGGAAGCCGGCGAAAAAGTAAGGGCTTACGTACACTTTAAGGGCCGTGCAATTGTTTACAAAGAACAAGGCGAGATATTATTGCTGCGTTTTGCACAGGCATTAGAAGATTTAGGTAAAGTAGAGCAATTACCAAAGCTGGAAGGTAAACGTATGTTTTTAACGCTTGCTTCAAAAGCGCAGAAAAAGTAATAATTAAGGCAGGTGCGTTGGTATGCAGCTGCGATTAAAATAAAACGTTGAGATAACGTAAATCATCTAAAAACAAATAAATAGAGTTATGCCAAAAATGAAAACCAATTCCAGTGCAAAAAAGCGCTTTAGGCTTACTGGAACCGGTAAAATTGCCAGAAAAAACGCATTCAAAAGTCACATCTTAACCAAGATGTCGACTAAACGTAAGCGTAACCTTAGTCACACCAGCTTGGTATCTAAAGCTGACTTAGGTAACGTAAAACGTATGCTTTGCATAGGCAAGTAATCAAACAAATTTTTTAACCAGGTATTAGAGTACAGAAGCTTCCGAGAGGGACACTCACTACCAAAAACAACACAACATGCCACGTTCAGTTAACGCAGTCGCGTCGAGAAGACGCCGGAAAAGGATCATGAACCTCGCCAAAGGTTATTGGGGTTCAAGAAGCAAGGTTTACACCGTTGCTAAAAACACAGTTGAAAAAGGTTTGCAATACGCATACCGTGACCGTAAGACCAAAAAACGCGAGTTTAGGGCTTTATGGATCCAACGTATCAACGCAGGTGCACGCCAGCACGGTATTTCTTACTCTCAATTAATAGGTAAGTTAGCCGCAAAAGAAATTGGTTTAAACCGTAAGGTATTGGCCGATTTAGCGATGAACCACCCTGATGCTTTCAAAGCTATCATTGATGCTGTAAAATAATAACAGCATACTTCATAAGAAAAGGCCTTCTGATTATTCAGAAGGCCTTTTTTGTTTATAAAACTTGTAGTGTGATAACAACTACATTACCGCGTTGTCAGCACCGCTGTTAGGTTTGTTTTCAATCGGCTCAATATGCGAGCGATAGGGGGATATTGGTTCGTTAGTGTCATTAGATGGGGTATATTCCGACGCATCATCTTCTATAATAGTTTCTTCTATCACAATAGCTACGGGTTCGGCATAGTCGTTATCATTTATGTACGATACATCCGAAGCGATGCCTCCATCGATATCCATATATTGTTTAAAGTTGCGTACATCGCTATCGACCATGCTTTTAAATACAGGGTTAAGTATATGTGCGATGCCACCTCCAAAACCACCTGCAGGCGGGCGGTAGCTAATAATAATATCCACTAAAGTGCCACTGCCATCCACGCTATCCTGAAAACGTACTTTACCGGCATTGTCTATCAACGAATCTGGTATCGAACTCCAGCCGATGCTGTAACCCGGCTCATCACGAACGATCTCGGCATCCCAGCTTACTTTAGCAGAACCTATAGGGAGTTTTAATACCCAGTGAGACCGTTTATTGTCAATAACATCCACACTCTCCAGGTGTTTCATAAATAGGGGCAGGTTATCCAGCTTACGCCAAAAATCGTAGACTTCTTGCCTTGGCTTATCAATGTGGTATGATGTGCGGATGTTCACGTTCACGGGTTCAGTACTGTTGCGGCCCATGCGCGAGTATAATTCGCAATGGCCGGTAAGCCCGCGGTTTAGCAGGTAACCGCCCGCGCCAAGTTTGATGATACTGGAAAATGGGCTTTTGAACAATCCCTTAAAACCAGATAAAGAAAGTTTAATGCCTGTTGCTATAGATATGGTACGCTCGGCGGTAGACAAGTTTAAACTTGGCTCCTGGTTTTCGGCAGGTCCGCGGTACCTGTTTTGCATTGCTGATGTTGTCATGTTAAATACGTTTGTAATTATTAAACACGTTAACTTACAGCGGGTTTTCTTTAATTGAAATTATTTTAACCGGCAATAATAATTGCTTTGGCTGTTACAGTTTCTAATGCTACATTTGCAGCGCTTTAGGTTCCTGCCTGTGAAGCATTTTACAGCAGGATTAAAAGGGAATACAGTGTAAATCTGTAACTGTCCCGCAGCTGTAAGCTCCGTTTAACCAATGTCCGTTCAAAATTGCCACTGTGCCGGGTTTCCGGGATGGGAAGGCAGGGCAAAAGGGGAGCAAGTCAGAATACCTGCCTCAGCATCATATTATTCATAGCTTTCGGGGATTGAAGCTTGGGTGTGAATGCTCTTCATAGGCGGTGTATTTCCATTCCTGTATTTTTCCTTTTTGCGGGCTGTGATGTATTTAGCATCAGCATGGTAAACGGTTACTTTGATATTTTCAGGTCAGCAACGTTTTTCTTAACAGGGAAGAAGTTATGGCTTGCGGGTATTTGTCTGTTTATTTCAAATGCTATTTTAGCGCAAAGCGATACCACCAAAAAACTAAAAGAAGTGGCGGTAAAAGCCACTCCGGTGCCTAAAGTGCAATTACTTATCCCAACACAACAGGTTACTAATAAAGACTTCGCCAGATACAGCGCATTCAATATTGCGGATGCGGTTAAAAATTTTTCGGGGGTTACGGTAAAGGATTACGGGGGTATTGGTGGTTTAAAAACAGTTTCGGTAAGGGGTATGGGGGCTAATCATACAGCGGTACAGTATGACGGCGTACAGATCAATGATGCGCAAACCGGCCAGGTTGATCTTAGTAAACTAAATCTAAACAACGTACAGCAAATCACCCTATACAACGGCCAGCCGATAGATATTTTACAACCGGCACGTAGTTATACTTCTGCAAGCGTACTTAGTATACAAACCATAAAGCCAAATTTAGCGGCGAATAAACCATATCAGCTACTATTTGGCATTAAAGGAGGGAGCTTTGGGCTAATAAACCCATACCTGCAATGGCAGCAACGCCTAAGTAGCAACTGGCAGGTTATTGTAAATGCCTATACCGAAAATGCCAACGGGCGATATAAATTCCACAACAACATTAACCGCCCCGATACGGTGCGAACACGAACCAATGCAGACATTGCCGCTCAACAAGTTGATGGCGCCTTGTATTGGGCTAAAAACGACAGTAGCAAGTTTAACCTGCATGTTAATTACTATCATTCGCAACGTGGATTGCCGGGAGCGGTTATTCAAGATAATCCTGTGCCGTCACAAGATAGGCTGTGGAACCGTGATTTTTTTATACAAGGCGGCTATAGGCGTATTTGGAAAAACGGGTTGAGTTTATTGATGAATACCAAATTATCAGAAAATTATCTGCGATACCTAAACCCCGATTTTTTAAATGTGCAGGGGCGGTTAGACCAGCAATTTACTCAGCGCGAGTTTTACCAGTCAGCGGCACTTTCCTGGCAAGTTAATGCTAACTGGAGGGTGTCTTACGCTACCGACGTGGTTGTTAACCATCTTGATATCGATTTTAATTATCCTTACCCGCAGTTCAGTTATCCAACAAGGGTGTCGTTGTTTAACGTACTCGCAAGTAACTTCAATATAGGAAGGCTAAAGCTTCAGGGTAGTTTATTGAATACCAACATAACCGAGACTGTTAAAACCGGCAGAGGTGCGCCGGCGCGAAATAACTTTTCGCCAACGATAATGGCCGCTTTGCAGCCGTTTAAAAACCCCAATTTTAACATCCGGGCTTTTTACAAACGCATCTTCCGCAACCCTACGTTTGACGACCTGTATTACGGCGGCATCGGCAACCCAAACCTAAAACCCGAATATACCAATCAATATGATGCCGGCTTAACCTATACTAAAGCGCTAAACGGCTTTTTCGAATACCTAACACTTACTGCCGACGCCTATTATAACGATGTGACTAATAAGATCGTATTTATCCCTAAGGACGCCTATAATGGGTCTATCCAAAACTTTGGTAAGGTTGATATGAAAGGACTTGATGCAGGGTTGAAAACGCAGGCTGCTATCGCTACAAATTATAAAGCATCGCTGTTTATAAATTACAGTTACCTACAGGCACTCAACGTAACCGATCCTGCCTCATCAGTGTACTTAAATCGGTTGCCTTACACGCCTAAAAACACCTTATCTGTTTATGCAGGTGTTAACCATGGCGCATTCGGAATTTATTATAACCAGGTTTACGCGTCCGAAAGGTACTACACAAATAATAATTTGCCTGCCGACCGTATACCGGGATATTCTGTTAGCGATGCCTCAATTGTTTATCATAAAGCTATTAAAAATAGAGCATTACAAACATCAATGGAAGTAAATAATCTGTTAAATAAAAGCTATTTTTTCGTGCAGAGTTACCCAATGCCTGGCCGTTCGGTACGTTTATCAATTCAAATTACAATTTAACACAACATCGATATGAGATCATTTAAACTAAAAAATCTAATCATTCTGTCCGTAGCAATAGCAGCACTATCTGCCTGTACAAAGGACCGCATTGACGTTACACCCGACAAGCCCACAGCCGAACGGGCAGGCGTGTATATTTTAAACCAGGGCAACTATGGCGCTAACAACAGCACCCTGTCTTTTTACAATTACACCACCAAACAGCTTACCAGCGATTTTTACGGTAACGCTAACCCCGGCAAAAAAATAGGCGACACCGGGAATGACGTGGGCATATACGGGTCAAAAATGTACATCATCGTAAATAACTCGGGTAATATCATAGTAGTAAACGCAAAAACCGGCGTACTCATCAAAGAAATTGCGCTAAACCAATGCCGTAACGTTGTATTTTACAAGAGCAACGCATTTGTAACATCATATGATAACAAAGTGGCTGTTATTGATACTGCATTATTAACAATCACTAAAAATATTACCGTTGGCCGTAACCCAGAGCAAATGATAATATCAAATGACAAGTTGTATGTTGCCAACTCGGGCGGTTTAAGCTTTGGTAACCCCGATAAAACGGTATCTGTTGTCGATTTAACTTCGTTCGCCGAAACTAAAAAAATAGATGTTATTGAAGACCCTGTATCAATGACCGCTGATACTTATGGAAATGTTTACGTACTGTCGTTAGGTAACTTCAATGATATTGCACCCGGGCTAACCATTATCGATAACAAAACCGACTTGGTAAAATCAAAGCCTGCAGTCGCCCTGGGTTACAATATCCCGATTGCGGCCCTTGGTGATTTTGTTTATTATCCTACCGCCAACAATAAAATCGCCGTTTATAACGCCAAAACACAAAAGCCAGAAAGAGATAATTTTGTAACCGATGGTACAATCTTCGCCAGCGCGTTTGCCCTTGCGGCGGATGAACTTACCGGTGAAATATTTGTTACCGATGCAAAAGATTTTAACTCGAATGGTACGTTAACCGCTTTTGACAGGAACGGAAAAAAGGAATATACGATAGCTACAGGTATAAGCCCGGGTAGGGTGATGTTGGTTAATAAATAGCATTTTATATTACAGGGTATTATCAATAAATTTGCGCTACAGTAACAAAATATGTCATTACAGAAAACCAATACCCGTACAACAGTACTTATAACCATGGTGCTTGCTGCCATTGCAATGCGTATTGTTAATACTCAAGTGCCCGCGTTAAGCAACTTTACACCGGTTGGTGCGGTTGCCTTATTTGGCGGCGCTTATTTTACCGATAAATGGAAAGCTTATTTAGTACCATTGCTGGCGCTATTAATAAGCGATGTGGTGATCAATTACATCTACGCGGGTAAGTTTACGTTTTACAGCAGTTCGTTATTCATGTATGGCTGTTTTATGCTGATGACCTTTGTTGGTACACTTATTAAAAAAGTAAATGTGCTTAACGTAGCTGCAGCGTCTATAGTAGCTGTTTTGATTCACTGGTTAGTTATGGACTTGCCATTTGTTTACGGCATTCCAAATACCTGGGCCAATTACGGTATGCTGTTGGTTAAAGCAATATACCCGTTCGAAACTAACATGCTTATTGCTGATGCTATTTATGGCGCCATTCTTTTCGGTGGGTTTGAACTGGCAAAAAGCAGGTACGAAGCACTTAGCGGTAAAAGGCAACTGGCTTTGTAGGTTAATAACTCGATATACAAAAGCGGTTGGCCAACGGTTAACCGCTTTTTTTGTTTGTCTGAACCCGAATTCCTAAATTCATTAATTCGAGTTCAGATGTTTTAATACAATCTAATTATGAAAAGAGTAGTAGTGCTAACCGGCGCGGGAATAAGTGCTGAGAGCGGCTTAAAAACCTTCAGGGATAGCGATGGGCTGTGGGAGGGATATAACATTGAAGACGTAGCCACGCCCGAGGCCTGGGAGCGTAACCCGGAGATGGTACAGCATTTTTATAACGAGCGCCGGAAATCTGTTTTAGCGGCAGAACCCAATGCCGCGCATTATGCCCTTTCTAAATTGCAGGAGTATTACGATGTTACCATCATCACCCAAAACATAGATGACCTGCACGAAAGGGCGGGCTCAACCAACGTTATGCACCTGCACGGCATCATCACCAGGTCGCAGTCAAGCAGTAAGGCAAACCTTACTTATCCCATCGAAGGGTGGGAGATCAAGATGGGGGATAATGCGAGCTGGGGTCGCAACTGCGTGCCCATGTGGTATGGTTTGGCGAGGCTGTACCAATGATAGAAAAGGCTGCCCGAATATGCGCAGCAGCTGAGATTTTTATTCTCGTAGGCACCTCACTCGCGGTTTACCCGGCAGCCGGTTTGATTAACTATTTGCCACGCGATGTAACCAAATATATCATCGACCCAAATATACCAACTGCAGGTATTAAACGCATAGTAGAGATGCCATATAAAGCCACCGTAGGGGTGCCTTTGCTGGTAGAAGAATTAATGAAAAACAAGTCATAAAGAAAGCCGCGATTCGCGGATTTTTAAATTCACCATTGGCGGCAGTCATGTCTCAAATACTAGGAAAATCACCCATGATTTAACCCCAAATATTATTCTGTTATGATTTTTTTATTTACTTATATGATTTATATTCAACGTTTTATGAGTTTTACCTTACAAGGATGTTGGTTATCAGTTGATAATGAAAACGCAATATCAAACTATTCATACTTAAACGTTTGCCAAATTAAATTTTGTGATAATGTTTTGTAAAATATAAGTCACTATTTTACAGTTATTTATGAACTTTATATTCGCTAATAGTTATATCTGTAGTAACTCTCTCTAAAGTCTTTGCCCATTTCTATAAACCGTGCCGAAACTGTTTTTAAAAAGGCTTCGTCAAGCAATTCAAAAACGCTGTTTACGCCCTCGGTCAGATCCATTTCAGGGATCTTGTATGTCTGTTCCAGTGTGCCTTGTTCAATCTTCACAATAAACTTTTGGTTCATGCTCAGGATAGATATTTTAAAATCGGGATGGGGTAATTCTGCTATTATTCTCATGATGTAAATTCTTGTTTTAACAACGCTTCTAATGGATCTTCTCCGTTGATGGTACCGGTGGTTTCGATGATGCGGAACCGGGCGAAAAGTTCTTCGCTATACCAACCCTCGCTGCGTGTTTTTTTGATCACTTCGGCATGTTGTTTACTACCATAGGCAAAGGCTTTCATGTGTTCCATACTTTCCCAAATCGAGAAGGTTGCCTGCCGGTAAATGGGCGCTTCGCCAACCCCAAATGAGGTGATATAGCCCGGCGCGCCAACCATCAGGTTTGCCACCTCATCCACATGCGACCAAAAGTTTTTCAACCTGCTCATCTTAATAGTTGCCCTTGTAAGCACCGCCATCGGCCCGTCTTCAATTTTGACATTTGGTTTGCCAAAGGGTTCTTTGCCATCCCATTTGCCGTGGCTTTGTATCGGTTCACACAAAAGTGTCCAACGCTCAGTGCCCAGGGTTTGCCACCATTTGCTTACAAACGATGTTTTGGCGAAACTGTCGTAAGCTTCACGATTATCCCATACGGCTAAAAGTCCCCATTGTGTCCAGTCGGGTTGCAGGTCGAAAGTACCGTTACGGCCGCTACCCAATAACTTCCAAAAGCTACAACCATTCTGCATCATCATAGGCAGGCGGTGTACAGCCATGGCCAAAAGGGCAAACAGTATAAAAGCTTTCCGGTAACGTACTATGCTGAGGCTAACGATCATCTGTTGCGAAAATAAAATATTAAATATGAGATTTGGCTTATTTACTTTCAACACAGGCATATTACATTTGCTTTATGGCAGAGGACTTACAAATCACGACATCAGCAAGTAAAGATGAGCAATACAGATCGCTCATCCCACAAATAGCAGCTTTGTTAGACGGCGAAACCGATCTGGTGGCGAATCTGGCTAACATCGCCGCCGCATTAAAAGAGCAATTTAAATGGTTTTGGGTTGGCTTTTACCTTGTAAAGCAGGATGAATTGGTTTTGGGGCCGTTCCAGGGCCCGGTAGCCTGTACCCGGATCGCTAAAGGCCGTGGCGTTTGTGGTACCTCCTGGGCCAAAGCTGAAACATTGATAGTGCCTGATGTAGAAGACTTCCCGGGGCATATCGCGTGTAGTTCGTTGTCACGGTCCGAGATAGTATTGCCACTGATTCATCGTGGTGAAGTAGTAGGTGTACTTGATGTAGATAGCTCGGAACTGAACCAGTTTGATGCAGTAGATGCCAACTACCTTAATGAAATTATCTCATTAATAAAATTCAATGCATAAAGTATATTTAATAGCCGGATTGGGTGCTGACAGCCGGTTGTTTAAGAATATTAAACTCCCGGAATGTTACGAAGTAACGCTTGTGGAATGGTTTGTTCCGAAACTTAATGATACTTTAACTACTTATTCTCAAGACATTATAAACCAATATCATATAGGAGATAAAGCAATTGTAATTGGTGTTTCGCTTGGTGGGATGATCTCTGTTGAGATCGCCAAACAGGTGAAGCTGGATAAAGTCGTATTGATCTCAAGTATCAAGACAGATAGCGAAGCGCCGTGGTATTTTAGTTTTTTCAGGAACCTGCCTGTATACAAAGCCATCCCCGGTAAACTAATGACGCATCTGGGGTTTTTAATAAGGGGAATGTTTGGTAAGATGAGTTCCGATGACTTGGCGTTATTTAAAAGCATGTTGCGTAACTCGTCGCCTGTGTTTATAAAATGGGCTATGCGCGCGGTATTGTATTGGAGAAACGATATGGAGGTTTCAAACCTGTATCACATAATTGGCGATAAAGACCTTGTTTTCCCTCACCAAAACATTAAAAACCCGACAGCGGTTATAGAAGGCGGCACGCATATAACGGTGTTTGATAAGGCCGATGAAATCAACACCTTGCTTGCCGATATCTTAAAATAACAATGAAACTACCTGACAGCTATTACCATAACCCCAATGTAGTGGCGATAAGCCGCGATCTGATCGGTAAATATCTTTTCACCAATATAGATGGTGAACTAACCGGTGGGTATATTGTTGAAACAGAAGCTTATGCCGGCGTTAACGATAAGGCCGCACACTCTTACGGTGGCCGGGTAACCCCGCGCACACAAACCATGTACATGCAAGGCGGGGTATCATATGTGTACCTGTGCTATGGCATCCACGAAATGTTTAACGTGGTGGTATCAGAAGAAGGACACCCGCATGCTATTTTAATTAGGGCAGTGCAACCAACTGATGGTTTGGATGTTATGATGTGTAGGCGCAACATGGAAACACTTAAACCCAATATTACCAAAGGACCGGGGTCTGTTGCTAAGGCGTTGGGCATCTCCCGCAAAATAAATGCGGTTAGCTTGCAAAGCGATGTGATTTGGATAGAAGACAGGGGGCTAACCTTCCCTGATGAAGAGGTTGCTGCAGGCCCGCGGATAGGGGTTGATTACGCGGGTGCTGACGCTTTGCTGCCATATCGTTTTTATGTAAAAGGAAATATTTATGTAAGTAAGCCCAACAAATAATTTTTTTGTTGGTTTAATCTTCACATTCTGATAACAATTAAAACACACGATGAGCAGCGATTGGTCAAAAACAGAGAGCCTGAAATATTTACAGGATAAAGTAAAAGAGGTAAGAACAGCTATGCTTACCACATATAATGAAGAAAAAGGTTTTAACAGCAGGCCGATGGGCACTGCCGATATTGATGATGAAGGCAACATTTGGTTCTTTACCAACGAATATTCGCCAAAGGCAAGTGAGATCTCGGTAGAGAATACGGTTTCGTTAACTTATTCTGATATTAAAAACCACACTTATTTGAGCATTGTGGCCGAAGCATCTTTGGTAGACGATAAAGCCAAAATGAAAGAATTGTGGAACCCATTTATACAGGCATTCTTCCCCGGGGGATTGGATGACCCAAAACTTACCTTGCTTAAAATTGTGCCTACCGATGCCGAATATTGGGATAGCAGCAGTAGCAGTATGGTGGTTTTGTTCAATATGCTTAAAGCCAGGCTAACCGGAAAGCAATATGACGAGGGCAAACACGGAGATATAGCTTTATAATATTAAATTAGTTAAAATTATTCGGGCAAGGCCACAAAGATATCTTTGTGGCCTTGTTATTTAATTAATTTTTAGAAACAGCTTTTTTTGTAATATTGGCTAATGATTTATCACGACACCTTAGCTTTTGCCCTTCAACTTGATGAGCAGGACGTTTTACAAAGTTTTCGCGACGAGTTTTTGATCCCTAAGCATAATGGCGAAACTGCGGTTTACCTATGCGGTAATTCTTTGGGTTTACAACCCCGCTCAGCCAAAAAATATGTGCAGGATCAGCTCGACGCATGGGAGGATAACGCGGTGGAAGGCTGGTTTATGGGCGATGAACCATGGCTCAAATACCACAAGTCTTTACTCGGCCCGTTATCAAACATCTTGGGTGCCAAAGAAACCGAAATTACGGTAATGAACTCCCTTACAGTAAATCTTCATTTACTGATGGTAAGTTTCTATAAACCAACTGGTAAAAGGTTCAAAATACTGATGGAGGCAGGCGCTTTCCCGTCAGATCAATATGCCATGGAAAGCCAGGTTCGATTTAATGGTTTCGACCCGAAAGATGCCATTATTGAGGTATCTCCACGCGCCGGAGAAACCACTTTACGCGCCGGAGATATCTTTAAACAAATAGCTGATAATGCAGATCAGTTGGCGCTGGTAATGTTCAGCGGGATCAATTATTATACAGGTCAGTTTTTTGATCTGGAGGCCATAACTAAAGCAGGGCATGCCGCGGGTGCCATAGTTGGTTTCGACCTTGCGCATGCAGCAGGTAACGTACCGCTAAAACTCCATGAATGGGATGTAGATTTTGCCTGCTGGTGCTCATATAAGTACATGAATTCAGGCCCCGGCGGTATCAGCGGGATCTTTGTGCACGAAAAACATTTTGATGACACTACGCTCAACCGCTTTGCGGGATGGTGGGGTTGTAGAAAGGATAAGCAATTCTTAATGGCCCCCGGCTTTGAGGCAGAGAATGGTGCAGAGGGATGGAATGTAAGCACAAGTCCAATTATACTAATGGCCCTGCATCGCGCATCGCTTGAACTGTTTGAAAATGTTGGAGGTATCAAGGTGTTGCGTGCCAAAAGTGAAACGCTTACCGGTTACCTGGAGTACCTCATAGGCGAGGTAAATAAAAAATACGGCGAAGATGTTTATCAGATCATCACACCAACGGATAAAACACAGCGAGGCTGCCAACTATCGGTAATTTGCAAACGCGATGCCAGGGCGATTTTCAATTACCTGGCAAATAACGGCGTAATTGGTGACTGGCGCGAGCCCGATGTGATCCGTGTAAGTCCGGTGCCGCTTTACAACTCTTATGTTGATGTTTACAAAGCTGCAGAGTGCTTGTTTAAGGCCCTGCAAGCTGTTAAATAATATAAAATGATATACTACAATCCAAAGCAATGGTTCTCGCTTATATTCAGGTTTAATAAGGCCGATACGCTGCGCGAGTTGTTTCCGCTGATGCTCTCGGTGAGCATCTATGCGGGCGTTGTTACCTTTTTGCTGATAGATGTTTGGAAACTGGAGGAGACCAGCATCCTGCGTAAAGTGATCTACGTACATCAAACTATCGGGTTTGTATTCTCCTTATTGCTGGCATTCCGCATCAACTCGGCTTATGACAGGTGGTGGGAAGGGCGCAAGATCTGGGGTAGCCTTACAAATAATAGCCGCAATTTAGCTATGAAACTTAAGCATCTTATAAATGATAAAGACGCGGCATTCTTCAACTATGCCATTCCACTTTACGCGCGTGCTCTTAAGGAGCATTTACGTGATGAATATGTGCCGGGCGACCAAGCCTTATTAGCTACCGATGGTACAAAACATGTTCCTAACCAAATCGCATCGGCCATCATAAAAAACGTTTACCGTTTAAATAAAGAAGGGCAAATAAACCCGGAGCAATTGGTGAGCATAACCGCCGAAATGACTTCATTTACAGATGTTTGTGGCGGCTGCGAGCGCATACGTAAAACACCGATCCCGTTCTCGTACAGTGTGTTTATCAAGAAGTTTATCTTCACTTATATCATGACGCTACCGTTTACCTGGGCTTTTGATCTGAAGTATTTTATTATGCCGATCATCGGGTTTATCCTGTTCGTGTTTGCCAGTATTGAATTGATTGCAGAAGAAATTGAAGACCCGTTTGGTTACGATGCCAACGATTTACCGTTAGATAGCATCTGCGAGAACATAGAAAAACACGTTGGCGAGATATTTGCCGACTAAGCACAGATGCTCAAGATAGCTTTCGACCCGATATATGCGCACCCATTACCGGCGGGCCATCGTTTCCCGATGTTAAAGTATGAGTTGATACCTGCACAACTGCTGCATGAAGGTATAATTACACAAGACAATTTGTTCTCGCCAGAACCTGTTGATGAACAAACTATTCTGCTAACGCATGACGCTGATTACTGGCATCAACTCCAAGACCTTACCTTACCACTAAGAGAGCAACGGAGGATAGGCTTCCCATTATCCGCGCAATTGGTAGAGCGTGAGGTGCGGATAGCGCAGGGGACTATCGATGGTTGCCGCTATGCTTTCGAATATGGCGTGGCCTTTAACGTTGCTGGTGGCACTCACCACGCCGGCAGCAATTGGGGCGAGGGTTTTTGTATGCTGAATGACCAGGCCATCGCTGCTAACTATTTGTTGAATAGCGATTTAGCCACGTCTATATTAATTATTGATTTAGATGTACACCAGGGCAATGGCACCGCGCAGATCTTCGGGAACGAGCCGCGGGTATTCACATTTTCGATGCATGGCGATAAGAATTTCCCGTTCAGGAAGGAGCGGTCGGATCTTGACATACCGCTGGACGATGGGATAGGAGATGAGGCTTATTTAAACCTTTTGTATGACGCTTTGCCTAACCTTATCGAGAATCAAAAGCCTGATCTCGTTTTTTATTTAGCAGGAGTGGATATCTTGGAATCGGATAAATTGGGCAAGCTGGCACTTTCGAAAGAAGCCTGCAAACAGCGTGATCGATTTGTGTTTGAGCAATGCAAATCACATAATATCCCGGTGCAGGTAAGCATGGGCGGCGGGTATTCGCCACAGATAAAAGATATTGTGGAGGCGCATTGCAATACCTATCGTGTAGCAAACGATCTATACTTTTAAATCGTCGATAATAAGAAGGTTATTACTTCTGCTGATCTTTTGAAAGCGAAGAAACAGCATCAATGATGCCGAGGCCAAACCGGCCACCAACCCAAACCAAACACCTACCACGCCAATACCAAGTGTAATCCCCAACAGATAGCCTACCGGCAAACCTATTACCCAGTACGACAGAAACGTTAACACGGTTGGTACCTTAACATCACCCATACCACGTAATATGCCAAGGCCAACAACCTGCGTACCATCAAATAACTGGAAAAATGCGGCTACTATGAGTAGCTGTTGTGCAATGTGTATCACGCTTAAATCCGAAGTGTACATCCACGGTAGTACCTGGTTTAGCATCGTGAAAATGATGGCTGTGCAACACATAAATACGATCACAATATGATAGTTTGATATAGCAGAAAGTCGCAACTTATAATGATTTCCGGAGCCAAAGTAATTACCCGACCGTATGGCCGATGCCGAAGAAACCCCGGCCGCCATCATGTAAGTCATACTCGCCAGGTTAAGCGCAATCTGGTGCGCCGCCTGTGGTACCGATCCAATGGTGCCAATAATAATAGATGCCCCGCCAAACGCGCTTACCTCAAAGGTTGACTGCATAGCAACCGGCATACCTATCTTTAATAGCTGTTTGATCCGTTGTTTATCGATATTCTTGAAAGCAAAATCAGTTAGGTATTTCTTAAAATTGGGCGACCTGAAAACATAGATGCACATAGCAACAGCCATCAGGCAACGGTCAATCAATGTACTATAACCAACGCCTTTAATGCCCATCGGCGTTATGCCAAACACACCTTTAACTAAAACTATACCAACCACTATGTTTATTACATTACCTACAATGGTGATATACATGGCCTGCCTGGTTAAGCCCAAGCCCTCGGCAAATTGCTTAAAAGTATTGAAAACCATCAGCGGCATAAGTGATGCAAGCAGCAAAATCAAAAATGGTTTAGCCTGCAGCACAACATCCGGCGATTGATGGAGTTTTCCAATAAAAAACTCGACAGCGACATAAAATATGGTGAACAATACAACCCCGGTAATTACGTTCAAAACTAAACTATTACTGAGCAACCTGCCACACTCGCTGTAACTTTTACGCCCGTTATGTTGGGCAATTAATGGGGTAATACCATAACTTATACCTAATGCCATTACAAAAGGTACGATGAACAGGCTGATGGATAATGCTACCGCAGCCAAAGCAATTGTACCCGCAAATTGCCCTATAATGATGGTATCCGAAAAATGTACCAATGTATGGCCTATTTGCGACAATACAATAGGGATAGCCAGTTTCAGGCTATCGCGGTAGTAAAATTGATATTTTTGGTACAGGGCTTTCATTTATTTGCGGGGAGCAAAAGTAACGAATAGCCCCGTAAATCAGGAAGCTGTGTAAAACTCTTCTTTCTCGGTAGTGTGCACCCGTAGCACGCCGGATAATACGAGGTCTACCAGGACACGTTGCGCACGCCTGCGGCCAATGTTTAGCAAGGTGCAAAACTCTTTAACAGTAATACGTTCTTCTTTATCCAGGTGTTCTAAAAGGGCTTTTTCTTTAGATGAGTATTCTATTAGCACCCCTTTATCATCGGCAGAACGTTTAAGCACCTCAACAACAACTTTACTGGCTAATACGCTTTTATCTTTAACACGAATATAAACCCACCATTTGCCATCTTCGGCAAGTGAGTAGTGGGGTTTTTCGGAACTTTGAGGGATATCTACAATAAGCACCAGTTTGCCATCAAAATAAACTTCCTCAAAAATAGGCTCTAAGGCAGGCCGTGCAAAAAAATGGGCTGCTTTTGTTATCATATAACGTTCTTCATCTTCGGCCTTAACACCTTTAATAGTACCATCATCCAGCACGCCTATTAATAACCTGCCACCAATGTTATTAGCGAACGACACCATAGTTTTGGCTATTTTTTCGCAACTGGTTATAGTTTTCTTAAAGTCAAGTGATACGCCTTCGCCCTCAAAAATCTGTCGCTTTAAATTCATTTCAAATCCTTGTTAATCTGCAATATATGGCGTAAAAATCTGCATCCATCTTTCGGGATTATTGATTTCGGTAAACCCGAATTGTTTGTATAGACCATGTGCATCCAAAGTAGCTAATGACCATCTGCGCAACCCCTGCAGATCGGGGTGGGCCATAATGTTTTGCATAAGCCATTTGGATAAACCAACACCCTGGTTGGCCGGCAAAATAAACACATCGCACAGATAAGCAAATGTAGCTTTATCGCTAACCACACGGGCAAAACCAACTTGGATGCTGTCCTTATAAACCCCAAAGCACATCGAATTTTCTATCGCTTTGCGTAGTTTTTCGGGCGGCATACCTTTAGCCCAATACGATTGCCAGTCAAGATAATTAAAAATCATCTCAAAATCTAACAGGGAGTCATCCATCGAGATCTGGTAGCCTTTTTTGATGAAGGCTTCATCATTCATAAAAACAGGCATATTACAAGATTACTGTCTGGTTAAAACTAAGGTCGCGTATATAAACCTCGTTCATTAATTGTGCGCAAACTTCGTTGCTGCTGTTATATATCATTACCGGGAAAACCTTCTCATACTTACCGGTGGTATTTAACGTTTTTAAGGCCATTTCGATATCAACATCAGTCAATAAAATACGGAAAGATAAAGAGGAGAGGGCCGGTTTTAAAAAATCTATCCTCGATGATTTTGACCAGATACGAAACCTGCTACCCGGCGCTTTTAATATCCTGTCGAACAGAACCGGGTAAAATGGGTCGGCCGCGGCAAAAATTGTCCCGCCGAAAATTGAGCCATTATAGTTTAGGTTAAATATACTCTTGTAAACCTTAACACTAACACCTCGGAAATCCTTGTCGAAACCAACAACCCAGATCCGCTGAAATAACAAAGGAGGGTAGAGGCGCATGATCCATTTTAAAGCGCGTTCTGATACTGCCATCACCGTTAAATATCAGAAAAATATCGTTTAAAATACTGGATTAGCTTAATAATATTAATGTTTTTTTGACATGTAAAGTCACTGAAAATATGCCATTTAGTGCATCCGTTGAACATTTAAAGGGAACTTTTAGTAAACAAAGTTGATTTTTAAGGGTTTATAATATGACGAACATTTTAATCACACAACTTTAATATTACAACTATTATGAAAAAGCAAGTTTTAAGTTTCGCCTTAGTCGCGACAATGATAGGTTCAATTGCAGCAGGTTGCAGTTCTGAGAAAAAAACCGGTAGCAGCGACAGCACAAAAACCGATTCTGCAGCTGCCGTAGCACCTGCATCAACTACAGATACTGCTAAAACAGATACTGCAGTAAAAGATACCGCCAAGAAAATGTAATTGGGTCTTTATATCTAACAAAAAATCCCGTGCAAATTGCACGGGATTTTTTGTTAGATATATTTTAAAATTAAAACGCTGTTTTAATAACGCCACCATCGGCACGTAAAGTAGCGCCATTGGTTGCTGATGAAAGTGGGCTGGCTATGTAGGTAACCATGCTGGCAATTTCCGTCGGTTCTATGAAACGTTTTATGATGGATGTGCCACGCATGTGAGAGAAAAACTCAGTTTCGATCTCGTCACCTGTTTTACCCTGATTTTTGGCAAGCGCTTTTACAAAATCGCCAACTCCCTCGGACATGGTTGGGCCTGGCAAAACGGTATTTACAGTAACATTAGTGTGTTTTGTAAGTTCGGCCAGGCCGCGGGCAACGGCTATCTGGGCGGTTTTAGATGTTCCGTAATGAATCATTTCCTCTGGTATCTGCAATCCCGATTCGCTGGAAATAAATATGATACGTCCCCAGTTTTTGGCCAACATTTTATCAAAATATGCGCGTGATAGACGCACGCCGCTTAAGACATTCACCTCAAAAAAGCGCATCCAATCTTCGTCGGTAATGTTTTTAAACTCTTTGGGCTCAAATATGCCAACGTTGTTTATCAGGATATCAACCTCGGGCAAAGCTTCGATCAGAGCATTTATTTGCGCTATATTGCCAAAATCGGCAGCTATGCCTTTAATATTTGGATTACCTGTTTCTGCAATTAATTTCTGAGCTACCATATCAACCTTAGCTTGATCGCGGCCATTGATGTATACGGTTGCGCCCTCGGTTGCCAATGATTTCGCGATGGCGTACCCAATTCCAGCCGTTGAACCTGTAACTAATGCTATTTTATTTTTGAGTTGTAAGTCCATAGTAGTGTGATTTAAATTTAAGCAAGTCTAAAAAATACTTTTATTAGTATTACTATTACTGGCTAAAGATGTTGCATTACTGACAATCATAGATTGATATGGCCTATGACAGACAATTTACGACTGATATGAATTTGTTATATTTATATAACCCAAACGCACCGTTGAAATCCCTCAAATCTTAGCTTGCAGCTACTAACTTTCAATTATATTAATTCCAATAATTAACATTATGTTAAGTAAAAAACATTAATTAAAGCCTGCATATTTTGCAGGCTTTAATTATACCTCTTCTATCGAAGTTATTTTTTCTGTAGTGCGTTAATTTGCGCAGTAATTTTGGCAGAGTTCGCGCTATCCTTTTTTCCCTGGTAATAAGTACGCAGGTTGTTTAATGCGTCGTATGAGTTAGGTTGTAATTCAACTGCTTTAAACAAATAAGGTTTTGCCAGATCAAACTGTGCGTTTGCTTTGGCCATCGCTGCATCATAAGCTTTCTGTTGGCTTGTTGGCAATTTATTTGCACCGTTGTAAATATCAATTGCAGGCGATATAATGATATAACCCATGTTTAAATTAGCTTCAAAATAACTTGGGTCAATCTCCAGCGCTTTTTTGTACATTTCGCTTGCTTTGGCAAAATTTTGATCTTTAGTAGCTTGTAAAGCTGGTTTAGCTGCCACTGATGCTTTCGCTATTTTTTGGCCTGCTGCATCGCCAATATTAGAGTAAACCAAACCTGCATAGTAATAAAGGCTTTTGTTTTTAGGATCATTTGCCTGTGCACTTAAAATTTTATCAAGTACCTCTTTTTGTTTACCCTGTTGCAGGCTTATTTCAATTTCAGTCCGTCTAAGGCTTGTGTTGTTTGGATATTTTGCCAAACCTTCGCCTATAACCTTCACAGCACCGGTAGTATCTTTATTATCTAAATAAACACCTACAAGGTCGCTGTAAGCAGCCTCTGCTTTTGAGTATTTGGTGGTGACCAATTTACTGTAGTTGGTTATCGCTGCCGGATAGTTTTTAGCGTTTAATGCAGCTAAGCCAGTATAAAGTATAGCGTTGGTATCTTCTGGCATTGCAGCCCGGAAAAAATCAAAAGATTTGTAAGCCAAATCGTATTTGCCCTTTTCATACTCTTTTACCCCTTTGTTAAGTTGGTATCTTGCTAAAATAATGTTAGCGTTATCAATCAATTTTTTGTTTTCGCCTTTGGTATCCAATTCTTTTGCTTTGGCGTTAGCCTCAGCAGCAGTTGTGAATAAAGGTAACGATGATGTAGCCACCGTGTCCAATTCGGCAAGGGTGCCATAGATATTAGCCTTTACAGCAAACATTTGCGGCATCGCGGCCGATTTTTCATTAGTTGTTGCTTTATCAATAGATTCTTTAGCTTTTTTTAAGCTTGGTATAGCCAACATAGGTTGTGCTTGCCTTAAACCTTCAAATTTTTCGTATTCAGTTTGTGCATTGTTAACTTCATTCTTTTGTGCAAAAGTTGTTGCAGTTACAAGGCTCAATAGGCCAAGCATTAGAAATTTAATTTTCATTCGACAGTTGTTTTAAATTGGTATGTTAATTATAGCCATTAACTGATCTATGCTATAATATAGTGTATTAGTTTAATTGTTCTAATTTATTGTTAACCCTATCCAACTGGTTTTGATTGCCGGTTTTTGTGTAGGCTAACTGCAATAATTCAAGGCATTTTTTATATTTAGGTGCCATTTCGTTTGCTTTTTCCAGCCACAATATAGCACTTGTAATGTTTTTATCATCATTATTCGCCTTAAGTACGCTTTTCTTAAAGTAAAGTAAACCTAAATTAAACACCGGCTCATAAGCAATCCCGTTTAATTCAATGGCACGCAGGTATAAAGACTCCGCTTTGTCGTATTGGTTTAAATTATCGTAACAATTTGCAGCAACAAAAGTTATTTCGGGGTTATTAACGTTATTATCTATCAACGGAATAATTAACGGTTCTAAAGATTTGTAATCCCTTTTGTTATTATAAATGTTAGCCTCGTCCTGTAACAACTGTTTGTTTTGAGGTAACAGCCTTCTCCCCTTTTTTACAATTTGTAAGGCCTTTGCCGTATCGCCGAGTGATTTATAAATGGTTGACGCGGTTTCAAGATACTCCAGTTTCGTGCTATCTGTATTTATCAGGTTGTCATAATATTTGGCAGCATCCTGCAAGTTGCCTTGCTTGTTGCTGGCATAAGCTATATAGGCATTGATCTGTTTTTGTGCAGGCGCGTACTTCTTAGCTTTTTGGAAAGCATCTGCAGCATTTTTAAAATCGCCGCTTTTAGACAAAGCAAAACCTCTGCGGATATAAACGTTCGCCAGGCAACGTTTCGCATAATCAAGTTCGGGCTGATATTTGTAGATCTTGCCCTTTTCCTGGAACTTATCAAGCAAAGCAGATGTTTGCGGCAAAAAAGTTTCCGGCTGGTTTAGCTTGTTAAGCGAGTCAGTGTAAAGGATGCTGGAGTTTACAATAATGCGGTAAACATTCTTCTCCAGGTCGGCAGAATCCTTACGGGTTACCACTAAACTATCTGCAGATTTTTTGGCGTTGCTTAAATACTTAAGATCACCCTTTTGCTTATAAAAAGCAAGGTTGTTTACCACAATCTTTAACGCTTCGGACTGGCCAAAGGCAAATGATGTGGTAAACAACGCTAAAATCAATAAACTGATTTTTCGGCTTTGCATTATTTATTCAGTTTTGTCATCATCGGCAGATTCATCTTCTGCTTCAGCTGTGTCAATATCAGTATCTGGTTTAATCGGTGCATCCGGTGTCTCTGAAAGTACATCAGCATCAGTTGCATCCGCTATAGCTTTATCTTCAGTTGCTTCAGCTAAGATCGCTTCTTCCAACACTTCGTCTTCTTCGTGTTCAACTTTCGCAACCGATGCAATCGCATCATTACCTTTCAGGGTAATTAACCTTACCCCTTGTGTAGCGCGGCCCATTGTTCGTAATTCTGCTATAGCCATGCGGATAATGATGCCCGATTTATTGATGATCATCAGATCTTCTTTATCAGTAACACCTTTTATGGCAACAAGGTTTCCGGTTTTTTCAGTAATATTAAGGGTTTTTACACCTTTACCACCACGGTTAGTAACACGATAATCCTCAATATCCGTACGTTTACCATATCCTTTTTCAGATACAACCAATACGGTAGTTTCTTTATCGTCGATAGCGATCATACCAATAACTTCGTCTTTCTCACTGTCAAGGCTTATACCACGTACACCTGTAGCGGTACGGCCCATCGGCCTAACAGTGCTTTCGTTAAAGCGGATAGCACGGCCAGATTGTAGCGCCATAACAATTTCGCTGCTACCGGTTGTTAATGTTGCTTCTAACAATGCATCGCCCTCGTTAATGTTAATGGCATTGATACCATTAGCACGGGGGCGTGAGTATGCTTCTAAAGATGTTTTCTTTATAACACCTTTACGGGTACACATAATAATAAAGTTGTTTTCCAGGTATTCCTTGTCCTTAAGTGATTTAAGCTTGATGTAAGCCTTGATATTCTCTTCTTTAGGGATATTGATGATGTTCTGGATAGCACGGCCTTTTGAGGTACGTGTACCTTCAGGAATCTCGAACACACGTAACCAGAAACATTGCCCGCTTTCGGTAAAGAACAGCATGTAGTTGTGGTTACTTGCTATTAGCAAGTGCTCAATAAAGTCTGCATCGCGGCTGTTGCTGCCGATGGCGCCTTTACCACCCCTGCCCTGGCGGCGGTATTCGGTAAGTGAGGTACGTTTGATGTAACCTTCGCGAGAGATGGTGATAACTACATCCTCGTCCTCAATAAAGTCTTCGGTTTGCATTTCTGCTGATGAATGTACCATTTCGGTCTTGCGCTCGTCACCGTATTTTTCGCGAATCTCTGTCAACTCGTCTTTGATGATCTGCATCCGCAAAGCTTCATCGCCAAGGATAGATTTCAAGTAATCGATCGTTTTCATCAGGGCATCAAACTCGTCGCGGATCTTATCGCGTTCCAGTCCGGTTAAACGCCTTAAGGTCATATCCAAAATAGCGCGTGCCTGGATATCGCTCAGGCCAAACGTGGTTATTAAACCTTCGCGGGCTTCATCAGGTGTTGATGACGCACGGATAAGTTTGATAACTTCCTCGATATGGTCAAGCGCTATCAGCAAACCTTCTAAGATATGCGCGCGTTTCTCGGCCTCGGCCAATTCATATTTGGTACGGCGGATAACTACCTCATGCCTGTGCTCAACAAAGTGGTGGATTAGGTCGCGCAGGTTAAGCAACATGGGGCGGCCATGTACCAGCGCGATGTTATTTACACTGAACGATGTTTGCAGCGCGGTGTATTTATACAGGTTGTTTAATACGATTGCCGCGTTAGAATCACGTTTTATCTCATAAACAACACGAATACCCTCGCGGTTACTTTCGTCGCGGATGGCAGATATGCCTTCAATTTTTTTATCATTAACAAGCTCGGCGGTACGCTCTATCATCAGCGCTTTGTTTACCTGGTAAGGTATCTCGCTAACAATGATACGTTCGCGGTCGCTGCCGTAAGTTTCAATTTCGGCCCTCGAGCGTATTACAATACGGCCACGGCCTGTTTCTAATGCCTGGCGCGGGCCTTCAAAACCATAAATGATACCCCCTGTAGGGAAATCGGGGCCTTTAACGTAGGTCATCAGCTCGGCTATATCGATCTGGCGATTGTCGATAAGCGCGATAGTAGCATTAATGATCTCGGTTAAGTTGTGTGGCGCCATGTTGGTTGCCATACCCACGGCTATACCCGATGCACCGTTAACCAAAAGGTTAGGGAATTTTGCAGGCAATACGGTTGGCTCTTGCAACGAGTCATCAAAGTTCAGCTGGAAATCAATAGTATCCTTATTGATATCGGCCAGCATTTCTTCGGCTATCTTTTGCAGTTTAGCCTCGGTATAACGCATGGCTGCCGGCTGGTCGCCATCGATAGAACCGTAGTTACCCTGTCCTTCAACAAATGGGTAACGTAGGCTCCAATCCTGTGCCATACGTACCATAGCGTCATATACAGATGTATCGCCATGCGGGTGATACTTACCCAATACCTCACCTACAATACGTGCAGATTTTTTATATGGTTTGTTATTTGCCAAACCTAGATCAAGCATGCCGAACAATACACGCCTGTGAACGGGTTTTAAACCATCGCGTACATCGGGCAATGCCCTTGATACGATAACCGACATTGAATAATCAATGTAAGCGGCCCGCATCTCTTCATCAATATTTATCGAAATTATTCTGTCTTCTTGGTGCGAATTCTCGTTTTCAGTTTCTTCAGCCATTGGTTTTTCTTAGTGGAAAATCTTAACAGTAAATGCGTGTAAAAAAAGTGTTTTTATACAACGTGCGAATTTAAGAAAATCTACTCAAAAAGCCGCGTTTTTTACTAACATTTATGCATGTTTTCCACGTTTTAAAGCATAAAACTATTGGAACGTTACAATGTGGAAAAGAGAGGCTTATTTTACCTTTTTCCAGTACTCTTTTACGATGGTGCCATTGGGTAAAATGCCGTTAAAAGTCAGGGTGTCGTTACTGATATGGTAGCGGTACTTTATGAGGATATTGAGCACCTTAGATGGCTCTGCGCTAAAGGTTTGGGTTTCCCGGCAGGTATCCTGTTTCAAGGAATAATCGCCCCGCTCGTAATTGTATGGCTCCTGCCCCGTTTCGAGCAATAGGGCGGTATAATGTGTAGCATCGTAATTGCGCTGCAAAGTGTAATCTTTTGATGGCTGCTCGGTGTTGCCATTGTACACGCCACCGCTGTATTGCCATTTACCTTCCAGCGTATTTTGCATACGGAACGCACAAAACGCCATCACCAATAAAAAAGCGGGAAAGATCTTTTTCATGATAATTAAACCCAATTAATGCCTTTTTTTAATAACGACAAGGTATTTTCCTCATCACTGCCCGGCTGTGCCTGATAGTTGTAAACCCACTTGGCTGTTGGGGGCAGGCTCATCAAGATCGATTCGATACGGCCATTGGTTTCAAGCCCAAATTTGGTACCTGCGTCGTAAACCAGGTTAAACTCGGTGTAGCGGCTGCGGCGCTGGTATTGCCATTGCTGATGGTCGGGCGTAAATTCCTTATCCCTGCTGCGGTTAACCAACTCGGTATAGGTTGGGATGAAAGAGCGGCCCAACGCCTTGCTGAACTCGAAAACGGTTTCCCAGGTGATATCATCGGTAGCAGTTAACCGGTCGTAAAAAATGCCTCCAATGCCGCGGGTCTCGTCGCGGTGTTTGATGTAAAAGTAGTTATCGGCCCAGGTTTTAAAGCGCTCGTAAAAATCAGCGTTAAACTGGTCGCAAATGTCTTTTAACTGCTGATGAAAAAAACGTGCATCATCCTCAACCACGTAATGCGGTGTAAGGTCTATCCCACCCCCAAACCAGCGCACCGGCGGGGTGCTGTTGTTAAATGACGATGGCATCTCGAAGTACCTGATGTTCATGTGGATGATAGGTACCCACGGGTGGTTGGGATGAATAACGATAGAGATGCCGGTGGCAAAAAAATCATCCTGCACTACATTTAACGCTTTTTTTACAGTATCTGGTAACTGGCCGTACACCGCAGAGAAGTTAACGCCGCCTTTTTCAAATATGTTGCCGTTTTGGATAACACGGGTCCGGCCACCGCCCCCTCCTTCTCGTTCCCAAAGTTCTTCTTCAAATTTGGCAAGGCCGTCGGTAGCCTCAAGCGCGGCGCAAATCTCGTCCTGTATCTCTTTGTAATCGGCAGCTATTTGTTCTTTTGTAATCATTAATTAGCGAATGAGTGTACCGATAGCTATCGGGATAGTGAATTAGTGATTAATACATTGCAAAACTAAACAAACTATTGAATGCGTTTATCAATTTCCAATCACTAATTCACTAACTCGCTAAATCATTAATTAAATTTAACTAACCCCAGCTTCCTCTTCAATATAATTTAGGTCCTTACCAAAGGTTTCTTTAAGCTGGCTGAGCGAGAATAACGAGATGAGGGTAAGTATCACCATCATGATATAACCGCTTGTAACCATGCCGTAGTGCACTACAAAGGCATTAAACGCCATGTTGATGGGAATCAATGAGCCGCGCACAAAGTTTGGTACAGTAGTAGTAACTGTGGAGCGGATGTTTGTACCGAATTGCTCGGCAGCTATAGTTACGAAGGTTGCCCAGTAACCAACGGTGCAACCCATAAAGAAACAGATCCAAACAAATTTATCATGCGTAATACCTTTTGAGCCCAAGTAAATAAATGAGCTTACTACTGATAGTGTAAGAAACACCGCCATGGTAAGTTTGCGCGATTTGGTGACCTGGGCCAATAAGCCTGCAAAAATATCGCCTATCGAGATCCCGATATAGGTGTAAAGTACTCCCTCGCCAGCGCTAAGCGGTACTGCCGAGCCCAATGCCTTACCAAACTCGGGCGATAGCGTAACCAGCACCCCCACCACATACCAAAGCGGCGCGCCAATGAGTATGCAGTACAAATATTTTTTAAAGCGCTCCGCGCTTGTGAACAGCATTAAAAAATTGCCTTTAGATACCCCGCTTTGTTTTACCTTGTTAAACATGCCCGATTCAAACGTGCCAACACGCATAAGCAATAATATGATACCTAAACCGCCGCCTATCATGTAAGCATGTTGCCAGCCAAACTTAGCCGCTTCATAAGCGGCGGCAGCGCCAAATAAGCCTATCACAGCCACGATCATGGTGCCATAGCCGCGTTTCTCCTTACTTAAGGTTTCTGTTACCAGGGTGATGCCCGCGCCAAGCTCGCCGGCAAGGCCAATACCTGCAATGAAGCGGATCAATGCGTAGGTGTTAACGTCTGTTACGAATGCGTTTGCGAAATTGGCTATGGAATAAAGCAATATCGACCCAAATAAAACCTTGATACGGCCAAGCTTATCGCCGATTATTCCCCAAAGCAAACCTCCCAGCAGCAACCCAAACATCTGCACATTGATGATGAATTGCCCTTTAGATAGTATATCGGCATCGGCTACGCCAATGTCATGCAGGCTGGCTTTACGCACTATGGAGAAAACTAAAAGGTCATATATGTCAACGAAATAGCCCAGGGAGGCTACAAGTACCAGGAATATAACATTCCGCGAAACTTTTGCTGAAGCAGTGTCGGTCATAAATCAGGGTTGTAATTATTGGTTTGGCTAAGGTATAAAATGCGGGCAAAAAATAAATTAAATCGCATAAAAAAAGCCCCTGTTTTTTAACAGGGGCCATATATTTTAAAAGTAGCTAATTAAACTTTTTTTACGTTTACGGCCTGTAAGCCTTTACGTCCTTCTTCTTCTTCATACTCGACATTGTCGTTGTCTTTAATGGCGTTTACACCGCCTTGTACATCTTTAAAGTGTACAAATAAGTCCTTGCCATCATCAGTAATAATAAACCCGTAACCTTTTTGTGTGTTAAACCATTTTACTTTTCCAGTTTTCATAATAATAAAATAATTGTATTAATAATTGTGTGTTTAAGATCAGTAGGTAATTCAACTGAGTATAAAAATGGTTTAATAATCAATATGGAATGTACAACTATCTGTATCAAATATATAAAATTAATAATAACCAAATAAATTTATATTAAGTTAAAATAAAATTAAAAACAAAAAAGCCATTGGCGTAAACCAATGACTTTCATTACGATATATGTAGGATCGGATTATTTTACTTGCTGAAAGAAGTAAACACCGGCAGATGGTGTAACCCTTACTAAAACTTCTTCTTTGTCGTTTTTCAAGTCAACAAAATACACGGTAGAATCGAAACCGTTATCGCCGTTATCTAATTTGATAACTTCGTTTGCGAAGTAACCTTCGTATTTAGCGGCAATTTCTTTTTTAGCTTTTGCAGGCAATTCTTTGAACTGTACATTCTCCGTAATGCCTATCAACTCACCACGAAGGTTGTAGAAAGCTGATTTTTTTACGCCGTCGATAGTGAAGGTCGCTTTCTGGAATTTTGAATTAACTTTCCAGGTTACATTTTCAGCTCTAACAAAATCGCTGTTGAATTTTGAAGAAACTGCATATGATACTGCATCAGCATCACTTTCTGATTTTGAAATTGTGTTAGCAGCAAAAACATTTACTGTGAACAATGCTGCGATAGCGGTAGATATAAATAATTTTTTCATGATCGTTTGTTTTAAATTATATAACAAATGTACATCCTTATTGATAATATTCATAATTATTGCTAATTTTTATGAATATTTTATAATTAATACGTGTTTTTGATTGAAATTTAAAAAATTGAACCATTACTTAGTGTACTTTTAACAATATGTAAAATAAAATACGATATACTTATTGTAAAAAGTACACTAAGTTAAATTAATGTAAAGAAGGTCTATTTATGTGACTTTTAAATGACAAAAGATGTTTTTTATAGCGGGTTTATCAACCGTTATCTGCAAATCCAGGATATAACGTCATGCCGCCATCGGCCAAAATAGTTGTACCGGTAATGTAATCTGCATCATCAGAAGCTAAAAAAACAGCCAATTTTCCAATATCTTCCGGCTGGCCTATCCGGTTGTAAGGGATGAGCGTTAAAAGCTCATTTAAAGCCTCCGGTGTTTCCCAGGCTTCTTTGTTGATGGGCGTTTGTATGGCACCCGGCCCAATGCCCAATACACGGATCTTATGCGGTGCCAGTTCTTGCGCAAGGCTTTTCATAAACATGCTGATACCGCCTTTGCTTGCGGCGTAATTTACATGGCCTGCCCAGGGTATAACCTCGTGTACGCTGCTCATGCAGATGATCTTGCCAGCCGCGCGACTAACGCTTTCTACCACTCCCCTCTTGATGAACAGTTTGGCAGCCTCGCGCGAGCAAAGGAACTGCCCGGTAAGGTTAATGTTAATAACGGTATTCCAATCATCCAAAGTCATATCCACAAATTTGGCATCCTTTTGCAGGCCGGCGTTGTTAACCAGAATATCTATAGTGCCATATTTTTCGACGATAGCGGCAAACATGGCCTGTACTTCTTCTTCCTTACTTACATCGGCATGAAACTCAAAGGCCTCGCCCCCTGCCTGCGCAATGGTATCAACTACTTCATTAGCTTTTTCAGAGCTACTGATGTGGTTTACCAAAACCTTTGCACCAGCAGCCGCCAAAGCAATAGCTACCGCTTTACCAATGCCGCTATCCGCCCCGGTAACCAAGGCGATTTGTCCGTTAAGTTTTTGTGGATCCATATTGTAAATAAGAATGTTATTTAAACAATATGGTTTTGAAAAATTTAATTTTTACAACTACAACGCTTTTATGTAATCCAAAAACAAGTACAGCGCTTTTTTTTTACCCTCTGTCAAATCAAAATCAAGCTTATGCATCAGGTAGTCTTCCAGGTCGAAGTCCGCACGTTGCGGTAGGGTTTGCAATAACTCGTGCCTGTGGGCAAGGCCGTGGCGAAGCGCCTGGTTAAACTCTTTTATAAAATCTTCGGGGATTGGCTTGTTGGCTATCCAGGCGGCAAACACGAATGGTAGGCCGGTAAACTTTCGCCACTCTTCTGAAAGGTCGTAAACGTATTTATAATGCTCTTTTTTGCCGAAAGTACGGTCGCCAATTTGTACAAAGGCGGTTTGGTCATCCTGCGAAACTGCGTAATCATCAGCCCTTACAATAAGTTCGGGCGCTATCATCCAGTAGTTCTTCATCAGTACCTTAGCCAAATTATTTGAACTGCGCGATTCGGGGTCAAGCTGTACACGCTTCACATCCTTTATATCGCAATTGCTAAATATAAATACGGAGTTTACCGCGCCAACCGCGCCAATGCAATAATCGGAGATGATCTCCCATTTGGGCAGACTTAACGTAGCCGCGACAGGTATTAAACCAATATCGGCCTTATCATCTATCAGTTTTTGTGCACAGTCCGATGGGATATCCAGGCTCAATTCAATCCTGTCTTTAATTGGGGAGTCTTGCAGGCCGTATAAAAAGGGTTTGGTGTTAGTATAGCTAACGGCAGATATTCTAATCTTATTCACTTATCGTTCTCTCTATGCGTTTTTTAAATGCTTGGCGTTGTTGGCTTCAACAATTTCAAACTTACTGCCATTGTAAATTACTTTGTACAGCACCAGATTTTGGTGAGGGAAGGTATCCATTTGCGTAAGCGGCTGCTCTGTTAAGATACACATCAGCAAACGTAACGCCCGGCCATGCATGCAAATCAATACCGTTTTTTCCTCGGGATGGCTCATGATAATGTCCAGCGCCTGTAATTGCCTTGCCTTAACTTCGTTAGGGCTTTCGCCACCTTCAAATTTAACATCCAGGTTGCCGTCCAGCCAGTTGCGCATCAGGTCTAAGAAAGCAGCTTTGGTTTCGGGTGTGGCAGGCTGCCCCTCGTGTACGCCCCAGGCAAGTTCATCAAGGCCTTCCAGCCTTTCGTAAGGCAGGCCAAGGTCAATAAACTGCTGGATGCTTTGCTGTGTACGCTTTAATTCGGATATGTAGATCTTATCAAAAGGAACATCTTTATAAGCCCGGTAAAACATGTCGGCCTGTTGGCGGCCTTCGTCATTCAGATTTGTATCGCGGCCGCGGCCCTGTACAATACCTTGCTTATTAAGATCGGTTTGCCCGTGGCGTACTATATATAGTGTCTTTTCTATTTGGTTCATTTGTTCAATAGTTCATTTGTTCATAGGCACATTGTCCACTAGTAACTAATGAACAAGTGAACCAATAAACTAATTTATAACCGGCAGCTTGTAATAGCGCGGTTTCTCCGTTTCTGCAAACTGATAATCGTTGTAATCGGTCACCACATTATATAGCGTATCTCGCTCTATGGGGTAACGGCCGGCGTTTTTTATCAGTTCAACCAGCTCTTGTGTGCTCATGGCCGGTTTCTTTTCTTCGGCGCCTGCCATAGCGTAGATCTTGGTGGTGTCATCAAGCGTGCCGTCAATGTCATCCACCCCAAAGTTAAGGGATAGCTGCGCGGTGGTTCGGCTTATCATGGCCCAGTAGGCCTTTATATGGTCGAAATTATCAAGATAGATCCTTGCTATCGCATAGTTGCGCAAATCTTCTACTACAGTCGATTCAGGTACGTTGCTCATCTGGTTATCCTGATTACGGAACTTTAGCGGGATAAAGGTTTGGAAACCTCCGGTTTTATCCTGCAACTGCCTAAGCTGTTCCATATGGTCAACCCTGTGGCGGTATTGCTCGATATGGCCGTAAAGCATCGTAGCGTTCGAGCGCATGCCCAATTTATGCCATTCTTCATGGATGGCAAGCCATTGGTCGCCGGTACATTTATCTTTAGCTATCAGGTCGCGCACTTCGGGATGGAAGATCTCGGCTCCGCCACCCGGCATAGATTCCAGGCCTGCGTCTTTCATCAGCTTCATACCGGTGGCATAATCTATCTTAGCCTTTTTGAAAATATAGTGATACTCAACCGGTGTTAACGCCTTTACATGCAGATCAGGCCTGTGGGCTTTGATCCTGCTAAACAACTCCGAATAAAAAGCGACATCATACTGCGGTAGAACACCGCCTACAATGTGCACCTCCGTAACAGGTTGGTCGTCGTATTTTTTTACGATATCCAGCATCTCGTCCATAGTGTATTCCCATCCGTCTGCACGCTGTTTAATCAAGCGCGAGTATGAGCAAAACTTACAATCATAAACACAAAGGTTTGTGGGTTCGATGTGGAAATTACGGTTAAAGTATGTTTTATCACCGTGTTTTTGTTCGCGTATGTAGTTGGCAAGTACTCCCAGGTAGCCCAGTTCGGCTTTTTCGTAAAGCAGAACGCCTTCATCAAATGTAATGCGCTGGTTATGGAGTACCTTCTCAGCAATGTCTTTTAGTGCCGGTAAAAGCCGGGGATTATTCAGCAAAACCAGGAAATTATCTGATACTTCCATTTAGAAAAATATTTGGGCAAATGTAGCAAAATGCCGCAAGTTTAAAACGGAAGTATCAACTTAACCAGTGTTTGAACATGCAACTATGACAGTGCGGTTACAGATGGAGCGATCTTAATATTCGCAACACTTTTACAGATGCGTCTATAATTATAAAATAATTCTTAGTTAATTTGGCGGCATACATTCCCAGTCATGAAAATAGAAACCATTGCCATACACGCCGGTAACCATACCGACGCTTCAACTAAAGCAGTTATACAGCCCATTGTTATGGCTACTACTTTTGAGCGCGATGAAGATGGAGGCTTTGCAGCAGGCTACCAGTATAGCCGTTCAAGCAACCCAAACCGTACCTCGTTAGAGATTGTATTGGCGCAATTAGAAGGCGGTGCAGAAGCAGCGGCATTTTCATCGGGCAACGCGGCGGGCATGTCTGTTTTTCAATCACTTGAGCCGGGTACGCACATTATAGCGCCCGACGATATGTACCATGGACTGCGTAACCAACTTAAACAACTTTTTGCCGGGATCCTGGAGTTTGATTTTATTGACGTGAATGATAGCGAGGTTTTACAAGCGCATATCAAACCTAATACCGGGGTTATTTGGATAGAAACACCATCTAACCCGTTGCTTAAAATTACCGACATAAAAAAGGTAGTGGCGATAGCGCGCGAACACAATATAAAAGTAGTGTGCGATAATACATTTGCCACTCCTATTTGCCAAAACCCTATCGCGTTGGGAGCGGATCTGGTAATGCATTCGTCTACTAAATACTTTGGCGGCCACAGCGACCTGATGGGCGGTGCATTAATTACTGCCGAAAAAAGCGACTGGTGGGAAAAGATCCGCAATGTACAAACCATGGGCGGCGCCGTGCCCTCTCCTATGGATTGTTACTACCTGGTGCGCAGCATTAAAACCTTGCCTTACCGGGTTAAGGGCCATGTGCAAAACGCGCAATTGCTGGCTAATTTTTTAGTGAACCATCCGGAGGTAGAAGATGTGATGTACCCTGGCCTTACATCTCATCCGCAATATGAAATTGTTAAAGCCCAGATGAATTACCCCGGTGCCATGATGTCATTCACTCTAAAAGGTGGTGAAGTAAAGGCCAAAAAGGTTGTTAATTCGCTCAAGGTTTTTACCCAGGCAACCAGCTTGGGCGGTGTAGAGAGTTTGATAGAGCACCGCGCATCAGTTGAAGGGCCGGACACCAAAACACCGTTTAATTTGTTGAGGGTATCTGTAGGGCTGGAGCATGTTGATGATCTGATTGCCGATCTGGAACAGGCGATGGCATAATTATTATAATGCTTTACAACGGTTTTACATATAAATGATAATTTATTAAAAATTTAATTTGGATTTTAAAATCCGATTAGCCTATATTTGAAACATTATTTGGTAGCGATACCACAATCAATTTTCCCTCACACGGATTTTGGTTTATAAAGAAGCGGCGAGAGATCAGGCTCAGAGAACCGCTGGCAACCCTACAAGGTGTAGAAGGTGCCAATTCCTGTCCCGGAGAATAGTTAACCGGGGGATATAAATTTTTAATCATGAAAAGTTTAACTTACGTACAAACAAACACATCGCAGGCCCCATTGGCCCAAAGTTTAGCATACAACCAATTCCACGGCTGTATTTGTATGTGTTGCTGCTGCTGTTGATTCGGTAACACGTTCCCTTTTCTGTTTTCCTGAAAAATACGTGATCTGCTGAATAGGATAGTTCTATCCTGTCGTAACCTTTAACATTTCATTTAAATACTCTTAATCTACAGAATATGTCTAACTTAAAATTCGAAACACTGCAACTACATGCCGGACAGGAAGTTGACCCTATTACAGGCGCGCGTGCAGTACCATTGTTTCAAACCACATCATACGTATTTAAAAATGCCGAGCATGGTGCAAACCTGTTTGCGCTAAAAGAATTTGGCAATATATACACCCGTTTAATGAACCCCACCACTGATGTTTTCGAGAAGCGTATTGCCGCTCTTGAAGGTGGCATCGCGGCTTTGGCAACAGCATCAGGCCAGGCAGCACAATTTATCGCCTTGAACAATATTTTACAGGCAGGTGATAACTTTGTTACCTCCCCTTTCTTGTACGGCGGTACTTATAACCAGTTTAAGGTTGCCTTTAAACGCCTTGGTATAGAGGTGCGTTTTGCAGAGGACGATACTGCGGAGAATATCGAAAAACATATCGACAGCAGAACAAAGGCTATTTATACCGAAACCATCGGTAATCCCGGTTTCAGCGTCCCCGATTTTGAACAACTGGCAAAATTGGCGAACGAGCACGATCTGCCGTTAATAGTTGATAACACATTCGCCGCAGGCGGATACCTGTTCCGCCCTTTGCAGCATGGCGCCCATGTGGTTGTAGAATCTACCACTAAATGGATCAACGGGCATGGCACCAGCATTGGCGGCGTTATTGTAGATGGCGGTACTTATGATTGGGGCAACGGCAAGTTCCCGCAGTTTACCGAGCCAAGCGAAGGCTACCACGGTTTAATATTCAATGACGTATTTGGTGTAAACGGACCGTTTGGAAACATCAACTTTATCATTCGTGCCCGGGTTGAAGGTTTGAGGGATTTTGGGCCGTCGCAATCACCGTTTAATTCATGGTTGAATATCCAGGGATTAGAAACCCTATCCCTGCGTGTACAACGCCATGTAGATAACGCCCTTGAACTTGCCAAATGGCTGGAGCAGCACCCACAAGTAGAATCTGTTAATTACCCGGGACTGGAATCATCAGCGTCCCACACCCTTGCCAAAAAGTATTTGAAAAATGGTTTCGGTGCTGTGTTGTCCTTTAAAATTAAGGGCGATAAGGAACTTGCCAATAACCTCATCGATAACCTGCAATTGGTTAGCCACTTAGCAAACGTGGGCGATGCCAAAACATTAATTATACAGCCGGCGGCTACCACGCACCAGCAACTTTCAGATATAGAGCAGATCTCTGCCGGGGTTTTGCCGGGCCAGTTACGCGTTGCTGTTGGTATTGAACATATAGATGACATTAAAGCTGATTTTGCACAGGCGTTTGCCAAAATAAAGCAGCTTGAATTAGTATAACGATTTTAGTTTTTTTAGTTTTTAAGTGATGTTATGAGGGGGCGGTTGTTTTAGCCGGCCGTCCCCCAAATAACGAAGAGTAACAAATGAGCACACAAAGTTTTACCTATACCGGAAAGTTTGAACTGGAATCCGGCCAGAAACTGCAAGGACTTACAATTGGCTTTAATACGTACGGGAGCCTCAATAAAAACCGGGATAATGTAGTGTGGGTATGCCATGCCCTCACTGCAAATTCCGACGTTTTTGACTGGTGGAAAGGCTTTTTCGGCCCCGAAGACCACTTTAACCCTGATGAGCATTTTATTGTTTGCGCAAATGTTTTAGGTTCGCCTTACGGTACTGATAATCCATTAAGCACTAATCCTGCAACCGGCTTGCCTTATTACCTCGCGTTCCCGGAGTTTACCATCAGGGATATCGTAAAAGCACATATATTACTGGCCGATCATTTAGGTATCGACCATGTAGAAACATTATTGGGCGGATCGTTAGGCGGCCAACAAGCTATCGAATGGAGCATCATCGAGCCAGAACGTATCAAAAACCTGATATTGATAGCTACAAACGCCAACCATTCACCATGGGGTGTTGCCTTTAACGAATCACAACGTTTAGCCATCACTGCCGACCGTACCTTTTATGCCGGTGCCCCTGATGGTGGTGCTAAAGGCCTGAAAGCCGCGCGCAGCATAGCGCTCCTATCCTACCGTACCTACAAAACTTACGGCATCACCCAACAGGAAGATGGCGATACGGTTACCGATAATTTTAAAGCATCAACCTATCAGGGTTACCAGGGCCAAAAGTTGGTGAACCGGTTCAACGCATACAGCTACTGGTACCTGTCAAAGGCTATGGATTCGCACAATGTGGGCCGCGGCAGGCACGGTGTTGATAAAGCCTTGAGCCTGATAAAGGCACGCACGCTGGTTATCGGCATAAAATCTGACGTATTGTTCCCTATCGAGGAGCAGCAATACCTGTTCAGGCATATCCCAAAATCTGCCTTTGCCGAACTGGATTCGTTTTACGGGCACGATGGGTTTTTAATAGAAACAGAAGATCTTACAAATATTATTACGTCGTTTTTTAAAACAGATGTAAAAGGGAAAATTATAGAATTACAAAAAATAGCTTAATGAGCAAGAAACTGAATATAGGCCTCTTCGGATTTGGAGTAGTGGGCCAGGGATTGTACGATATTATCAAAACAAAAGACCTGAATATAGAGATCGTTAAGATCGCCATCAAAAACCCGGGCAAAGAACGTTCGTTGCCAAATGAATTGTTTACCACCGATAGGGACGAAATACTGAACAACCCGGAAATAAACACCATTGTTGAACTGATAAACGATACCGAAGCCGCTTTCGAGATAGTGTCCCGTGCGCTTAGTACAGGTAAAAACGTGGTATCGGCCAGTAAAAAAATGATAGCTACCTATTTGGATGAGTTGATAGAGCTACAACAGATCCATGGCACTTCGTTGTTATACGAAGGCGCGGTTTGCGGTAGCATCCCAATTATCCGTAACCTGGAGGAATATTACGATAACGAATTACTGCACTCTATCAGCGGGATCTTTAACGGATCATCAAACTACATTTTATCAAAAGGCTATTTAGAGAACCTTGATTACGATACCGCCCTTAAACAAGCGCAGAACCTTGGCTTTGCCGAAACCGACCCAACCATGGATGTTGGCGGTTACGATGCCAAATACAAATTGATCATCGCGGCAGCGCACGCTTATGGAGTGGTTATCAACCCTGAAGATGTGTTGAACATTGGCATCCAAAACTTGTCGCCAAATGATCTCCAATATGCACGCGAAAAGAAATTAAAGATAAAACTGGTGCCGGTTGCTAAGGAATTAGACGATAAACACGTTACCCTGTTCGTTCTGCCAAAATTTGTAAACGAAACCGAGTTTTTATACAACGTGGAATATGAATACAATGGCGTTACGGTACAGGCCGCCTTTGCCGACCAGCAATTCTTTTTTGGAAAAGGTGCGGGAGGCCATCCAACAGGTTCGGCGGTGCTTTCTGATATAGCGGCCCTTCGTTACGATTACCAGTATGAGTACAAAAAAGCCAAAGGCGCCACCAACCTGCAGTTCACTAACAATGTCGAAGTAAATATTTACCTGCGTTATGATGACGAAGCTTTGGTTGATGCCCTGGAGTTTGAACATATCCACGAGCGTTTTTACTCGGGTAGTTATAAATTCGTCATCGGTAAAATAAACTTACAGAAACTGATAGATAACCAGCAGCGCATTGCCGATACAAAGGCTTTTGTTGCATTTGCCGATCAGCTAACAGGCGTTACGTTAGCCGCAGAAAAGTTGCAGGAAGCCGAGGCTTAATTATATCGCACATAAATTATAAGGTTGACGGTTATCCCGCCAACCTTTTTTATGCCCGCTTGCTACCTTGAATATAAACGGCAATACGTATCATTGCAAAACCTTTTACCCCAGTATGCAAAAACTAAAAAGCATCCTTTTTAACAAAAAATTTATACTTATCCTTTGGTTTGGTTTGAGTTTTTTCGCCGTTGCAAAAGACATTATCACGCATTTCGATAACAAGCTTACCACGCATAACAACTATATCATTTACAAACACAACTTTTTAAACCTAATTCACCAGCATACGCTATTTGGGCCCGAGCCTGAGTTTTACCACGATCTTAACCATTACGGGCCGGTGTTTGGGCTGATAATAGCGCCTTTCGCGGTTTTACCAAACCAGATCGGGGTTGTGCTTTGGGCTATGTTTCTCGCATTTATTCTATACTATGCTGTAGAAAAACTTCCTTTAAATAACGCACAAAAGTTAGTTATACTGTTACTAAACATTAACAGCATGATGGGTTCATCGGGGAATGTGCAGGTAAACCCGTTGATAACCGCGCTGGTGATTTTTAGCTTTATATTCATCAAGAATAAACAAGATTTTTGGGCTGCGTTAATGATCGTGTTAGGTACCGCGATAAAACTGTATGGTGTTGTGGGCCTTGCGTTCTTCTTCTTCTCAGATAACAAACCAAAGTTTATTTTAAGCCTTGTGTTTTGGTCGGCCGTGCTATTTGTGTTACCAATGCTGGCTTCATCGCCAGAGTACATTATCAAAACATATCGCGATTGGTACCCGGATCTGCTTGCTAAAAATGCGGATAACTTTGTATCACCAAGGGCAAATATGAGTGTGATGGGGATGGTGTACAGGATCTTCCATGTCGAGAAACTATCAAACATGTTTATCCTGCTACCTGCTTTAGCTTTGTTTGGCGCATCTATGTTGCGCATAAAATACTGGCGAGATGTTAAGTACCAGTTGCTTTTGCTGGCGTCAGTATTGATATTTACTGTAATATTTAGCACCGGGTCCGAGCCGCCTACCTATTGTATAGCGTTTATTGGCGTGGGGATCTGGTATGTTAACTTAGGCCGACCAATCACGGGTTACGAACGCTTCCTGCTCATATTCGCATTGGTAGGTACAGGCTTTTCCTCATCCGATCTGATGCCGGCATATTTAAGATCGCATTATTTTATACCATATTCATTAATGGCGTTCCCATGTTTGCTTATCTGGCTAAAGATAATCCATGAAATGCTCACCCGCCAGTTTGACAAACCTGAAGAAACGTTGCAGATAAGCACTGTAACAAACTAATAAAAGCAAAAGGCTTCCGATTATGGAAGCCTTAGCTTTTTGTAGAACTCACAAATTAAATTAACTATATATTCCTGTAACTATAAACTCCTGTTAGTGTCCCAATTTTCCAGGTAATGGGCTACCTTGCTCACGAACTGGCCTCCCAGCGCACCATCAACTACACGGTGGTCATAAGATAACGAAAGGAACATCATGTGCCTGATGGCTATAGCATCGCCTTTTGGTGTTTCTATTACAGCCGGTTTCTTTTTTATAGCACCAACAGCTAATATGGCTACCTGCGGCTGGTTAATAATTGGCGTACCCATCACATTACCGAAAGAACCTACGTTGGTTATAGTGAACGTACCGTCCCGTACATCATCGGGTTGTAACTTGTTGTTACGGGCACGTGTTGCCAAATCGTTTACCGCTTTGGTGATGCCTATAAGGCTAAGCTGATCGGCCTTTTTAATTACCGGAACTATCAGGTTGCCGCTTGGCAAAGCAGTTGCCATACTGATGTTGATATCCTTTTTCTTGATGATCTGCGTACCGCTTACAGATACGTTAATCATCGGGAAATCTTTTATAGCTCTCACCACAGCCTCGATAAATATCGGGGTGAAGGTTATTTTTTCGCCTTCGCGTTTTTCAAACGAGTTCTTGATCTTTTCGCGCCATAACACAAGCTCGGTTACATCGGCCTCTACAAAGGAGGTAACATGCGGCGATGTGTGCTTGCTATAAACCATGTGTTCGGCAATCAGCTTGCGCATCCTGTCCATCTCTATGATCTCCTGCCCGCCCGATACGGATGTAGCAGCAGGTTGAGCTTCTGTAGTAGCTGCAGCGGCTTGTGGCGCAGCAGTTGACTGTGGCGGCGCAGGCGGTTGTACGGGTTCAGGTAACGCAGCAGGTGCTTGCGGCGCGGTATAAGCAGGCACTACAGGCTGCGATTGAGCCATTGCCGGTGCAGGTTGTAGCGGTGTACTATCCGTTTGTTGTGCTGCATGGATTTTAGATCCGCGTTTTTGGATATACTCCAGCAGGTCGTCTTTTGTTAAACGGCCTTCGGCGCCAGTGCCCGGTATGTGGTCAAGCTCGTTATTGCCAATACCTTCCTGGTTGGCTATATTTTTTACCAATGGCGAGTAAAAGCGATTGCTATAATTTACGCTATCAATTGGTGCGGACTCTCTTTGTTCAATTTGGCTTATGCCAGGTATATCGGCAATGGGTGCAGGGTCTTCCGCTACTGATTGCGCTACAAAATGTGATGCTTGTTCTCTAATTGCTTGCGGTGCAGTTTCCGGGGTTTGAATAACTTCAGGCTCAGGTGCAGATGTAGTTTCAGGCGCCGATTGGGGGATGTCACTACTGTCGGCGTCTTCAGTTTCTATGATGGCAATTACCGAACCTACCTGTACTACCTCATCCTCTTTACAAAGCTGTTCAACTAACTTTCCTGAAACCGGTGACGGGACTTCCGAATCTACTTTATCGGTGGCAATTTCCATAACTGCCTCATCTGCTTCTATATAATCGCCGGGTTTTTTAGTCCACTTGATTATCGTCGCTTCCGCAACGCTCTCACCCATCTTTGGCAGTAATAATTGGTATTTGGCCATACGCAAAACTATAGTTCGTTGATCAAAATTATACAATATATAACGGTACTGCTAATTTTCTTTCAGTAAAGTAATTAACATAAAAAAGGCCGCTACAGCACTCCTTTCAATGTTTTGTGTTCGCTTGTTGCCAAATGTGTATTTCTTCGTCACAGTTTTGCCGGCTTTTGCCGCCGCTATCCATACGGTGCCTACAGGTTTGTCTTCGCTGCCTCCGCCAGGCCCTGCAATGCCCGTTATCGCAACCGAAAAATCGGATTTAAACTGGCGCAATGCACCCTCGGCCATTTCGGTAACTGTCTGCTGGCTAACGGCGCCAAATTGATAGAGCGTTTCATTATTGACGCCTAAAAGGTTTTCTTTCAGGTCGTTGGAGTAAGTTATGCCGCCCCCTAAAAACACCTGCGACGAGCCCTCGTGTTGGGTTATTAAATGAGATACGTAACCACCCGTGCAGCTTTCGGCTACAGAAAGGGTAAGCCCGCGTTCGGCCATATAATTCAGGACAACTTTTTCAAGCGGGATATCTTCTTGTGCAACCACATTGATGCCCACCCGCTCTACTATCCTCGCTGCAAATTCATCTAATTCATCTTGTAGCGAAGGCTCGCCATCGCCATAGGCACTTAGCCTTAAACGCACCTGCCCCATTTTTGGCAAATAGGCCAGTTTGATGCTGGCTGGCAAATCGTTTTCAATGTCTGCTATCTTCTCGGCCAGGAATGATTCGCCCTCGCCTACAGTCAATATGGTTTTGTGGATGATGACCGGTAGTTTAAATGTCCTTTTTAGTTTAGGGATCACTTCCTCCTCCATCATATACTTCATTTCGAAAGGGACGCCCGGCATCGATACATAGATCTTCCCGTCCACATTAAACCACATCCCCGGCGCTGTGCCGTTGTTATTCAGCAGAATTTCGCAATTCGCGGGTACTTCGGCCTGCTTGCGGTTAACATCAAGCAACGGGCGGTTGTACTTTTTAAAAATGTTCTCAACGTTTTGTAAAGCCTGGTCATTCAGCACCAAGCCGACGCCAAAGTATTCTGCTATGGTATGTTTGGTGATATCGTCTTTTGTTGGGCCAAGGCCACCGGTTATCAGGATGATATCTGCACGCCCGGCAGCTTCTGCAAGTGCTTTAAGGATGTGCTGCTTATCGTCGGATACTGACGAGATCTGTTTCACACGTATCCCCTCCCCGTTAAGTTTCTGTGCCATCCAGGCAGAGTTGGTGTCTACAATCTGTCCAATTAATATCTCGTCACCAATGGTTATGATCTCTGCAAGCATATTAATTAAAATTCTGATTGTTTGTGTAGTCGCTTCGTTTACTCAGTTTCAGGTCCTGCAATATTGATGCCTTAACCTTTAGGGTTACGTTATATGATTTGTAGAAACCAAATGGCAGCCACTGTACTGATAAGTCCCAGCAATGCAGATCGCGATAGATAGCAAATGACGTGGCGCTGCTCAATTGCCTTGCCTTAATATCATAACTGCTGTTATATTGGATCTTCCACTTTTGAGTAAGGCTTACATCGCCGCTTACCATTATGGTGTTGCTTGTACTGCTGTTAATTACCTGGTTAGAGTACGAATAACTGTAGTTTATAGAGATGTTCCACGGGATGTTAAAATCGATATAGGCACCCGGGTCGCTATTGATCATTGCAAGCCTTTGCGCCTGGTTAGGATCCATGGTTTCGAGCGTATTTCCTACAGGCTGCACTGTTTTAGGCCTGAAAGTAGCCGGGTTTAACGCACCGCTTGCCGATAAGGTGAAGCTTTGTAATAAAGGGAACTTACCATCTTGCCAGCTGTAACGGTTTACCCTGCGGATATATTTTTGCACCTGGTTGCCAGAAATAGAATCGCGCACCTGGGTGGTATATGGGTCAAGTGAACCGCTAAAGTTGATATTGATCTTCTGGTTCAAGATGGCTGTGTGGCCCGAGAAGTTAATGTTTGCAAGTTTTAATGAATCGGCCGCGAAGTTGTAAAATGAAGAAAAGGTTAAACCCTGTAAGATAGGGATCTTCCGGGCGACACCAGATGTATCGGTGCTTTTAGGCTTAACCTTAGCTTCTATTGTGTTATCTAACGAGAAGCCTATGCCTGCTTGTTTACCAATACCTGGCCCGCCATAAACAGATTGCTCATATATAGAATAGCGTTGCGCGTAATAAGGATAGGGAACTGTGGCAGCACTTACGGCCGTACGATAGTAACCATAGCTTGGGTCACCAAAATCCGGCTGGTAGTTAAAGCTGATAGACGGTGTGGTTACATGCCTTATGGCTATTAAATTCCCTTTTTTAAATGGTAGGGTACCATAAAGTTTTGTTGAAACACCTGCATTTAAGCTATACTGGTAGTTACGGGTAAAACCTTGTACGGTATCGGTAACGGGCAATACCTGCCCTGCGGTAGTACCCCTGTCAAACCTGCGGCGGATACTCTGCAAATACCAGCGTTCGGTGTAGTTGATACCGGTATTAAACTGGAAATATTTGAGAAACGTAGCGTTAAATGCTACGGGGATATTGTGTTGCAAACCATTTTGAAGGCGTTTCGTAAAGGTATTGGCTTTAAACAGCTCCGCTTCGGGTACCGCGTTTAGTTTGTTAGTACCTACCAAGCTGTAGCCAACGGTTATGCGTTGATACCATTTTTGCTCACCCACACGGTCTTTAGAATCAAACGGACTAAGCGTAGCCATGTTAAAGCTAAATGTTGGCAACTCCAGCGTTACGGTTTTGGCGGTAAGGTCCTGGCTGTGGCCTAAACTCACGTTTAAATTAAAGGGCGTGCCTGCCCAAGTTTTACCATACGAGATACTCGAACGTAAGTTATTTTGCGTTAACTGGGTTAAGTTATAGTTGTTTTGGCCAGGGCTGTTACGGTAAAAGCTTGATGTACCCGCGTTAACCGATGCACTAAAGGTAGTACCGGGGTTAGCGTTAGGGTCTTGCGAGTGGGTCCACGCAATGTTAAAATCTTTTATGGCAGGATCACCGGAAAGGCCGTAATTGTGCGAACCGTAGCTTAATGTTAAACTACCGCCGTATTTGTATTTTTTAAGATAGCGGGCATTTGTGTTTATCTCGTAGGATCCTTTTGAGTACAAGGTAGCCATTGTGGTCAGGTCGATATAATCGCTAAGGGCAAGGTAATAACCAATATTGCGCAGGTAAAACCCCAGTTTTTGGTCCTCACCAAAGGTTGGTAATATTAAACCGGATGTGCGCGAATCGGGCTTGGGGAAAAACCCGAACGGGATGCCCAAAGGCAATGGCACACCTGCTATCTCTAAATATGCCGGGCCGGATATAATGCGGTTTTTTTGGCCGATACCCTTTGTAATTACGATGCCAAAGTGTGTTTCGGGGTAAGGCAGATCGCAGGTGCTGAATATTACGTTACGGTATGCCACCTCGGTTTCGTTAAGGCGTTTTGCCTGCCCGCCCGATATAAAGTTCCCCTCCTGCTCAGACGCGGGGTTCCAGATCTTTCCTTTTTTGGATTTATAGTCAAATAATAACGAATCGGATGCCACAGGTTTTTCGGTGCCCGATTTGGAAAGTGGCCTGCCAATATATCGCCTGGTTTTTGAATCGATAGAACCGCGGGCAAATATCTGGTGCTTGTTTTCGTCAACACGTATGTAGTCGGCATCAAGCTCAAAATCCTCGTAAGTAACCCGTGCCCGGCCATACAGATATTTGATCTTGTGATCGTTATCAACAAAGGATGAATCTTCGGCTGTAGCTTTTACAATAGATTTTAGTCCCCCGGCACTTGGCGTGGTATCCCGCTTGGTATTTACCGAAGCTGTTTTGGGGGCGGTGAAATTACGGCCCTTTGTTTTGGTATTGTCGGCTTTAATGGTGCTTTTCGGCTGGATGATTTGGCGGCCGTTTACGATTTCGGGTTTTATAATTGTATCTTGGACAGCTGCGTAGCGGAAATCCGCATTTGCGGACGCTGCTATGCTACCCATTAATATTAGTAAAATTGTAAAAAAAGGCTTAACTAATTTCAAAATTGATTATGAATAGTATTTTTGCAGGTACAGTTAACAGCGTTCAAAGCTAATGAAAAATAAAATATTGAACAGGTTGAAAAGAACGATTTGTAGCGTTGCTGCTTTATTAATTTGCTTCTCATTATTTTCATTCACCTCAAAAGATCTCGTAGAAAAAGACACCGTTGTAAACAGTTTTAAACTTAGAACGGTTATCATTGATGCAGGCCATGGCGTTAAGCCAACTAATGCCCCACCGGGTCATTATTCGCCTGGTGCAGGTGGCGCTTTTTCTAACGAAAGGAATGTAACGCTTGCCATTGCATTAAAATTGCAGAAAGCAATTGAAAAAGATTTGCCGGGTGTGAAAGGTGTTTTAACCCGCACAACTGAAGAGGATGTATCGTTTGAAAAGCGTGCCGAAATTGCCAATCAAAACAAGGGTAATTTGTTTATTTCTATCCACTGTAATTCACTGTCAGACAGGGTGGTTCGTGATCGTGTTAGCACCAGGCGCGGCAAGGCGGTTTACAAGTCGGTACGCGTGGCAGATCGTTCGGGTAAAGGGGTGTTGATGCTGGTATATGGTTTGCACCGATCGCGCGAGGAACAAGACGCCATTAAAAACAACCAGGTGGAGGATGAGTCTGGCATAGACGGCGGCGCTTTAGACCCTAACGACCCCATAGTAGTGATACTCACAGACGCATACATGCGTAAATTTCGTAAACAAAGTATAAAAATTGCAAACTTAATTAACGATGAGATTGTTGGGACAGACAACAGACGAAGCGAGGGGCTGCGTGAACAGGGCCTTTATGTGCTTTGCCACAGCGCAATGCCGTCTGTATTGGTTGAAACCGGCTATATAAATAACACCGAAGAAGAGGAATATTTAAACTCAGAAGAAGGTCAAAAAGAGATAGTTAACTCGATAGTAAGGGCAATTAGCAAGTACAAAACACAAATGGAACAAGTTACAATAAACTAAACACAGAAAATTAAATACTTCGATATACCTCTATGAAAATATCAAACGAAACAAAAATTGGGGCGCTTACAGCTGTTGCCATCACCGTATTAATATTGGGCTACAGCTTTCTCCGCGGAAATGATGTTTTCTCATCGTCTAATAAATTTTATGCCATCTACCGCAGTGTAGAAGGCTTAACCGTTTCTAAACCTATATTGGTGAACGGTTTCCAAATAGGCCGCGTATCTAAAATGCAATTAGGCGGTGATGGCCGCACCACGGTTGAATTTAAAGTTGATAAACAATATAACATCCCCGATAATACCCTTGCTAAATTAGAAAGTACCGACCTTTTGGGTGGCAAGGCCATTGTATTTGAACTGGGTAACAGCATGAAATATGCCGAAACCCAGGATACGTTGCGTGCTGATATTCAAGGCAGCCTTGCAGAAAGCTTGCAACCTATTCAGAAAAAGGCCGAGGTTTTGATAACCAAGGTAGATTCTGCCCTGGGCTCTATCAACAAGATCATGAATCCTAATTTCCAAAAAAATGTGGACAGGAGTTTTGCCAGCATAGCAAACTCATTGCAAACTTTAGAGGGTACTACTAAAAAGATAGATGCTATTGTAGGCGCGCAAAGCAGCCATATCAACAGTATTATGGCTAATGCCGATGCTGCATCAAGTAATTTAAAAGTCAGTACAGGTAACCTTAACGGCATTTCTGCCAACTTTGAAAAGTTCAGCACCGATCTGGCCAATTCAAACATTAAGGGTACGCTGGAAAACGCAAATAAAGCCATGGGCGAATTGCAGACCACCGTTGGCAAGATTAACAGCGGCCAGGGTTCGTTAGGTTTATTAATGAATGATACTAAGATGTACGATAACTTAAACACGGCATCGGGCAACCTTAACAACCTGTTTATTGATATTAAGGCACACCCAAGCCGTTACGTAAACTTCTCGGTATTCGGTAAAAAGGGAAATTAAGTTTGTAAGTTAATAAAGATCAGAGGTTAGGAAGGAATTCTTAACCTCTTTTTTGTGTTGAACATTTCGGTAATTACTGCAAGCCGTCGCTTAGCAATGATAGCAGCGATTAGGCGGAGAAAACTACTCTCTAGCCCCCAATCTCTATTCGCTTATAACAAATGTCTTCCCCTCAACAGCCAATTCTGTGTTTGGGAAAACGCTTTGCGCTTCGTCCAGCAACTCATTAAGCGTTTTATAGCGGGCCGAGAAATGGCCAATGATGAGTTTTTCGGCATTTACCCGTAGCGCCACCTCCCCTGCCTGTAACGCAGTTGTGTGGTGGGTTTGGTTTGCCCTGTCTACCATGTCATGTAAAAAGGTAGCCTCGTGGTAAAGCAACGTTGCCGAGTTTATCTGCTGCAAGTATTTTTCTACGTAAAGGGTATCAGATACGTAGGCGTATGATCTTGGTTCCTGCGGGGCGGTGGTAAGCGTTTCGTTTTTGTAAACAGTGCCATCTGCCGCTGTAAAATCATTGCCTTTTTTAAGCGAACTGTATTCAGATACCGGGATATCCAGGTCCTCTATCTTTTCCTTGATAAGTTTGCGCAAACGTTTCTTTTGGCGGAACAGAAAGCCTGTGCAGGGGATCCGGTGATCGAGCGGAATGGTTTCTACGAAAATATCCTGGTTCTCTAAAATAGTACCTTTTTGTGTAGCATCGGTAAACACATACTCAAGAGGAAAATGAAGTTTGGTTTCAGAATATTTTAGTTGAAGGTCTATGATCTCTTTTAATGGCTCTGGGCAAAATAATTTAATTTCTTTTTTGCGCCCGTTAAGGTGCATAGATGAGAGCAGGCCCACCAAACCAAGATAATGGTCGCCATGCAGGTGACTGATAAAAATATAATCTATTCGGCTGGCTTTAACATCAAAACGCAGCATTTGCTGCTGGGTACCCTCGGCGCAATCAACCAAATAAAGCTTTTCGTTTATGTTGAGTACCTGCGCTGTTGGGTTCCGGTTAAAAATGGGGGTTGCAGAGCTACTGCCCAGTATAGTAACTTCAAATTTCATACCGGGGGCGCGGGTTATTATCTAATTTCTCTTTTCAGTTCTTTCTCAATTTCTTCCATAAAAATAAGGTCGATACCTTCTTCGCAGGTAGGTACAATAGAAAGAACGTTATCCAATTGGGAGATGGTGATCAGGCGTGAAACCGCGTCGTTCAATCCGCAAAGTATAAATGAACCGGTTGCGTTTTTACATAAGCGATGCCCCACCAATAAACTGCTTAAGCCAGACGAATCTGCAAATTTAACCTGCGAAAGATCAAGGATGATGTTCCTTTGGCCTTCGGTGTTGATCAATATCAGTTCAGATTTTAACTGAGGGGTGATCAAAGAGTTTAATTTTGTTTCGTTAAGCTTAATTAGAATATACTTCTCGTGCTTGTCAACGTGAAATTTCATTTTGTCGTAATTAAAAAGCTAAGATATAATTATTTTCTTTGTAATTGAAAAACTTAAATAGAGACTAATGCTCTATTAATCGCGTTTTCTACCCGTTTTAATACATCGGCAAGTTCGGGCTTTACAAAGCCTTCTCCTGTAATTTGCTCATAAAGTTCAATATACCGTTCAGATATCGAACTAACAATTTCTTCGGTCATCTCCGGCACTTGTTGTCCATCTTTCCCCTGGAAACCATTTTCGATAAGCCATTTCCTTACAAACTCTTTAGAAAGTTGTTTTTGCGCCTCGCCGCTTGCCTGCCTGTCGGCGTAGCCATCGCTGTAAAAGTACCTTGATGAATCGGGCGTATGGATCTCATCTATCAGGTAAATAGTATCGCCTACCTTACCAAACTCGTACTTGGTATCAACCAGTATCAGCCCTTGCTTCGCGGCGATCTCTGTACCACGCTGAAATAGCTGGCGGGTATAATTTTCTAATTGCACATAATCCGCCTCACTTACAATTCCCTGTTTCAGGATCTCCCCGCGGGAGATATCTTCGTCGTGCCCAACAGCTGCTTTAGTAGTTGGGGTAATGATGGGCTCGGGCAACTTGTCGTTCTCTTTTAAACCATCGGCAAGGGCAACGCCACAAACCTGTTTACGGCCGGCAGCATACTCACGGGCGGCATGGCCTGCAAGGTATCCGCGGATCACCATTTCTACCTTAAAGGGCTCGCAGATGCGGCCTATGGTAACAGATGGATCGGGTACGTTGATAACCCAGTTAGGGACAATATCTGATGTAGCCTGTAAAAACTTGGCGGCTATTTGGTTTAGTACTTGCCCCTTGTAAGGGATAGCCTCGGGAAGTACCACGTCGAACGCGGAAATGCGGTCGGTAACCACCATAACCAAGCATTTATCACCTATCGTATAAACATCGCGGACCTTACCTTTGTAATAATTGGTTTGTCCCTCAAAATTAAAATGTGTTTCTTTTATTGCGTCCATGTTTCAATAGTGAGTATCAAGTATCAAGTACCTAAAACATCTTGATACTTGATACTAATTACTTGATACTAAATAAATACTTTACTGTATATCTCCGTAAGCTTCCAATATGCGTTTCACCAGTTTGTGGCGTACAACATCTTCCCCGCTCAGGTAAACAATTTCGATACCGCTTATATCGGTTAATATGCGCAGGGCGGTGTATAAGCCCGATTGCTGTTTTTTTGGTAAGTCTATCTGCGTAACGTCACCTGTTACGATGAATTTGGCTGATGGCCCCATACGGGTCAGGAACATCTTTAGCTGCATATCTGTAGCGTTTTGTGCCTCATCCAAAATTACAAAGCAATTATCGAGCGTACGGCCACGCATAAATGCCAGCGGCGCTATCTCGATGGTGCGGTTCTCCAGGTAAAGTTTCAGCTTTTCAGCCGGGATCATATCATCCAGCGCATCATATAAAGGGCGTAAGTATGGGTCGATCTTTTCCTTCAGGTCGCCCGGTAAAAAGCCCAGGTTCTCCCCTGCCTCAACAGCCGGGCGGGTAAGGATGATGCGCTTTATCTCTTTGTTTTTTAGCGCCCTTACTGCAAGCGCTACCGCGGTGTAAGTTTTACCTGTACCGGCAGGGCCAATGGCAAAAAGGATGTCGTTTTTTGCAAGGCTCTCTACCATGCGGTGCTGGTTTGGCGTGCGCGCGCGTACCATGATACCGTTGGGGCCAAAAACCAATACTTCGCCGCTTGCAAATTTATCCGGTGTGCTCTCGCCGGGTGCTGCGGGTTTGGCCGTAGGCTTGCTGCCTAATATGCGTTCCACATCAATAACGGTAAGGCTCTCAAATTTTTCTACATGCTGTACCAGGTGGTCAAACTTCTCCTGGAAAACGCTTAGTTCGTTTTCATCACCCAAAACTTTTACATCGCTGCCACGTGCAACTATTTTAAGCTTAGGGAATTGCTTTTTAATGATCTCGAAATGGTCGTTGTTAGGGCCCCATAATACGGCGGGGCTAATCTGCTCAATTGTTAACTTTAGCTCGTTCAATAGGAATTGATTTTTGACAGTTTACGAATTTTTATGAATTAAAAATTGAATATTTGCACCTTTAATACTCTACAAGATTAGCAATAAATATTTACAAAATTAATGGCTATTATAACTTTAACTACTGACCTGGGCGATAAAGATATTTATCAGGCTGCCCTTAAAGGTAGTATTTATAAATTGCTCCCAACAGTAAATATTGTAGATATTACTAACAATGTTGCCGCCTTTAATGTGCAGCAGGCCGCCTTTATTTTAAAGAACAGTTTTTACTATTTCCCGGATAATACCGTGCACCTGATAGGCATTGATACTGTGTACAATACGCAAACCCGCTACCTTGCCGTGCGGTACAAAACGCACTACTTTGTTGGGGCCGATAACGGCATCTTTTCGTTGATGTTTAATGATGAGCCGGATGAGATTGTGGAAATAGATATCATGCAGGACCTTAAGTTTCTGCATTTCCCGCTGGCGGATATTTTTGTGAAGGCCGCCTGCCATTTAGCAAACGGCGGTACCCTTGCGGAGATTGGCCTGCCGGTAAGCAGCGTAGAAAATAAAATGACCCTGCAACCCGTTATCGAAAAGAACCTGATCAAGGGCGCGGTGATCTATATCGACTCGTTCCAAAACGTGATCACCAACGTTACCAAAGAGTTTTTTAACCGCGTGCAGCAAGGCCGCCGTTTTGTGCTCTACTTTAAACGTAACGAAACTATTAATCATCTTAGCTGGCACTATAATGAAGTACCCGAAGGCGAAAAGCTTTGCCTCTTCGGTATCAGCGACCACCTGGAGATTGCCATTAACAAAGGCAACGCCAGCGGCCTGTTAGGCCTAAATCTTGGCGATAGCGTAATTATTGATTTTCAATAATACCACGCACTTTTTGCCTGAAAATCACCAGCCTGATCAACGCAATTATCTCCATTCCAATACCTACTCCTGTCAGCGCGCCCCTTAAAAAATCCGGAACTGTCGTGAATTGAGAAAGTAGTAAGTTAAAGCAAATGGTGAGCATCCCGATCATTAAAAAATTACCGACTGATTTTGGAAGTGACTTGATGTGCATAATGGTTATTGACATTTATAGCATGTAACTTACATAAGCTAATTTTAATTTACTATTAAGCGGATCGATTTCCACTCATCCTAACGTCAATTTTACAAACGGGCGTTAAATACAAACTTTAAACCATTAGTTTTGCAGGTTGATAACCCAAAAAATATAAATGGCACGAGGCAGATTGAACAGTGGCAGCAAGGCAGAAGCAGAATTACCAAAAGCAAAATTAAACCTGGAGAGCGTTAGGCGCATCAGCAAACTTATCTCTTACATAAAACCATACCGGGGCAAATTCATCGCCGGGATGTTCTTCTTATTTATGTCGAGTTTAACCGGCCTTGCGTTCCCGTCATTATTGGGTGCTTTGATCGATGCCGCGCAGGGCAAACAGAAATATGCTTTTTTACCGCCCACCATCAACGCTATTGGCTTGCTGGCATTCTCTATTTTATTTGTACAGGCCTTTGTATCGTTCTTTAGGGTGGTTTGGTTTGTGCAGGTTGCAGAGAAAGCGCTTGCTGATATCCGCCGCGATACCTACTTTAAGCTGATAACCCTTCCCATGAACTTCTTCGCTAACCGCAGGGTTGGTGAACTGAATAGCCGAATCTCTGCCGATCTGTCGCAGATACAGGATACCATGACCACCACCTTTGCCGAAATGATAAGGCAGTTGGTATTATTGGTTGGCGGCATTACCTTACTAACCATCGTATCATTTAAACTGACGTTAGCTTTATTGCTGATGCTGCCCGTGTTAGTTGTGGTAGCCGTATTCTTTGGCAAATTTATCCGTAACCTGTCAAGGCAGGCACAAGATAAATTGGCGGAATCTAACACCATAATTGAAGAAACCCTGCAAGGTATTGCCAATGTAAAGGCTTTTGTGAACGAGGCGTTTGAAGCGGGCCGTTATAACAAAAACCTGCGCGAAGTGGTGAAGATAGCTGTAAAGGGCGCGGTGTTCCGTGGGATATTCGCATCATTTATCGTGTTCTGTTTGTTTGGTTCTATAGTAGGTGTGATATGGTATGGGTCGATATTGGTTCACCAGCACGAGCTTTCGGTTGGTAGCTTAACCACCTTTATCTTATACTCTATTTTTGTGGGTGCTGCTATGGGTAGCTTCCCAGAACTTTACGCCAATCTGCAAAAAGCGGTTGGTGCCAGCGAACGCGTTTTAGAGATCCTTGATGAAAAAGGCGAAGATGTGTCTATCAATGCCGAAGATAACCTCATCAAACAAAAAATAAGTGGTAACCTGGCGTTTAATAATGTGGTATTCGCCTACCCTTCCCGTTCAGAACTTACGGTATTAAAAGATATTTCGTTTACCGCCAACGCGGGCCAAAAGGTTGCTATTGTTGGGCCAAGCGGTTCTGGTAAATCTACCATGGCGGCCCTGATACTGCAATTTTACCATCCGCAAAGCGGGAGCATTTATTTTGACGGTTTAGACGCCGAAGAGTATGCCTTGACCGATATCCGCAACCAGGTAGCTATTGTTCCGCAGGATGTATTGCTGTTTGGGGGTACTATTTTAGAGAACATTGCCTATGGTAAACTGGGTTCGGATAAGGACGAGATCATTTCGGCAGCCAAAAAAGCCAATGCAGATCAGTTTATTACGTCTTTCCCCGAAGGTTATGATACTCTTGTTGGCGAGCGCGGCGTAAAACTATCCGGCGGACAGCGCCAGCGCATCGCTATTGCACGCGCCTTGCTTAAAAACCCGGCTATATTGATCCTGGATGAAGCAACTTCGTCGCTCGATTCGGAATCTGAACGTTTGGTGCAGGAGGCGTTAGAAGTGCTGATGAAAGGCCGTACGTCTATCATCATCGCCCACCGCTTATCAACCATCCGCGAGGCGGATAAGATCATCGTGCTGGAGAAAGGCAACATCATCGAAACGGGTAACCATCAGGAACTGATAGCTAATGAACAAGGCCTGTACCGATATTTAAGCCAGTTGCAATTCGAGACCGCGCAGAGCTAAATTAGTGCTGTCTCAGGGTGTCCCACGGTGTACCGTTTTTTAATTAGTGAGATACCCTGCTTAAAATACATAGTTTCCTAACTTACAGGTATTTATGTATTTTATTAAAATTTAAATTTAAGTATTTTTAAAATCAGCTTTTTTGTAATTATCTGATTGTTAGAATTTTAAATAAATATTTGTGTAGTGTCTCACAAAGTGGGACACCTTAAAAAGATGAACGCGCTTTCGCCTTTAAAACCAACTTTTAATCGTTATTATTGCATTAGGCCCAACACCCCTGTTAGTGGCCTGCGAACTATATAAATGAAACTAACTATACACGGCGCTGCCCGCCAGGTTACGGGTAGCATGCACCTGCTGCAGGTAGGTCAATATAAAATACTGGTAGATTGCGGGCTGGATTACGAGAAAGACCATAACGTAATGGTGAACGAAGATTTTGGTTTCCGCCCCGAAGAGATCGACGTAGTGATCCTTACCCATGCGCATATCGACCACTCGGGCAACCTGCCTACGCTTGTGCGCTTAGGCTTTAACGGCCAGATCCTTTGCACCCCACCAACTGCCGACCTTACCGAACTGTTGTTATTTGATTCAGTAAACATATTTTTAGCTAAGGCACAAAAAGGCCGCAGTCGTGGCCGCAAGCATAAACATAGCAGCGCCGGCCCTCAGCCTCTCTACCTGCAAAAACACGTAATGGATACGGTTGAACGCTTTGTAACCATTGGGTATAACAAACCGTTCCGCATTACCGGCGATATCGAACTGACCTTTATACCCGCCGGCCACCTGCTTGGTGCTGCTGCTGCGGTGCTTAAAATAAATGATAACGGCGAAGAAAAATCAATCGCCTTTACCGGCGATATTGGCCGCAAGAATTACCCGGTGCTAAACGACCCCGACCCGCTGCCACCTGTGGATTATATCGTATCCGAATCTACCTACGGTGGCAGGATGCACACCAAGGGCAAATCGGTACAGGAAACGCTGATAGAAACCATTGAGAAAGTTTGCGTGGTTGAGCAAGGCCGGTTAATTATTCCCGCATTCAGCATTGGCCGTACACAATCTTTGGTTTTCGCGCTCAACAAGATCTTCAACGCGGGTTTGCTCCCTCCTGTTAAGGTTTTTGTGGATAGCCCAATGGCTACCCGTGCTACCAGCCTTTACCGCAAACACCATAACCTGGTAAATGCCGAAGCGCAGGAGTTTTACAACAAACAAGGCGACGAGTTCGAGTTTGAGCACCTCACCTATGTAGAAACCCTGAAGGATAGCCGCCAGGTGTCTAATTATTACGAGCCTTGTATCATCATCTCTTCGGCAGGCATGCTGGAAGGTGGCCGAATCCAGGATCACCTTTTTTATAACATTCAAAATTATTACTGTACCATCCTTTTTATAGGTTATTGTGCCAAAGGAACATTAGGTTTCCGCTTGTTGCGTGGCGACCCTATCGTCCATATTAAAGACCGCGACCTATCCGTTTACGCCACCATCAAGCAAACCGACGTACTAAGCGCCCACGGCGATCACGAAGACCTGGTGAACAACATTAAGTCGCAAGCCCCAAACAAGCTTAAAGGTGTTTATTTGGTACATGGCGAGGCCACCAGCATGCAAGCCATGGCCGATGCATTGGAGGTGGACGGGTACAAGGTTACGATACCGGAGAAGGGCGTGAGTTACGAGTTGTAGGTAAATCCACGGTCATTTAAATCACACGCGGTGAAAATCCCTCTTACACATTCCCCCATCCATGCGCAAGCACATCGGCAAGATGGATGGTTTTAATAGGAAGGTTATTTTTATCGATATAGCTTTGTAGGTGCAGCAGGCAGGATGCATCGGTAGAAATGATGTATTCTGCGCCGGCGGCAAGGGCGTTGTCTACTTTTTGCTGGGCCATGGCGGTGGCAATGCCATCAAACTTAACGGCAAAGGTGCCGCCGAACCCGCAACAGGTTTCGTTATCCTTCAGGTCTACAAGTTCCAGGCCTAATACCTTGGAAAGCAATTGGCGCGGCTCGTCCTTTATTTTGCATTCGCGCAAGCCCGCACAGCTATCGTGGTAAACGGCGCGGCCTTCCAGTTCGGCGCCAAAGTAATCAACGTTTAGGATGTTCACCAAAAAATCGCTCAGCTCGTAAATATTGCTTTGGATATTGCGGCATTTATTGTGCATTGCCGTGTTGGTGAACAGATCGTTGTAATAGTTGCGCACCATACCGGTACACGATGCCGATGGCGAAACGATGATACTATCCTCATGAAAATCATTCAGGAATTTGCTGCCTACGGCCTTGGCATCGTCCCAAAAACCGGCGTTGAAAGCGGGTTGTCCGCAACAGGTTTGTTCGGGGTTATAGTTAACGGTACAGCCTGCCTTTTCGAGCACCTTAACGGTATTAAAAGCGGTGGCTGGGTACAACTGATCTATAAAACACGGGATAAATAACTCAATTGTCATCTGTACGGGTAAATATTAACGGCCGCTAAATTCAGCATTTTTCTTGATCTTATTCTCCGCACCCAGCAAAGAAAACAGCAGGAACAAACCTATAGCAAAAAATATGCCCAATGCAAGGGTTGAGTTACGCATATTACCAGTCCACTCCTCAATAAAGCCAAAACTGACTAAACCGCCTACAATGGCCAGCTTTTCGGTAACGTCATAAAAGCTAAAAAATGAGGCTGTATCCGGGATATCCTGCGGTAAATATTTAGAATAAGTAGAGCGCGAAAGCGACTGGATCCCGCCCATTACCAACCCTACAAATACGGCTACAATGTAAAAATGCGCGGCAGTTCTTGTAAAGTACGCGGCGATACAAATGCCTATCCAAAGGAACACCACAAATATCAGTACCCGTACGTTGCCGTATTTATTAGATAGGCGCGACATTAGCGTAGCCCCTGCAATGGCAACAATTTGGATGATAAGAATAATTTTGATCAGGTCTTCGGTTGGCATGCCCAATTCTTTAGCGGCAAAACTGGTAGCTACCAGCATAATGGTTTGCACACCCATCGAATAGAAAAAGAAAGACGGCAAAAACCTTTTTAACAGCGGCATGCCCTTTATTTTAACCCAAACGTTGCCCAATTCTACAAACCCGCCCTTAATAATATTTTGGTGCTGCGATTTGCCGTTCGGGCTGCCTTTTGGCAAAATATAGAAAGGGATCAAGGCAAAACCTATCCACCAGATACCTACCAACAGAAATGATAAGCGCGAGGCCGAGCCTTTTGTAAGGCCAAAGGTATCGGGCATTAAAATGAATACAAAGCAAATAAGCTGGAGCAAAACGCTGCCGATATAGCCATAGGTAAACCCTTTGGCGCTTACTTTATCTTGCATATCAAGCGTGGCTATCTGGGGCAGGTATGAATTGTAGAATACGAAGCCACCCGCATAGCCAATGGCAGCTATGGCAAAGGCCACAATACCCCACTCGATGTTATGCTCGTCCACAAAAAATAAGCTACAGCAAGCAAGCGAGCCAATTGCTGTGAAAAATTGCATGAACATTTTTTTGTTACCGCGATAATCTGCAATGGAACTGAGGATAGGGAGCAAGAATACCATCACGAGGTAGGCAGCCGCAAGGGCGTAGTCCTGCAAAGCCGTGTTAACAACGCTAAAACCAAAAAAATTTACTCGGTTGCCGTTTGCGGCGTTTGCGGTGATAGCAATGTAGTAAGCCGGGAAAACGGTTGTGGTGATCACCAGGTTGTAAGCCGAGTTTGCCCAATCAAACATAGCCCAAGCCCGGATGGTTCTGTCGTTATTTTTTTCTTCCATTGCACACTAAAAGTATGCAATTTTTGGAGTTTAAGAAATATTTGAAAAAAAGCGACAGTGTACCCTACCCCAAAGCAAACTCAACCGCCGCTGCGGAGTGGATCTGCGTGGTGTCAAATTGGATCACATCGGTATCTTCGGGTTTTATCAGTAAGGGGATTTCGGTACAGCCAAGGATGATGCCTTGCGCGCCCTGTTGTACCAGTCCGTCAATTATTTGCAGGTAACGGGTTTTGGTTTCGGGCAGTAAAATACCTTTGCCCAATTCTTCCATCAGGGTTTGGTGAATAAAGTCGCGGTCGGTTTGGTTGGGTAGCAATGGTTCTATGCCCGCGGCAGTAAGTTTATCGGTAAAAAAAGTCCGCTCCATGGTAAACTTTGTACCTAACAAAGCAACCTTTGTTAAGTCATGTGCATTAATAACCTTAGCGGTTGCTGTCGCGATGTTAATTATGGGCAGGCCAATGCTTTGCTCTACTTCATCAGCCACCAAATGCAGCGTATTTGCACAAAGGATAATGCCCTCGGCCCCGGCATTTTTTAAACCTATCCCGGCATCTGTGATCATTTGGGTGGTTCTGTCCCATCTGTCTTCCGCGTGATTTTTAGCTATATCGGCATAGTTGAACGAGTGCAACAGCAATTGAGCGGCGTTTACACCACCCAGTTTATCATTCACGCCCTGATTGATAAAACGGTAATAATCGATAGTTGATACCCAGCTGGTGCCGCCAATAAGCCCTAAAGTTTTCATGTGGTAAAACTATCATAAATCAGTCGGGTTAGCTATAAAGCGCAACAAATCCGCTGTTTTTTACATTCTGCTTACGCTGGTGGTAAATGTTTCGCAATCGTTGCCCTACAAAGCCTAAGCATTTCGTACCTTAGCAACAAACAATAATAAATGTCAAAAAAGAATAAAAATAACGCTACCATAGACCAGGTGCTCACGCAGATGGTGCTGGATATATTTGAACAAAACGGCAATACGCCGCTAAACCATAAACAAGTTTCTGCCAAGCTAAACGTACGCGACCCTGATGCCCGCGGCGTTATCCTGGATGTATTGAAGAACGAAGCCTTTAAAGGCGTAATGAAAGAAATATTACCCGGCAAATTTCAACTGCTGGAGCTAAAGACCTTTGTTGAAGGCAAGGTTGACCTAACCAATGACGGTTCGGCATTCATCGTTACCGACGACCCCAGTGAAACCGATATTTTTGTAGCCCCACGTAAATTGCGCAACGCCCTAAACGGCGACCGTGTTAAAGTTTATGTGTATGCTAAAAGCCGCGGCAAACGCCAGGAAGGCGAAGTGATAGAGATATTGCAGCGCCATAAAATGGAGTTTACCGGTGTGGTAAAATTATCTGAACGTTTCGCGTTCTTCATTCCCGATGATCGTAAAATGATGCACGATATCTTTATACCCATCAGCGATTTGAACGGGGCAAAGAACGGGATTAAAGCTGTAGCCGAAATTACCGACTGGCCTGCCGGCGCTAAAAATCCGATAGGCCGCATCAAACATATTTTGGGCGAACAGGGCGAGAACGATACGGAGATGAACGCCATCCTGGCCGAGTACGGGTTTCCCCTATCTTTCCCTGCCGAGGTTGAACGCGATGCCGAAGAGATCCCAAGCGAGATAAGCGCCGAAGAGGTTGCCAAACGCCGGGATTTCCGCGATGTGCTAACGTTCACCATCGACCCATTTGATGCCAAGGATTTTGATGATGCCTTATCATTCAAAAAACTGGATAATGGCAATTACGAAGTTGGTGTGCACATTGCCGATGTATCGCATTACATCATCCCCGATTCGGCTCTGGACAAGGAAGCTTACGAGCGCGGGACATCCGTTTACCTGGTAGACAGGGTTATCCCGATGCTGCCGGAAAGGTTATCGAACGGGCTGTGCTCCCTTCGCCCGCATGAGGATAAGCTTTGCTTTGCCGCTGTGTTTGAACTGGACGAAGACGCCAATATCCAAGCAGAATGGTATGGCAAAACCGTTATCCATTCAGACAGGCGCTTTACCTACGAAGAAGTACAAGACGTTATAGAGACAAAAACCGGTGATTACGTTGAAGAAATAGAAAAACTGAACGCCCTTGCCTACAAACTGCGCGAACGCAAGTTTAAAGCAGGAGCCATCAGCTTTGAAACCACAGAGGTTAAATTTAAGCTGGATGAAACCGGTAAACCTATCGGTGTTTATGTAAAAGAGCGCAAGGATGCCCATAAACTGATTGAAGACTTTATGCTTTTAGCGAACCGAAAGGTTGCCGAGCATGTAAGCAAAATGGGTAAAGGCAAGCATAAATACACTTTTGTTTACCGTGTGCACGATACGCCAAAGCCCGATGCACTTGCCAATTTCGCGCAGTTTGCAGCAAGGTTCGGTTATAAGATCAACACTAAATCTGATAAGGAAACCGCCCGTTCCCTAAACTTTTTAATGGAGGATGTGGAAGGCAAAAAAGAGCAAAATGTACTTACCCAGCTGGCTATCCGTTCTATGGCTAAGGCAATATATACCACCAAAAGCAGCAGCCATTACGGTTTGGCTTTTGACCACTATACGCACTTTACCTCGCCTATCCGTAGGTACCCGGATGTAATGGTGCACCGCCTGTTACAGCATTACCTTGCCGGCGGCCAAAGTGTTAACGCAGACCATTACGAGGAGCTTTGCAAGCACAGTTCGCAAATGGAGAAAAAGGCTGCTGATGCCGAGCGTTCATCTGTTAAATACAAACAGGCCGAGTACCTGAAAGACCAGGTGGGCAATTTGTTCACCGGGATTATCTCGGGCGTTACCGAATGGGGTATGTATGTAGAGATAGTGCAGAACAAGTGTGAGGGCATGATTCGCCTGCGCGACATTAGCGATGATTTTTACACGTTGGATGAAAAGAACTACGCCATCATCGGTCAGCGTAAAAAGAAAACCTACCAGCTTGGCGACGAGGTGCAGATACGCGTGAAGAACGTAGATCTTACCAAAAAACAGATAGACTTTAGTTTAGTAAATAATTAATATGTGATTGGTGCGGGTTATAAGTGCGGGGTGCGTTTTAATCCGTTCTTCGCTCCTCTTATCCCGCAGTTTACACACTCAAACAAATGAGAAAACTTGAAGACCTGCAGTCGCTGATTGCAAGCTCGGTAGCCGAACTAAAATACCCGGAGTACCCGGCGGAATTATATGAACCTATAAAGTACATACTGGCACTGGGTGGCAAACGTATGCGCCCCGCCCTGCTGCTTATGGCCTGCGATCTGTTTGGTGGCGATGTGGAAGCTGCCCTGCCCCCTGCTTTGGCTATAGAGGTGTTTCACAACTTCACGCTGATGCATGATGATATTATGGATAACGCCCCCAAACGCCGAGGTAAGACCACCGTGCACGAAAAGTGGAACAACAACGTGGCTATCCTATCAGGCGACGTGATGCTGGTAGAGGGTTATAAATTGATGATGCAGGTGCGTGATAATATCCTGCGCACGGTTCTCAATATTTTTAACGATACCGCTATAGGCGTTTGCGAAGGCCAGCAGCTGGATATGACTTTCGAGACCAGTAACAATATCAGCATCGAAGAATATATCAATATGATTCGCCTTAAAACGGCTGTGGTGCTTGGTGGTGCTTTAAAGATAGGCGCGCTTATTGGCGAGGCAGATATAAAAGATGCCGACCTGCTTTGCAAGTTCGGCGAATACCTGGGTATTGCGTTCCAGTTACAGGATGATATTTTGGATGTGTACGGTAACCCCGAAAAATTTGGAAAACAGGTTGGCGGGGATATTATTTCCAACAAAAAAACCTACCTGCTTATTAAAGCCCTTGAACTGGTTAAAGGTACCGATGCCGAAGAACTGGCTCGCTGGATAACATTCACCACTTTTAATGCTGCCGAAAAAGTGGCTGCCGTTACCGGGATCTACAACAGCGTTAACATTCGCCAACATGCCGAAACCGAAATGCAAGCCTACGCTGAAAAAGCTTTTACGGCCTTAGACAAGATAAACCTACCCGAAGAAAACAAACAATACCTCCGCGATTTTGCAGATGGGTTGTTGGTGAGAGAATATTAAAAGATGAAAAAGATAATCTTTTACTTATTGCTTTTCGCAACTTTTTCAACCAATGCGCAAGTATCAGAAAAAATCACTTCTTCTGATACTACTGTTTTCTCTGTTGTTGAGCAACCGCCAGTATTCCCCGGCGGTGATGCGGCATTGAGTAAGTATATTTTCAGCAATAAGATTTATAAAAGTGTAACAAAAGACGAAGAAGTACAGACAAGAATAGCAGTTTCTTTTATAGTGGAAAAAAACGGTTCCCTATCTAATTTCAATATAATAAAACCCAAAAACACTTCTTTGGAAAGACAAGTCGTTCGGATTATTAAGGCATCACCAAAATGGGAACCTGCTATGCAAAATGGCAAAGTGGTTAGATGCCGGTATATGCTCCCTATTAGCTGTATGTTGTTTGCAACAGAATAGTACTGTAAGTATAAATTTTACATTTCATACCATCAGCAAATAGATACACATGTTTATCTTTAGCATTCAATCATTCCTTGTCTGATGAAAAAAACTACAAGAACTATTTCTGCTGCGTTGTGCCTGCTTGCTTTAGCCTTTGGCGCATCTGCCCAAACCTCCGGCGGCAAACTTAAACCCGAGCAGGCTATAATGGATGTGCGGCATTACACCATCGCGCTTAACTGCAATTTCGAAACCAAATCTGTTGATGGTTCAACCGTTGTAGACGTTATCATGGCGCAGCCTACCAAGGTGTTGCTGTTAGACTTGATGGACGCCTTACACGTGAGTGCCATCACCGTCAACGGTAAAGCGGAAGCATTTACACATCAGTCCGACCTGATCACCATTAACCTGAGTAAGCAATTAGCTGCCGGGAAAGCCAGTATAAAAGTAATCTATGCAGGCCAACCCCGCATCGCCAAAAACCCACCGTGGGACGATGGCTTTACCTGGACACAAGATTCTACCGGCCACAAATGGCTGGCTGTAACTGCCGAGGGTACCGGCGGCAAGATCTTCTTCCCCTGTAAAGACCATCCCAGCGACGAACCAAATGAAGGAGCAGATGTGCTGATAACCGTTCCTAAGGGTCTGGTTGTTGCAGGCCCCGGCTTGTTAAAAGGTGTGAGTAAGAATGGCACTACGGCTACTTATCACTGGCAAACCAAATACAGCATCAATAACTACAGTATTGTATTTAATGCCGGCGATTACACCGTTGTAAAAGGCAGTTATAAATCTGTTGCAGGCAATATAGTGCCTGTGCAGTTTTACGTATTAAAATATCATGTGGCTAAGGGGCCGTCATTGGTTAATATGGCTATAAAAGCCGCGCAATCAAAAGAAAGGTATTTTGGAGAGTTCCCCTGGGCTAAAGAAAAACTGGGCATCGTAGAAACCCCTCATCTGGGTATGGAGCATCAGAGCATGATCGCTTATGGCAACAAATTCAGGTACACCAAAGTTGGCGGGCAGGATTTCGATTGGCTAATGTTTCATGAGTTTGGGCATGAATGGTGGGGTAACAAAGTTACCGCCCGCGATTGGGCCGACTACTGGATCCACGAAGGGATAGATACTTATGCTGATGCCCTGCCCTATCTTGACCTGGAAGGTAAACAAGCATACATAAACCATTTTAAGCAATCTGCTTTTGGCATTGCAAACAAGCAGCCTATTGTTTTGGGTAAGGATATTGACGAAGCTTCGGCATACAACAATGATATTTATGTAAAGGGCGCATACTTTATGCATACGCTGCATTACGTAATGGGCGATAGCCTTTTCTTCCCGGCGCTTAAAGGTTTTGCAACCGACCCAAGGTTCACCTACGACCATCAAAATGTTACCGATGATGCCGAGCAGTATTTTAGCGCGGTTTATGGCAAATCGCTAAAGCCACTGTTTGATTTTTACCTGCGCACTACCAACAAGCTCGAGGTAAGCGTAAAAGCAAGGCCAAGGAACAAATACCTAATTAGCCTGCTTAACATCGGCACCGAACTTCCTGTTGATGTTACCACAGATGCGGGCACCAAACGCATGACGCTTACACCAAAAGGAATTACAGTTGAAAGCAAAACCACCCCGGTTATAGATAACGATGGCTGGTATTTGAAGAAGGTTATATTAGAATAAGTTACAGGTTTGTCATGCAGGTCGTCTATTAAAATATCGGAATCCATACACTCGCAACGACGAAGCTAAATGTTTACCCACAAAAAAGCCCTTATCAAAATTGATAAGGGCTTTTTATATTGTGTGAGTTTCTGCTATAAATTATTCTGCAGATGCTTCTTCAGCATCAGGTGCTGCGTCTTTTTTTACTTTTGGAGCTGCTGCTTTCTTAGCTTTAGGAGCTTCTTCAGCTACGTCTGCCACTGCAACAGGTGCTGCTTCTTTAGTTGCTTTTGGCTCAGCTTTAACGGCTGGTGCCGGTGCTGCATCTTCTGCAACTGGTGCTACTTCAAAAGGAACAACAGAAACGTATGAACGGTTATCTGCTTTCTTTTTGAATACTACGTTACCTGCAATTAATGCAAATAAAGTATGGTCTTTACCGATACCTACGTTAAGGCCCGGGTTATGTTTGGTACCGCGTTGGCGAACAATGATGTTACCTGCAATTGCTGGCTGACCACCGAAAATTTTGATACCTAAACGCTTGCTATGTGATTCGCGGCCGTTTCTTGAACTACCGGCCCCTTTTTTGTGTGCCATTTCTTAATTTCTTTTGTGACCCTGTGATCGAGTCGGTTAAAATTTAATTATAATGTTATACCGGTGATCTCGATCTTGGTAAATTGCTGACGGTGACCATTTTTCTTCTGGTAACCTTTTCTGCGTTTCTTTTTGAAGATAATTACTTTATCACCCTTTAAATGAGACACGATCTTAGCTGATACTTTAGCGCTTTTCAAATCAGAACCTAATTTGAAGCTACCTTCATTTTCTGCTAACAACACATTGTCAAATTCAATATTAGCGCCTTCATCCCCTTGTAAACGGTGTACAAAGATCTGCTGGTCTTTCACAACTTTAAACTGTTGCCCGGCTATACTTACTATTGCGTACATTGTTGATTAATTATTGTTTTAAATTTTGAGGTGCAAATATATGGATTAATATTTTAAGATGCAAAGCCCTATTTACTATTTCTTTGGCTTGCTTCTGCTTCGGATAATATCTTTTGAATCTCTTTGATAAGCCTTTCGTTGGCATCTTTTAATTTATCATCGCCGTTATAAGATGCATCGTACATTACCTTTTTTGTTTTTCGCTGGTAGTTAAACTGCATTACAAACCTGGGCACGTGGCCTTTAACATCTGGGTTAAGTTCGTTTGCCGGGAAATCCCAAAAACCCAGGTCGGCAGCTTTACGGTGCAGGTATAGCAGTTCATCTTTGCTAAGTTTCAAGTTTATCTTCACTAACGAATCGCGCCTGTTTGTGAATTGGTATTCGCCGGTTTTAGAATCATAAGTGTTGTTAAGCGTATCCCCATAACCATACTCAAACCGTAACGATTGAAATTCAGAAAATTTATAAGGCGCGTTCTTGATCATCATACCGTAATAGTAGAAACAGTATAAAAGAAAAGGAACAACGATGCTTGCGATGAGGAATATTTTTTTAGAACGGGTTACCATTATATATAATTAGTGATTTATTGAGTTAGTGAATTATTAATAAACTTCGATATTTAAAATTCATTATTCGACTTTCGATATTTCATTTCCGCCACTCAGCTCCCCTTCCCATTTGCTTACTACTGCGGTCGCCATTGCGTTACCTAACACGTTGGTTGCAGAGCGGCCCATATCAAGCAGCGGGTCGATACCTATTAATAGCGCAAGGCCTGCCTCCGGGATGTTAAACATGGAGATAGTACCGGCAATAACTACCAGCGATGCACGCGGCACACCGGCAATACCTTTACTGGTAAGCATTAGGATAAGCAACATGGATAATTGCTGCTCAAAGGATAAGTGGATATTATAAGACTGCGCCAGGAATAACGACGCGAAGGTCATGTACATCATAGAGCCATCCAGGTTAAACGAGTAACCCAACGGTAATACAAAGCTTACTATTTTGTTGTTACAGCCAAAGCGCTCTAGTTCCAGCAATACTTTTGGATAGGCCGCCTCACTTGTTGAGGTGCTGAAAGCGATAAGCATGGCATCTTTAATGCGGCCTACCAGGCTAAATGCCCTGCCCTGTAATACTACAGACCCTGCAAGGATAATTACCAGCCACAGTATCAATAGCGAGAAGTAAAACTCGCCTATAAATATTGCGTAGGTAGATAAAATGCCTAAGCCTTGCTTCGCGATAATAGCGGTAATGGCGCCAAATACCGCCAAAGGTGCCAGTTGCATTACATAGCCGGTTATCTTTAATATAACATGCGCAATAGCGTCCATCGCTTTGATAACTACCTCGCCTTTTTCGCCGATGGCGGCAGTACCTACACCAAAAAATAACGAGAAGATCACGATCTGCAGGATCTCGTTGTTAGCCATCGCCTCCACAAAACTCTTCGGGAACACGTGGCCTATAAAATCGCGAAGTGAAAGCGCAGTTTTTTGTATCCCTGTGGCCAAATGGCTGTCCGGCAAAGGCAAATGCATAGCCTGGCCTGGTTTAAAAAAATTTACCAATAACATTCCCAAAGCCAATGATACCAGCGTAGCGCTCAAAAACCATAGCAGCGTTTTACCACCAATACGGCCAACGGCGCTTATATCGCCCACCTTAGCAACACCAACTACAAGGGTGGTAAACACGAGCGGGGCTACGATCATTTTTATCAGGCGAAGGAAAATATCGCTTAGTATGGTAAAGCCAACAAGCTTATCTTCGCGGCTGGTGTCGGCCGCTTTGCGCAGCGTTATCTGGGCGGCGCGGTCAACCTTTAAGCTTTTGTAAACGGCAGTTGTAGTATCTTTAGCCGCCACCAATTGCTCGTCTATTGTTTTTATATTTACCTCGGCGGCACTTATCTTGGTATTAATATTGTTTATAACGGTAGCATTATAAATGTATCCGGCGATTACGCCTAATACCAGGGCTACAAAGATGTACAGGGTTAATTTGCTTTTCTGCATGTGCTTGTTTGGTGGCGTAAAACTACAAAATTTAAAACTTTAATATCAATGAGTATCACTACCTATGGCTTGCAGCAAATAAAGAAAGAGATCCAACACCTGCCGCAAGAGCAGCTGACCGAATTATGCCTGCGATTGGTACGTTACAAAAAAGAAAATAAGGAACTGCTTGCCTACCTCCTTTTTGAAGCCCATAACGAACACGATTTTATAGAGAGTATAAAGGCCGAGGCCGGATTTATGTTTAGCCAGTTGCCTGCCCAAAGTTACTTTACAGCCAAAGGCCTGCGCAAGATCTTAAAAATGCTTACCAAGTACACCAAATTTATAGGCTCTAAGCCTGCGGAGATTGAACTGTTGCTGAACTTTTGTCAGAATTACCTACAATATGTAGTTCGCCAAACATCATACAAACCAATCCGGCTGATATTAACAAGACAGATAGAAAAGGTGAAAACCTCCATCAGCAAATTGCACGAGGACCTGCAATTTGATTACAGCCAGGACTATAATAAATTTTTAGATGACGCCGGTGAAAAATTGCCTTGGTTAAATAAAAAAAGTTACCTGTTGTAACATTAATGGTGTTACTTTGTCCAACTAAAAAACTAACTGAACCAGGTGGCAGACAGAGAAGACGCTTTCCGGAAAATATACGAAGCCAATTCGAAGAAAATTTACCATTTGTGCTATGGTTATACCGGCGATGACGATGCTGCGAACGACCTGCTGCAGGAAACCTTTTTAAAAGTTTGGCAAAACCTGCACAAATTTCGTAACCAGGCGCTTATTTCTACCTGGATCTATCGCATAGCGGTAAACACCTGCCTAACCTACCTACGATCAGAAAAACGACAAGCAAAAGACGAGCTGACCCCCGCCATTGCCGAAAATAAGCCAGAGGTTTTTTCGGAAAAGAACGAGCAGGTTGCTTTGTTGTATAAATGTATCTCCAAATTGGAGGAGTCGGAAAGAATTATTATAACATTGGTGCTTGATGAAGTGCCGTACCCCGAAATAGCGGATGTTTCGGGTATATCAGAAGGGAATTTGAGGGTGAAGATCTATCGCATTAAACAAAAATTGACAGAGTTATACAATCAGCATGAAAGACTTTGATCATTTAATGACGGTTTGGCAAGCGCAGCCAAAAAAGGAGCATTTATCTGTAGATGAAGTGCTTAAGCAAGTTAAAAGCGGCGTGCGCGGTTTAACAAACCGTATATATTGGAGTATTGTGGCCATGATAGTGATAATTGCCTTTGCTTTTATCATCACACTGTTTGGCGCGTTCAATTCGTGGCTTACCACTATTGGCATCATGATAGTGTTAATTACGATGCTTATGTACCTGGCGCTTATTGTAAGGCATTACCTTATCTTGAGTAAGCGCGACGCTACCGTTAACCCTACCGAATACCTGCATAGCCTAAAAGAGTACCAGCGTAATCGCAGTAAAGTTATAGGCTGGTTCTATTATATCTACACATTACTGATAAGCGGCGGCCTTGCTCTTTACTTTGTGGAGGTATTGCAGAATGCCTCGGCTACATTTAAGGGTGTTACATACGGTTCAATCATTGTATGGTTATTGTTTACTACATTCTATTTAAAACCCAGGATGTTTAAAAACGAGGAAGAAAAGCTAAACCTTATGATTGACAGGCTTGTTCGTTTACAAGACCAGTTCGATTAAACATATGCCCCATATTTTAGAGATAAAAGCAGTTGGCCTTGCCGATGCTGCTACACTATTGGCGCTAAGTCGTAAAACCTTCTTTGATGCCTTTTTGCCCACCAACAGCCCGGCAGCCATGGAAGCGTACGCTTCAAAAGCTTTTACCCTACCCCAATTTGAAAAGGAACTTAACAACCCTGATTCGCAATTTTACTTTGCTTTAGTGAATGGCACCCCTGGCGGATACATCAAACTAAATTACAATAGTGCCCAAACAGAACTGCAAGACGCCGAAGCTGTTGAAGTGGAGCGGATCTATGTTTTAGATGAATTTCAGGGGAAACAAATAGGACAGCAACTGATAGCGTTTGCTATGGAAACAGCCGTTGAAAAGAACCTCAAATACGTATGGCTTGGTGTATGGGAACACAATACCCGGGCCATTAAATTCTATAAAAGTAAGGGCTTTGAACACTTTGGCAGCCACCAATTTATGCTTGGTGATGATGAGCAAACGGATATTTTGATGAAGAAGGCTCTGTAGGTGTGCAGATGAGAATATATGCAAATGTGCAGATTGTGTATAAATCATCCGCACGTTAATTCTATCCCTTCAAAAACGGGTTAAAAGTCCGTGCTCCTATCTCCATACCCGCGGCACGGCAAATGGTTTTATCGCCAAAACGGAAATTGATATCATCCATCGCCTGGTAAAGTTTAATGCGTTCTTCGTTATCCTCAAAAAGGTTTATCTGGTAACTGCCGGGGCAAAGGTTGCTTAGCTTCACACCAATCAGCCGGATAGGCCGGTGCTGGTTCCATGCTTTGTTAAGCAAATTTTTTATGCCGGGGATTAGGATATGTTCTGCAGCGGTGAGGGCTATTTTGGTTTGCTGGGTATGCGTTTCAAAGTTGGCGTAACGGATCTTGATAGCAAGGCAGGACGATACCTTGTTTTCGCGGCGTAGCTTTCCCGCCAATTCTTCCGTCATGCTTACCAACACATTTTCAAGGGTGCGCTTATCGTTCACATCGTTGTGGAAAGTGGTTTCTGTTGAAATTGACTTACGGTCGCCATGCGGGATAATCTCGCTATCATCAATCCCATTCGCTTTGTTGTAAATATACAATCCCATTTTGCCAAAAACCGCTTCCAGGAATTTCAGGTTTACCCGCTGCAGGTCGCCAATTTTTTCGATGCCATATTGATAAAGCTTTTGCGCGGTGCTTTCACCAAGTCCGGGGATCTTACTTATATTTAGCGGCGCTAAAAAAGCTTTCTCCTGCCCGTGTTGGATCCAAAGCTGGCCGTTAGGTTTTGCCTGGTTGGTTGCCATTTTAGCAACCGTTTTGCCCGATGCCATGCCGAAAGAAATAGGCAGCCCTGTTTCCCGGATAACTTTCTGCCGCAATTCGCAGGCAAGTTTGAACGGGTCGTGGAAACGCTCCATGCCACTTAGGTCGATATAAAACTCATCTACCGATGATTTTTGGTATAACGGCACCATATCATGGATGATCTGGGTAACCTCTCGCGAAGCCTCCGAATACCGCCCATGTGTGCCATGGATGACTATAGCTTGCGGGCACAGTTTAAGCGCCTGCCTTGTCGGCATAGCAGAGTGTACACCAAACTTACGGGCCTCATAACTGCAAGATGCCACCACGCCCCTATCTGCAGAGCCGCCTATAATTACAGGCTTACCGATAAGCGATGGGTTGAATTTCCGCTCTACAGATACGAAGAACGAATCCAGATCGATATGTACAATATGCCGCTTAGCATCCATTCACAAATATGAAAATATAATTTGAATTGCTAAAATATTTAGTAAAATTTGTATCGATAATTCACCGATATATGACTAGCTATGCCGACTATCTTTTTCTCCTTTCGCCACCAGAACCCGTTAAAGAACTTATCGGCAAATACAAAAGAGCATCGGTAAAGCATATTGGCGAATTTAAAAGTATGGCATCGCCCGCGCATATTTCGGTAATGCATATGGAGCGGCAAAAGCCCTATTATGCCGACCATACCGTATCGCAAATTGAACGGGCCATTAACATTATGCCGCCGGTTTTGCTGCATATTGATGGGTTTAAATATTTTGCCCATTTGCATAATCAATACACCATTTACGCGCACATCCGCATTACCCCGGCTGTTGATGCCTGGTTTACCCTGCTCAGAAAAAACCTGAGCATCCGCAAAACTTTGGTGCCGCATGTTACGGTAGTCAGGAATATATCCGAGGGGCATTTTAATACACTTTGGCCGTACTTTAAACATAAAAAGGTTGTGGAGCCATTCTGGATCAAAGAGCTCAAAATTGTTAAGCGCGAAACCTTCGGCGGCTCGCCTACCTGGGATTCTTTTAGAACTTTTGGGTTTAGAGGGATAAAGGGTTTGGACGAAGTAGGTGTAAAAGGAGATGCACAGAAACAGATCGATTTGTTTTGAGTGGCTTCCCATTCCTAACTAAGAACTAATCTTCCTCAAGAGATTGCTTCGCACCTTTCAATGACGCAGGCTTTTTAATTTTACCCCTCTGATTATCAACCCCTCCACTGCTAAATTTCATTTTTTAATAATTTCTTAACCTAAAATGCATCCTTTTTCTATCTTTGCGGCGGGATAAGTCTTTTACGGCCAGCTCCTCTTGAACTCCCCCAGGGTGGGAACACAGCAAGGGTAAAGAGTTGAGCGGCGCGATAAAAGTAGCTTATCCCATTTTTGTTTTTTATACTTTGCTCTCTCCTCAGCAAATGAAGGTTCCCTTCAAATTTGACATTCAACATTCATTATTCGATATTAATTAGCCGTAATCTGCCTATCTTCGCCCTTATGCTCGATATACTCATTATAGGCGGTGGCCCCATTGGTTTAGCATGCGGACTTGCAGCCCAAAAAGCTGGTCTAAGTTTTGTGATCGTCGAGAAAGGCTGCCTGGTAAATTCGCTGTACAACTACCCTTCTACCATGACGTTCTTCTCCACTTCCGAGAAATTGGAGATCGGTGGTGTGCCATTTGTAACCGTACATAATAAGCCCACCCGTAATGATGCATTGGAGTATTACCGCCGCGTTGCCCTTTCAAACAACCTGCCGCTAAATTTATTTGAGGAAGTAACAAATGTTAACCCGGTCAATGGGGGGTATGAGGTCACCACAAGCAAAGACACCTATCAGGCTAAAAAGGTAATCCTATCCACAGGCTTTTATGACATTGCTGTAAACCTGGATATCCCCGGCGAAAACCTGCCAAAGGTTAAACACTACTACCAGGACCCGCATTACTACACTTCGCAAAAAGTTGTGGTTGTTGGCAGCAGCAATTCGGCTATAGATGTGGCTTTAGAAACTTACCGTAAAGGCGCTGAGGTCACTTTAATTATCCGCGGTGCCGAAGTAAGTAGCCGGGTTAAATATTGGGTGAGGCCGGATATTATTAACCGCATTAAAGAAGGCACTATCAAAGCCTATTTTAATTCGAGCCTTGCAGAGGTGCGCCAAAACGAGGTTGATATTGATACGCCCGAAGGCAAGGTAACCATCCCCAACGATTTTGTAATGGCCATGACGGGCTACAAACCCAACTTTGATTTCTTGAAGAAGATCGGCATCCGGCTAACAGAAGATAAGTTCATCCCCACCTATAATCCCGATACAATGGAAACGAATCAACCCGGCTTGTATCTGGCAGGGGTTGTTGTAGGCGGGTTAGATACGCACCTTTGGTTTATCGAGAACTCGCGCATCCACGCGGATATGATCATCGCGGACATTGTGGCTAAGCAGTAATTTAATCTTTTAAGGCTTTCTTTGGGGCAAAATCAACCACCTCGGGGTGTTCTGCCGGATTGAACGGGTTATAATAATAACCCCGTGCCATTTTATACCATTTTATTTCTGCTTTAAGTTTATCATCTAAATTCGCCTCATTTTTATTTGCTGCTGTACTCCATGCAGCTTCTGCCAGCGCCGCTATACGCGGGAATATCAGATAATCTAATCTTTTTTGAGTACCTACAGTTTCTGTCCATAGGTTGGCTTGTATGCCAATAATATTTCCAGAGTTTAGCTCCTGTCCATTAAAGTATTTATCCGGGAAGTTGTAAACATCATGTACGGCATTAAACCTTCCCTGTAACTGATAACCGACAACTTTTGTACTATCCCATTTACGGCCGGATATATGGGTACTATCCTGCACAAAATCAAAATACATGGGCAGGCGTGGGCAAAGCACTACCTGGTAATTTTTACTCAGCGCCAGTTTAAGGCTTTGAGGCTTATTTTGCCGCCACCAAAATACTATTGTTTTATCGTGCGGAAGGTCAGTTTCAACAGCTTCATCCCAGCAAAGCACCTTGCTGCCTAACTTTATTACAGTATCTCCCATCCGCCTAAAAAAATAACGCTCAAGTTCGGATGGCGTTTTAAAGCCATGCTTTGCCATCATTTCCGTTATATCTGGCTTTTTTAACCACGCCTGAATACCAAGAAAAACTTCATCGCCGCCTAAGTGGATCATCTTAGCAGGGAAAAGGCTATTGGTTTCTTTGATAATGGTTGATAAGTATTTATACGTTTGTTCTTTTGATGGATCGAAAGTAAAGTTGGGGTAACCTGCCACACTCCCTCCGCTATATTGCGGATATGCTTTATTGGCAGCACTTGCATGACCGGGCATATCAATTTCGGGTATTACCTCTATGAAGCGCACTTTGGCGTAAGCAACAATCTCGCGAATATCGGCCTGTGTGTAATATTGGGCGGCGGCGGTACTATCGGTAAAGTTACCTATACCGCCAATGGTGGTAAGTTTTGGATATTTCCTGATCTGCAAACGCCAGCCGTGGCTATCCGTTAAATGCCAATGAAACTTGTTTAGTTTATAGCGTGCCATCATGTTAAGTAGCTGCTTTACCTTGGTCTTCCCAAAAAAATGTCGGGATTCGTCAAGCATAAAGCCACGCCATTGATAACGTGGGACATCATTTATCTCTACACCGGAGATGGTTTTTGTATTGATATTTATCAGTTGCAGCAAAGATTGTATCCCATAAAATATGCCTTCGCTATCGGCAGATTCAATATGAACCCCGCTCCCATTTACACTTAATTTATAAGATCCGTTAATGATTTGGCCTGTCGACTTTTTTAAATGGAGAAAGAAACTCGGATGCATCCCGACAGGATGTTTTATTTTTACGTTACATGTTAAGTAAATTTGTCTCTCCAGGTATTTTGCTAACGGACCTAAAGATTTATCATTATAACCAATTTGGGTTGCACTCTTCAAATCAAAATCGCTTGGGCTTTTTTTACTGTAAACAGGTTGGGGTATAATAGATTGTGCGATGCAAAAGCCAGGCATCAAAAAAAGGATGATCAGAAATCTCATTTTCATAGGCCAACTAATGTACATATTTACGGTAATAGTTGATCTGAACTAAATTAAAAATGGGTTTAAACGATTTAACGCCATTTGTCAGACCAACGGTGTATCTGTTATATTAACATTTCCTGATTGTAATGTTTTGTGGCTACAGGCAAATTATAACAGTTTTTTCTTGCATAAGTAAAATTTAATGCAATAATTTGCACAAAATTTAAAAAGTATAACACTTTACATAAAATGATCAAACAAAACATAAACAGGATGGATACCAACGCGTTTTTTGCTATGGTTGCCACTGCTTTATTTTCTTTTGTTTTATTTTTCTCTCCCACCACCCGACGACGATTGTTCATCCCACGGGTTTTAATTAGGCTATAGTCTACCCCTTCCCTGCGATAAAGAAGGCTTTTAAACTTCTTTAAACAATGTCCCTCTAATTATTATGGCTTACAGCCAATAATTTACCGGTAATTTTTACTACAATAATGACCATACAAGATTTTGACATAACCGTAGCCACTGCACAACATGCAGATTTTGCGCCTATAATATGTGATGAAATGGCAGAATCGGCCAAGGCGCGTGGTACGGGTATAGCCCAGCGTTCGCCCGAGTATGTTGCCAATAAAATGCTGGAAGGCAAAGCGGTAATTGCTTTGCACAAGGATGGCACATGGGCCGGCTTTTGCTATATCGAGACCTGGAGCCACGGCGATTTTGTTGCCAACTCGGGTTTGATCGTGAACCCTATTTATCGTAAAGCAGGTTTAGCTAAAGCCATTAAGCATAAAATATTTGAACTATCGCGCAAAAAATACCCCGAGGCTAAGCTTTTTGGATTGACCACGGGTTTGGCTGTGATGAAAATAAATTCGGAGATAGGTTACGAACCTGTTACCTATTCTGAACTTACCCAGGACGAGGATTTTTGGAAAGGCTGCCGCAGCTGCGTTAATTATGATATTTTGATGAGTAAAGACCGTAAGAACTGCATGTGCACCGCCATGCTATTCGACCCGGAAGTTGTTCAGAAACAATATGAAGAAAAAATGCAAAAGATAACGCACAAGGCCACGTTGCTTGAACGGATTGAGGCGGCATTTAAGAAGCGCTTGGAGAAAATAGTCTCTTTAAGTTAAATTGTAGAGGCGCGATACTCCGCGCCTTCGTAGAATAAATAATACATAGATGCGAAGTATCGCGTTTTTAAGAATATAAAAACATGAAACAAAAAGTAGTACTGGCATACAGCGGCGGATTAGACACCTCATTTTGCTGTATTTATTTAACACGCGATCTGGGTTACGAAGTTCACTCGGTACTTGTAAACACAGGTGGTTTTAGTGATGAAGAGCTTAAGGGCGTTGAAGAACGTGCCTACCAAATGGGCGTAACCTCTCACCACGTGGTAAACGAGACCGAAAATTTCTATAATACCTGCGTGCGCTTTTTGATATACGGTAACGTATTAAAAAATAACACCTATCCTCTTTCGGTAAGTGCCGAACGGGTTAGCCAGGCAACTGCAATTGCCAATTACGCCAAAGAAATTGGTGCCGAATTTGTTGCCCATGGCAGCACAGGCGCTGGTAACGACCAGGTGCGTTTCGATATGATCTTTAACATATTGGTGCCCGAGGTTAAGATCATTACCCCTATCCGCGACCTTAAACTAAGCCGCGAAGCAGAAATTGAATACCTGAAGAAACACAGCGTTGAAATGAACTTCGAGAAAGCGAAGTACTCAATCAACAAAGGCATCTGGGGCACATCGGTAGGTGGTAAAGAAACTTTAACCTCCAACTTAGGCCTACCCGAAGATGCGTGGCCTACACAGGTTACCGCATCCGAGCCCAAAACTTTAGAGCTTGTATTTGAGCAAGGCGAACTGGTTGGCATCGATACCGAAAAATACGACCATCCAACCAAAGCAATACAGGCATTACAAGCTATCGCACAACCTTACGGCATTGGCCGCGATATCCACGTAGGTGATACGATAATCGGTATAAAGGGACGTGTAGGTTTTGAAGCTGCCGCGCCAATGGTAATTATAAAAGCACATCATACTTTAGAGAAACATGTGCTTACCAAATGGCAGTTGTCATGGAAAGATCAATTATCTGCTTTCTATGGCAACTGGCTGCACGAAGGGCAGTTTCACGATCCTATTATGCGTAACATGGAGGCTTTCCTTACCGACACGCAAAAGAATGTGAGTGGTAAGGTGTTTGTCGAGTTACACCCGTACCGTTTCCAGGTGATCGGTATCGAGTCGGACCATGACCTGATGAGCAATAAATTTGGCAGCTACGGAGAGATGAATAATTCATGGAGCGGCGAAGATGTAAAAGGCTTCAGCAAGATATTTGGTAACCAGGTAATGATCTACCATAAAGTAAACGGACAGGAACAATAATATGGAGAACCCCATCTTTTCTAGAAGCGAATGTTTAAGCACCTATAAATGGGGCGACGATTGCTACGGCTGGAATTATGTTGATACCGATGCATTATCGATAAAACAGGAATTGATGCCGCCGGATACCGCCGAGAAAAAGCATTATCACGAAAAAGCTTCGCAGTTTTTCTTTATCCTTAAAGGCAGGGCAACATTTTCAATTGATGGAATTATAAGCGTTTTAAAACCCGAGCAGGGCATAGAAATTAAACCGGGGCAGCACCACTTTGTAAGCAATAAAGAAAGCAGCGACCTCGAATTTATCTTGTACTCATCACCATCTACAAAAAATGACAGAATCAACCTCTAAAATAAAGGCAGGCATTGTTGGCAGCGCGGGTTATACCGGCGGCGAAATGCTGCGGATCTTGATTAACCACCCCGATGTGGAAATCGTATTTGTGCATAGCAACAGTAACGCGGGCAACCACGTTTACGATGTACATACTGATCTGTTTGGCGATACTACTTTGCAATTTACCGATCAGTTAGCTTACAATATCGATTTGCTATTCTTATGTGTCGGCCATGGCGATGCTAAAAAGTTTTTAGAGGCAAACGCGATCCCGGAGCATATCAAAATAATTGACCTGAGCCAGGATTTCCGTTTAAATCAAAATTCAAAATTCAAAAGTAAAAACTTTACGTACGGTCTTCCGGAGCTAAACAGGGAAGAAATTAGATCTGCAGATAACATTGCCAACCCGGGTTGTTTTGCAACCTGTTTACAATTAGGTTTGTTACCGCTTGCAAGCAAAGGTTTGCTGGATAACGAAGTGCATATTACCGCAACCACGGGATCTACAGGTGCAGGGCAAAGCCTTTCGCCTACTTCGCACTTTACCTGGAGGAACGATAACCTGTCTGTCTACAAAGTATTTAATCACCAGCATTTGGGTGAAATAAGCCAGTCGTTAAGACAATTACAAGCTGGTTTTGATAAAGAACTTAACTTTGTGCCATACCGGGGTGGCTTTACACGTGGAATCATCGCTTCCATTTATACCGAAAGCGACCTAAGCGAAGCGGATGTTTTAAACCTTTATAAGGATTATTATGCAAGCCATCCGTTTACGCATGTAACCAATAAAGATATCGACCTTAAACAAATTGTGAATACCAACAAATGCTTTATACAGGTTAAAAAACACGATAATAAGATCTTTATTATCAGCATAATGGATAACTTACTTAAAGGCGCGAGTGGCCAGGCGGTTCAAAACATGAACATCATGTTTGGCCTGGATGAACGCGCAGGATTACGACTTAAGGCGACCGGCTTTTAAGCCGAAAGCCCCAAAGTAGAAGGTCTAAAGCGAAAAGCTTTAATTGTTCTTATAATGTGCTGAAACAAAAGCTTTGGTCTTTTAGCTTTCAGCCTCAAGCTTAACACAAATGAAATTATTCGACGTTTATCCTATAAATAATATAAATATTACCCGTGGCATGGGCAGCCTTGTTTATGACGATAAGGGCATTGAGTACCTTGACCTTTACGGTGGGCACGCGGTAATTTCTATCGGCCATACCAACCCGCATTACGTAAAGCGATTGGAAGACCAACTACACCAGATAGGTTTTTACTCCAACTCTATTGAGATCCCGTTGCAAACGCAACTTGCAGAAAAACTTGGTCATGTTTCCGGTAAAGAAGATTATCAACTATTCCTTTGTAATTCTGGTGCAGAAGCTAACGAGAACGCCTTAAAACTGGCGTCTTTTTATAACGGTAAAAAGAAGGTAATCGCGTTTAGGAAAGCGTTTCATGGCCGTACATCATTGGCTGTCGCTGTTACGGATAACCCAAAGATCGTTGCACCAATAAATGAGACCGACAATGTAATATTCCTGCCGTGGAATGATGAAGCGGCTTTGGAAGAAGCATTTAAAGATAACGAGGTATCATCCGTTATCATCGAAGGCATACAGGGTGTTGGCGGCATACAGGTTGCGCCTGTGCGTTTCCTGCAAAAGATTAGGTCGCTTTGCGATACTCATAACGCTGTTTTTATAGCCGATTCGGTACAGTGCGGTTATGGCCGTACAGGTAAATTCTTCTCCCATGATTTTGCCGGCATCAAAGCCGATATATATTCTATGGCTAAGGGTATGGGTAATGGCTTCCCTGTTGGCGGGATCATTATCTCACCAAAAATCGCCCCTTCTTATGGTATGCTGGGTACTACCTTTGGTGGCAACCACCTGGCATGCGCCGCAGGTTTAGCCGTACTTGAAGTTATCGAACGCGATAACCTAATGCAAAACGCGGCGGATATTGGTGGCTACCTTATCGAAGAGCTGAAGAAATTTGACAAGGTAAAAGATGTGCGCGGCCGCGGCCTGATGATTGGCATCGACCTGCCGGAAGAATTGAGCAACGTTAAAAAAGACCTGTTGTTTAAACACAAGATCTTCACCGGCGAAGCTAAACCAAACGTGGTTAGGCTGCTCCCGGCATTAAACCTTACCAAAGCTTTTGCGGACAGGTTCCTGGAAGCATTTGCTACAACTTTAAATAACTCGAAATTAGATATATTTACAACATAATCATTAAAGTCCCACTCCCCGGAACGGGATTTAAGGTGCGGTTAAACAGGTTCTCATGAAACTATTCTCTTCGGTAAACGACGTTAAAGATGTAAGGGCGCTGGTTGCCGAAGCATTGCAAATGAAACAAAACCCGTATGCGCACCAGCATTTGGGTAAAAATAAAACCTTAAGTCTTATTTTCCTAAACCCCAGCCTGCGTACCCGCATGAGCACCCAAAAGGCCGGTGCAAATTTAGGTATGAACGTAATTGTGCTGAACATAGATAAAGAAGGTTGGGCACTTGAGCTGCGCGATAACGTGATCATGAACGGTACTACTGTGGAGCATATCCGCGAAGCCGCAGGTGTTATGGGCGAATATTCTGACATTATTGGCGTGCGTTCTTTCCCCGGGTTAAAAGATCGTGAGGAGGATTATAGCGAAACTATTTTTAACAAATTCGTTGAGTTTTGCAAAGTGCCCGTGGTTAGTTTAGAGTCGGCTACACGTCACCCACTACAAAGCCTTGCAGATTTAGTTACCATCGAAGAATTAAAAACTAAAGAACGCCCGAAGGTAGTATTGACCTGGGCGCCGCATATAAAGGCCCTGCCGCAGGCTGTGCCAAATTCTTTTGCCGAATGGATGTGCCAGGCTGATGTGGATTTTACCATTACCCACCCGGCAGGATACGGGCTTAATGCCGATTTTACAAAAGGCGCAACCATCACCCATAACCAGGATGAAGCACTAAAGGACGCGGATTTTATCTACGTAAAAAACTGGTCGGCTTATGAGCCTTATGGCGCGGTAACCGCTGGCAACGAAAATTGGATGCTTACCAATGCTAAATTGGATGCTGTAGCGTCGAATGCCAAAGTTATGCACTGCCTGCCAGTTCGTCGCGACCTGGAGCTATCTTCAGAGATACTGGACGGGCCAAGATCCATAGTGATCCACGAAGCCGGCAACCGTGTTTGGGCTGCGCAAGCTGTGCTAAAACAAATGTTAGAAGCGTTGTAATGAGTAAATCATAATCTGGTCTTGTTTCTTGGTTCTAAAAGTCTTGAATCTCTGAATATGTATGTACCTAAACATTTTCAACTAACCGACCATCAGGAAGCTATCAGCTTTATGCAGAAGTATAGCTTCGCTACGATAGTTACCATGTTGAACGGTGTACCCGAGGCTACCCACCTTCCCTTTTTGGTTGAACAGCGTGGCGAACAGCTACTTCTTATTTCTCACTTTGCCAAAGCAAACCCGCAAGCTGCAACAGCTTTCAATGAAACAAGCCTGGTGATATTTACCGAGCCGCATGCCTACATCTCCCCTGCCAATTACGAAAAAGAACTCAACGTACCTACCTGGAATTATATCGCCATCCACGCGTACGGCACGGCAACTATAATCGATGACAAAGACCAGGTTGCCCAATTGTTAGAGAAAATGATCGGCGTTTATGAAGCAGGGTATCGCGAGCAGTGGGATAACTTGCCGGATGATTATAAGCTTAAAATGATGAATGGTATTATAGCCTTCGAGATTTTAGTTGATGACTTGCAAGGCAAAAGCAAACTGAGCCAAAACAGAACAGCAACCGAGCGCGAAAGCATCATCACATCCTTAAGCGATTCACTGGATAAAAATGATCAGGGAATTGCCGCGTATATGTCGGTTATGAAGAAAGATTCCTAATCTTTGGTTTCTGTTTTATAAGAAGCGTTGATGAGCCTGTTGAGCGATAATCCCTGCACTACAATAGAAAATATCACGATAAAATAACTTCCCGACAGGATCAAATGCCGGTATGGCGATGCCGGTAAAGCCAATGCAAGTGCTATAGAGATCCCACCTCTTAGTCCTGCCCAGGTAAGGATATTAATACTGCTGTAATTAACGTTTAAAGACCGCCGCAGAAAGGTTAGCGGCAACATAATACTTATCCATCTTGCCCCCAGTATAATCACAATGGCTATGCCGCCGGTTATCCAGTAATTGCTTATGAAGGGTACATTCACCATTTGCAGGCCAATCATCACAAAAAGTACGGCGTTCAGGATCTCATCTATCAGCGACCAAAATTTCTCTAACGCCTGGTGCGAACGGTCTTTATTATCAACATTGATGGAACGGCCACCTACAAATAAACCCGCGGTTACTACCGCTAATGGTATTGATAAGTGCAGGTAGGATGCAATTACAGAATCGAACATAACCAGTGCCAAAGATACCAACACTATGGTCTGGAAATCATTTACAGATTTCATCAACTTAAAAGCCAGCCACCCGGTGATGGCCCCAAATAATATTCCTCCAAAAACTTCCTGCGTAAAAAGTAAAATTGCTTTACCAACATCCAGGTTGTCTACCCCGGATTGTGTTACCTCTAATATCAACAGGAATAATACTAAACCCACACCATCGTTGAATAACGATTCGCCGGAAATTATAGTTTCGAGGTTTGAAGGTAGTTTAGAGCCTTTGATGACAGCCGCGACTGCAACCGGGTCGGTAGGCGAAACCAGCGCGCCAAAAAGCAGGCAGTAGATAAAAGGCACCTTAATGTCTATCAGCCCGGTTATCCAATAGAATAAAGCACCAAATGCTGCTGTTGAAATAAGGACACCTAAAGTACTCAATATTAATACAGGGCGCATCTCGCGTTTCAGCTTACGGGTATCAAGGTTAAAAGCGGTAGCAAATAACAAAAAGCCCAGCATAACATTTAATACCGTGGTAGAAAAATTAATGTGTTTTGCTAAAACTGTGAAGTATTTTGCAATATCAGGCGATAAGGCTTCTGTAATAATTGTCAAAATGGAACCTAAAATTGCGAGCGTAACTATCCCTATAGTCCCCGGTAGTTTCAGGAACCTCGCATTGATGTAGGAGTACACGGCGCTAACGATGATGAGCAGCGCTATAATCAGGAACATATTCATCCGGTAATTTCCTTATCTAATTTACCGCGCTACCGGGTCCATCGTCATGGTATCTGTTTTAAAATAATGAATAATGAGCCTGTTATCACTGTTGCGGGTAAGGTAGTTAACAGCCCAGTTAAAAAACACAATGGCCTTGTTGCTAAACCCTGCAAGCGACATTAAGTGAACGAACATCCACAACAACCATGCAAAAAAGCCTTGGAAACGCAGTTTATGCAGGTCGGCAACGGCTTTGTTACGGCCAATGGTGGCCATAGTACCAAGATCGGTATAAGTAAATGCGGTAGTTGGCTCACCGTTGATGAGGTTAGTGATGTTCTTAGCAAGATGCTTACCCTGCTGTAGGGCAACCTGCGCCACACCCGGGAAACCCATTGGATGTTGTTCGGTAACCACGGCAGATACATCGCCAATGGCAAATACATTGCTGAAACCTTTAACACGGTTTATCTCGTCGGTAATTAAGCGGCCGCCCTTCATCACACTTTCTTCGGGCATGCCGGTTGGCACTTCACCCCTTACACCTGCCGCCCAAAACACATTGCGGGTGTTGATAGTTGTACCGTCGTCAATTTTCAACAAGCTTCCATTGTAGCTCTCTACGTGCACGCTATTGTAGATGGTGATATCCATATCCGTCAAAAACTTTTTGGCTTTGATGGATGCCTGCGGCGACATGGCGGCTAACAATTCGGCCTTGCCTTCGACCAAAAATACCTTCATATCGGCATTGCAAAGGCCGGGATAATCCTTACATAAAATAAATTCGCGCAGTTCTGAGATAGCTCCGGCAAGCTCCACGCCTGTTGGTCCGCCCCCTACTATTACAAAGGTAAGCAAGGCATCGCGTTCTGCTTTATCGGCTGTTACCAGTGCTTTCTCCAGGTTTTGGAGGATCAGGCTACGGATGTTCAATGCCTCTGCCACGTTTTTCATGGGCATGGTGTTGCGTTCCAGTTCCTTATTGCCAAAGTAATTAGTGTTGGCACCGGTGGCTATCACCAGGTAATCGTATTTAAGATTGCCAATGTTGGCGGTAACTATTTGTTTCTCCGTGTCAATGCTTTGCACTTCGGCCAGGTGAAATGTAAAATTCTTTTGCTTATTAAAGATACGCCTGATAGGGAAACCGATGGAATCGCCCTCGATAGCCCCCGTAGCTACCTGATAAAGCAGCGGCTGAAAAGTGTGGTAATTATGTTTATCCAGCAGAAGGACCTCTACCGGTGCATCCTTTAATTTTTTAGCCAGTTGTACGCCGCCAAAGCCGCCGCCAATAATAATAATGCGGGGCAAAGCGCTATTTTTTTTATCCATATGTTATATAACCGGCTGCAAATTAACGAATAAACAACCGCTGGTTTATCATCTAACAGGATAAAGCGGATATGTGTTTTAACATGGAAGTTTTTTTAGTTAAAACGTAAAAAGCACGAAGGTTTTAGCTTCGTGCTTTTATGAAAATCTAATGACCATCGGGTTATATCTTCTCGTAGAACTTATAAAAATAGTCCGGGTTTTTGATGCCGTAGTCTTTAATGTCATTGCTTATAGCTACCCAATCATTAACAGTGTATTCTTTGGTGCCTGTTTTAACTTCGTGCACAAAACGGAAGGTAACATGGTCGCCCCATTCTAATTTGTTCAAAGGGAGAAGACGGTTTTATGTTAAATTTTATTTTATAACCGTTCGACTCCACAACTGCACTTCTGCGCAGCAGCAGGAAATAAAAAGTATAAAAGATACCGGTACATGCCGACACCTGTAGCAGATAAATTATGGCTTTCATGGTGTTAAATTTTTATCTATCATTTCCTGAATTTTTTTGATATCGTCCTCACCCAGTTTTTGTTCTTTAACCATAAAGGATAAAAGGCTGTCTACCGAGTTATCAAAATATCCCGTAAACATTTTTTTGAAGGATGCCTTGCGGTAGTCGGCTTTGCTAATGGCAGGGAAGTATTCGTAGGTTTTGCCGTAGGCTTTGTAATCTACATAGCCCTTCTTTTCCAACAGTCTAACTACAGACGATATAGTGTTATACGGCGGCTTTGGCTCATCGGGCATAGCTTCAATGATGTCCTTCACAAAAGCCTTCTTCAGGTTCCAAAGTACCTGCATTACCCGCTCTTCTGTTTTTGTTAACTCTTCCATAAATCAAACTTATAACTTATTTATTAGTTATATATTGTTGATTATAAGTGTTTTAATTTTTAAACCCGGAGAACACTGTAGTATAAATTATAAAGATTGAAAAGGTTTTCATGTATAACTTTGTACCCTCTGTGAAAAACGCTATTGCCTTTGTGGTTAAAAAACCTACACCATCCCCAAAAAATAACTATAATTGCCATCGACTTATATATAATACTGTATGCAAGCCCTGCACATCATTAAAATTGGCGGTAACGTAATAGATAACTCAGAAAACCTTCACCGTTTTCTGAAAGATTTTACCGCGCTGGATGGGGTCAAGATTCTGGTGCACGGCGGCGGCAAGGTTGCCACCCAGATCTCGGAAAGTATGGGTGTCGAGGCCAAGCTGATCGAGGGCCGCAGGATAACCGATATAGATACCCTGCGTATCGTCACTATGGTTTACGGCGGGTTAATCAACAACAACATGGTAGCCCAGTTACAACGCTATGGTAATAATGCCATTGGCCTTACCGGTGCCGACGGTGATTTTATACGCGCTAAAAAACGCCCCGTTAAAACTATCGACTACGGTTTCGCAGGCGACCTTTTCGAGGGGTCTATCAATCCCCAAAACATTGCTAAGTTATTGGATGGCGGCTTTACCCCTGTTTTTTGTGCTCTAACGCACGATGGCGAGGGGCAGCTGTTAAACACAAATGCCGATACTATTGCATCGGCACTAGCGGTGGCCCTGTCTAAATTATATGAAACAACGCTCATCTACTGCTTCGAGAAAAAAGGCGTGTTGCAGGATATTAATGATGAGGATTCGTTGATAAGGGCTATAAATCCCGAACGGTACGAGGAATTGAAGCAGCAGCAGATCATCCACAGCGGGATGATCCCTAAATTGGATAATGCCTTTACCGCTATTGCCTGTGGGGTTAAGGCAGTAATCATAGGTCACTCAGATAACCTTGGGCAATTAGAGAAAAAAGAAAGTTTTGGTACGCGTTTAAGCAAATAAAATGGAAACACAACAACATATAGCCATATTAGGCAGCGGTAACATAGGGCTCGCATTAGCCAAAGGATTGGTTAAAGCAGGAATTTTTACTCCGCAGCAAATTACCCTAACCCGCCGTAATGTAGCCGCATTGAGCAGCCTGGCAGATGAAGGCTATAATGTAACTCCCAACAATGCCGAAGCAGTTACAAAAGCTGATATTGTGGTATTAGCGATATTACCGCAGCAATTGAATAAGTTGTTAGACGAGATAAAACCGGCTGCTAATCAAACCAAACACCTGCTTATCTCTGTGGTATCGGGTGTTAGTTGCCAGGACATCCGTACACAGTTGGGGTTGGATGTGCAGGTGATCCGCGCGATGCCTAATACCGCTATCGCCATAGGGCAAAGCATGACTTGTATTGCTACCGATAACGCATCGGCGGAAAATACGAGTTTGGTGCTATCATTGTTTGATACCGTTGGGGTAAGCATCCAGATAAACGAGGAACTGATGACATCGGCCACGGCGCTTTGTGCCTGTGGTATCGCTTTCTTCCTGCGTGCTATCCGCGCTGCATCACAAGGTGGTACCGAAATTGGTTTCCATGCGCATGACGCCCTTAAAATGGCCGCACAAACTGCGAAAGGTGCCGCCGACCTCCTATTGCAACTGGCATCGCACCCCGAGCAGGAAATTGATAAGGTAACATCGCCAAAAGGCTGTACCATTGCCGGCCTTAACGAGATGGAACATAATGGCTTTAGCTCGGCTATGATAAAAGGTATCAAAACATCTGCCGAGAAAGCCGGTGCCCTTTATAAAAGTGAGTGATTTTTTAAACGCTTATTTTAAAGCACTCAAAACCTACCAATGTTATACGCAAAGTTCTTGATTTGTGGAAGCCGATTGGTTAGATGCTGAAAGCATACAAAGTGATGGCAGATAATTACTGCGTTTAACAGAAAGGCGCTGCCCTTTTAGGAGAATATTGGGGCAAGGCCATCTAAAGGATAGTAACGGGACTAATCCGGTTCGTTTGTTTTCTTCTCTGGTGGGGTTGATACTATCTCGCCAAATTCATTGACATAAGCCATCATACCGTCTAAGTCGCCACCGGTCGAGCTTTCCTGGCGCTCTTGTTTACGTTGTGCTTTATCTTCTTTCTTTTTTGCCCTGTTTTTTTCGAGCTGTTTCTTCATGAATGTTGCCTGGGATTTAGCCATAGTTTTATCGGGGTTAAATGAACAAAAAAAGCACCTGCTTGTGTCAGCAAATGCCCTGTTTTGTCACAATGTACGTATTTTAATTGGATTTACCTATAAATAAAATCTTTTAAACAGTACGTAAAGGGGTAGCGTGCTGTAAATCAGATAATAATCTTTTAAGCTTTCTGGCCTGTTTACACTCTGTTTTATTAAAAAAGTAAAACTTGCACATTTACAGAAAATAAATATTAGCTTTAAGAAATTCCTCCCTCCGCGCAATCATTTTAGTGGCACTGCCGTACTTAAAATTGAATAGCTGCGTTCAATTGTGGGATTCTTTTAAACATCAAATATTAACGCCATGAGTAAAGACAGAAAAACGGTTAAGGAAGTTAAAAAACAGCCTACCGTAAACGTAAACAAAAAACAGTCGGCATATCAATCTGGTAAAGGTTCGGCTTCTTCCGATCCATCAAGCAAAAAATAATTAAATGAGCGAACAAAGCATCGAGCTACAAACCAAAATGTACCTGTACGAGTTAAATAACCTTGCCAAAGAGCACGGTTTCAAAGCCGACGATAATTGGGAATTTAGCATGGCATCAACTGCCGATAAGGTAAAGCTGCAGCGTAACTACTTCCCCACCAATGCCACTAAAATGGGGCCTGAAGTATTGTTACAAGTTTTAAACCTTGTTAAGGCCGGGCTTAAGCAATCGTACACAAATGACGACAGCCAGGTTGATAAACGTACAATCATTGCAGATGAGCTTGATTACCTGGTGGCGTTTAACCCAAAAAGGCCAAGGACTTAAGTTCTTTAATAAATTTGTCATGCTGAACGGATGTGAAGCATCTAATCGCCTACTGTATGTAGATTAGATTTTCGCTGCCACTCAGGATGACAATTGTATTTTACAACCTTTCTGTAGCTAAATTAGCAAGCTCGCTTCTCTCCCCTTTTTGCAGGGTAATGTGGGCATAAAGTGGATGGCCTTTGGCCTTATCTATAAGATACGATAAGCCGTTACTTTCCGCATCCAGATAAGGGGTGTCTATCTGGTAAATATCGCCTGTAAACACAAACTTGCTGTTTTCGCCTGCGCGGGATATAATGGTTTTTACCTCGTGCGGTGTTAAGTTCTGCGCCTCATCCACAATAAAAAAGATCTTGCTCAGCGTGCGGCCGCGAATAAATGCCAGCGGTGTGATAGAGATCTTATCATTAGCTACCAGCTCATCCAGCTTGGCCTGCATCTTCTCATCTTCGGCAAACTGGTCTTTAATAAACTTCAGGTTATCCCATATTGGGGCCATGTATGGGTCTATTTTTGATTTTACGTCGCCGGGCAAAAAACCAATATCCTTGTTGCTTAGCGGCACTATTGGGCGTGTTACAAAGATTTGGCGGTAATGCTTGCGCTGCTCCAGCGCACTGGCTAAAGCCAGCAGGGTTTTACCTGTACCGGCGTTACCCTGTATGGTTACAAGCTTAATATCCGGGTGCAAGAGGGCGTGGATGGCGTACGCCTGTTCGGCGTTACGCGGGTATATATTTAATACCGGTTGCTCTGTCACTTTTTCCAACAAACCGCTTTGCGAATTGTAAAAACCAGTTGCCGAACCATTTTTGCTGTTTAAGATATAAAATTGGTTGCCGGCTTTCGGGTCGACGTCCAGCTCGTCTATAGAAAGGCTATCATTCTTATTCAGTTTAGCTAAAAGTTTTTCTGTGACCTTATTCAACGTCGTTTTGCCGCTGTATAATTCTTCCAGGTTTTTCACCTTGCCGGTTTCGTAGTCTTCTGCGTAAAGGTTAAGGGATTTTGCTTTCAGCCTAAGGCAGATATCCTTAGAAACCAGGATCACCTTCTTATCCGGGTTCTCAAACTGCACACCCAGGGCGGCGTTCAGTATGCGGTGGTCAATCTTATCAGACCCAAAAACAACTTCGGCATCGGCGCTGCTGTTTTTCGCATCCATGATCACCTTGAAACAGCCTTTGCTTTTACCGTTTAGCGGGATCCACTGGTTTATCAGGCGGCTTTTCGACATATCGTCCATCAGCCTGATAAAGCTGCGGGCCTCAAAATTGCGGGTATCGTTGCCGCTCTTCATATTGTCCAGCTCTTCTAATACCTGTATAGGTATGGCTACGTCATGTTCCTGGAAGTTCTCAAAGGCATTATGGTCATAAAGTATGACCGAGGTATCCAGCACAAATATTTTTTTCTTTCCGTCGGTTTTTCCTGTAGATTCCTTCATCAATGCAAAATAGGCATTTTGATTGGTGACTTGCGGCAGTTGTTGAAAATGTACAGATTGTTGGGAAAGCTGAACAGCCGCCAAAAAATCACCTTTTGCAACGGCTTAAAAATGCTTAAGAACAAATAAGTTATTCCTGATTATAGCAACTCACGAATAAACACTTTAATAAAATCCCCTTAAAATAGGAAAACGGAAGCCTCTTCTTGCGAAATGACTCCCGTTTTTCCTGCCCTCATGAATGACCATAGCCCGTCATGAAGCATCAAGTTTTGTGTAAAATTAACCGACCTGCTCCCCTCTTTGTTATTGCGAACGCTGATGTCTCTTTATCCCTGCAAATGCCGATGTCTCAAATGTTAACACTGCTGCTGATCTTGTCTGTCTCCTTGCGGATGGCAACTCCTTCAAATTCGTTCCGTATGCGTCCTTCGTTCCTCTTGCGAGTGCAGATGGGTCATCTCGTATACAAATACTGATCTTGTCACTTCTCCCGAGGGGAAGTCGACTCCTTCGTTATCCGTGCAACGCTGCTACCTCTTTATTCTTTATGAATGCCGATTTCTCATTGTTACGCTAACGCCGATTCCTTCAAGGTCATTATTTTGTTTGCTGCTTTCCTTAGACTCTCGCAAAACCCATAATACCTCGTTAACCATTTCCGGGGTAAATTACTTTCGTATCCTATTCCCTTCAAATGACTCAGGCACTTCCCTTATCTTTAGTTCCCCCTGAGGTTCACCCGATTAAGTTTCTGTATTCCTGTAAGGCTGTCAAAGTACGTCGTTCTTGATGATTACAATATAGGGACATGCAGGCCCTTTTTGCAAATTTATTTTGGTTTTCTTTTTAACACGTTATTAACAAAAATTTAAGGTTTATCCACATGGGTTTGATATTAACAGATAAGACTTTATGCCGCTTGAAGCAGGTTTATAAACATCGCCCTTTATCCACAGCATTCAATTAAGCCACGTATCTCAATAAATTAAAAAAGCGTAAAATAGACAATTTCAGATTTTCTCTGTTAAATGCTTCCAGTATCTTTTAGGGATATGGCGCACATGCAGTTTCGTGTTTTTGCGCGACGGGATGTTCACACTGGTAAAATAGTTCTTCCACAGGTGCTGGTAAATGCCTTCATCTTCGTTAAAAGCGGCCATTACGTCGCTTGGTTTACTCTCGTTGGCAAAGTCAAGCGATATAAACTCGCAATTATGCAGGTTATAATAGATGCCGTATTTGCGCCTGATATCATAAATGATCCATTTTTGATCGGCATAGCGGCTTTTAAAATGGCGGATCAACAATGGCAACACATTAAAGTCGGGCTCTACCCCGGCATAAAAAGTATCGTCCTTTAATTTTTGAAACCGGACAAAGGCCTCCATCCTATGCTTTTCGCGCCGCACCATACGCACCATTTCTGAAACACGCATTACATACTTATTGCCGTAATCTTCCTCGATATTTTGTTTGGCATCAAATGCATAGCGCAAATAACCCATCAAATTATTATCCTCGCCATCCATTTCGGCAAGGTGGGCGGCATACAGGCGCTGTACCCCCATTGCCGAGATCTTTCGGCTTAACCCTTTCAACACCCGGTTAGCGCGTGCCTCATCGGTTATCACCTGCAGTTTATCTTCAAACATTGCACTGGTATCCGTTCCATTTTTCTGAAGGTTCACCTTGTCCAGTTTGCGGTCATACACCTCAAACACAGCGGTAAGCAAACCTTCAAAGGTGCCATCGTACATTAGGGTGGTCATGTTTAAAATAGGTTTAGCTGCACCTGCGTGTTCTTCAAAAATTTGCTTTGCGATGTTGCCAATATAAATTGCTTGATGTTGCTGCCGGTTAGGTCCCGCTTTTCAAATTGGGGGCTATTACAAGTTATGAAGTATTTGGCGCGGTTTAGGGCCACTCCCATTTTTTTAAGCTGATCCCAGTTAAGTTTGCCGAACATGCGTGCCTTAACAATTTTTTGTGCCGATAACAAGCCGATACCGGGCACGCGTAAGATCATTTGCAGATCGGCCTTATTAATATTAACCGGGAACGACTGCATATTGCGGATGGCCCAACTTAGCTTAGGGTCGATATCAAGATCGAGATGTGGCTGGTTGTCATTTACTATCTCGTTCACTTTAAAACCGTAGAAACGCATCAGCCAATCGGCTTGATAAAGACGGTTCTCGCGCACCATGGGCACGCTGGTATTTAAGGCAGGCAAACGGCTATCCGCCAATACCGGCACATAACCCGAATAATAAACCCGCTTTAAATTAAAGTTTTTGTAAAAGTAGTTGGCCGATTGCAGTACCTGGCTATCATTCTCTGGCGTGGCGCCAATAATAACTTGTGTGCTTTGCCCGGCCGGTGCAAATATCGGCGCTTTTTTAAAAAGCTTCTTCTCTTCCTTGCGTTGAATGATGGCATTTTTTAGAAAGCCCATCGGTTTTATCATGTCGGCCTGATTTTTATCGGGCGCTAACAATTTTAAACCTGCTTCAGTAGGCATCTCCAGGTTAACACTCAGGCGGTCGGCGTATAGGCCGGCTTCGTTCATCAGTTCATCGCTGGCACCTGGGATAGATTTAAGGTGGATGTAGCCGTTAAAGTTTTCTTCAGTACGGAGTTTTTTGGCAATACGGACAAGGCGCTCCATCGTATAATCGGCATCTTTAAAAATGCCTGAACTCAGAAACAAGCCTTCAATATAATTACGGCGGTAAAAGTTGATAGTAAGGTCTACAACCTCCTGCACGGTAAAGGCCGCGCGCTGGATATCGTTACTTTTACGGGAAACACAATATGCACAATCGAAAATACAATGGTTAGTCAGGAGTATCTTTAGCAGCGACACACATCGCCCATCCTCGGTGTAAGAGTGACAAATTCCATTACTGGCATTACCAAGGCCCTTGTTGTCGTTTTTACGTTTACTGCCACTGCTGGAGCATGATACATCGTATTTTGCCGCATCGGCCAATATGTTCAACTTCTCCGTTATCCTGTCTACATTCATATCAATTCAAAAATACTAATATAATTAGCAATTTATATGATGATATGAAATTTATTTCAGATGTTTTAGGAGTATTTTAAAGGCGTAAGTTTTAATTAATATCTTGGAAAATACACTATTTAATTGCAACTTTGTTGCATAAATAATCACGTGTGTCGGAAGAGAAAAATAAACAACCGGAAATTTGGGAGGCGAGTTTTCAAAAAAATAAGGAAATGTGGGGTCTTGAGCCGGCTAAGTCGGCTGTTTTGGTTAGAGACTTTTTTACTCAAGAGTCTGTAAAAGATATTCTTATTCCCGGTATAGGTTATGGACGGAATGCGCAGGTCTTCTTAGAAAACGGGATAAAAGTTACCGGTATCGAGATCTCGGAAACGGCCATCGCGCTGGCAAGAAAACATTATAATACAGACATGTACATTTACCATGGTTCGGTAACCGATATGCCTTTTGACGCGCACGTTTACGACGGTATCTTTTGCTATGCCTTAATTCATTTATTGGATACTGATGAACGTGCTAAACTTATTAGCGACTGCTACGCCCAATTAGCAAGTGGTGGTTATATGCTTTTTACGGCTATTACAAAGCAAGCACACACTTATGGCAAGGGCACATTTATAAGCAAAGACAGATATGAGATATTTGAAGGAGTTAAAATGCATTTTTATGATGATGCTTCTGTAGCGGCAGAGTTTGCTGATTACGGATTATTAGAGGTTACCAAGGTAGATGAAACATATCCTTTTTTCCTCATTAAATGTAGAAAAGGTGTTAAATAAAAATTCGCTTTACTATCTTAGCTTATAAATGACATCACCTATGCCAGATTTAGATCCAAGCTTTTGTCAGCACCTGCAAGCCATCAAAGAAATTAAACTAAGCGACGACCAGGTATGCGAAGAGTGCGTAAAACAAGGCACCGAATGGTTCCATCTGCGTACCTGCCAAACCTGTGGCGTAACGCTATGCTGCGACCAAAGCGATGAACAGCACATGACTAAGCATTATAATGCCGAACACCACCCCGTAATAGCATCGGCCCAGCCCGGCGAACGCTGGCTTTGGTGTTATCCTGATGAGCAATTCGCGGAATATTAGGAATTTGATTACTCCGACGCTTCTTCGCCTTTTTCACCAAGTTCAACTATATCGCCTTCTTTAAATAAAATGGCTTGCAGGGTTTTGCGCCATACGGGTTTTTTGCGCAACAGAAATTCCAGGTCCATACCAAAGTGTTTAAATTCTTCGTGTTGGGCGTTCTGCATAATTGCTTTTGCCTGCGGGTCTTTCTCTACCGAGATGCGTTGTTCGTACCAGTTGATGGCCTCAGCTTCTTCGCCAAGGGAAACTATCATACGAGCAAAGGTGCGGGTCTCGTCCGACAATTCATTTGCCGGTTCGTGGTATTGATCAAATGCCATAGCGTTTTGTTTTACAGGATAAAATGATTCTATTATATCACCTCGTTGATGCTCATTTCCCTTATTTCTTTAGACACATTGGGACGGCCATTTTTGAATGCCTTACGCGGGGTTAAGCCCAACAACTGGAACATCGCCATATCTTCATCAAATGATGGGTTTGGTGTAGTCAATAATTTTTCGCCGGCAAAGATAGAGTTGGCGCCAGCCATAAAACACATGGCTTGCTCAACCGTACTCATTTCGGTACGGCCTGCAGATAGTCTTACAACGGTTTTAGGCATGATGATACGCGTGGTTGCTATCATCCTCACCATATCCCAAACAGATACGCGTGGCTGATCTGCCAGTGGCGTGCCCTGCACAGGTACCAATGCGTTAATAGGTACTGACTCGGGGTGCTTCGGCATGTTTGATAATGTTTTTAGCATCGAGATCCTGTCCTGCGCTGTTTCGCCAAGGCCAATGATCCCGCCGCTGCAGACAGAGATCTTTGCTTTGCGCACGTGGTCTAAAGTTTGTAAACGGTCGTCATAAGTACGGGTGGTGATGATACGTTTGTAATCATCTTCAGATGTATCTAAGTTGTGGTTGTAAGCATACAGGCCTGCATCTGCTAAACGCTGTGCCTGGCTTTTCGTAAGCATGCCCAATGTACAGCAAACTTCCATATCCAGTTCGTTCACGGCTTTCACCATATCTATCACCTTGTCAAAGTCGCGGTTATCGCGTACTTCGCGCCATGCAGCACCCATACAAAGCCTTGAAGCACCGCCATTCTTTGCTTTTTGTGCTACCGCAATAACTTCTTCTTTCGGCATAATGGCGTGCACATCAACGCCGGTATTGTAACGCGCCGCCTGCGGGCAATAAGCGCAATCCTCTGGGCAGCCGCCTGTTTTTATAGAGATAAGCGAGCTTATTTGCACCTCTGCGTAATCCTTGTTCTCGCGGTGAATGGTACCCGCGCGAAAGATGAGGTCAAGTAGTGGTGAGTGATATATTTTTGAAATTTCTTCCTGTGTCCAGTCGTATCTAACTTCAGTCATAATAGTATGCGTTTTGAAAGGGTCAAAATTATAATAAAAGTTGGCTTGCAAGCCACAAAGGCAGCAAAAATCCAATACAGTCTGTAAATGTAGTGATGATGATAGATGACGCCACTGCAGGGTCTATCCCTACCCTTTTTAGTATCAGCGGGATACCTGCTCCTGTTAATCCGGCTATCAATAAGTTACCCGTCATGGCCAGGAACAACACCAGCCCAAGCATAGGGTTTTTATCGTAAAATATCGCAAACATCAACACTATCAAACCATTTGCGCCGCCGTTTATCATCCCAACGGAAACCTCTTTTACAACGGTTGTGTAGGTTTGCCTGTCTGTAAGGTCGCTTAACGAGATACGCCTAACGGTTACCGCAAGTGCCTGTGTTGCCGCGTTACCGCCCATTCCGCTTATAATGCTCATGTAGGCCACAATAATAGGCAGGCGTTCTTCCACAACACTAAAATGCCTGATGACGGATGCCGCCAAAAATGCGGTTCCAAGATTAACGATCAACCACGGCAAACGGCTTTTTACAGCGTCCTGCCAGTTACCGCTCAACTCTTCATCTTCAGATACTCCGGAGATCTTTAAAATATCTTCGGTGTTCTCGGCCTCCATAACGTCGATGATATCATCGACTGTAATGCGGCCCAATAGCTTCATGTCGTCGTTAACTACAGGGATGGTAGTCAAGTTGTATTGCGAGATCAGTTTGGCTACCTCTTCCTGGTCAAGCTCGGCTTTAACATAAACGTAGTCGGTTTGTACCAGATCGCGCACTTTGGCTTCGCTGCGTGCTTTTATAATATCTTTAATAGAGACAATTCCCTGTAAGATCTTAGCATCGTTCACCACGTAAATAGTATAAAATTCCTCCATCTCTTCAGATTGACGGATGATCTCGTCGAGCGCTTCTTTCTTATCCAGGTTGATGTTCACGCAGATCACGTCCGAGTTCATCAAACCACCGGCTGTGTCCTCGTCGTAGTTTAACAACGCGCGGATGCTGGTTGCATCTTCGTGGTCAATATCGTCAAGAATTTCCTGCTGGTCTTCCTCGTCAAGTTGAGAGATAATATCCGTCGCAACGTCATAATCCATCTCTTCAACAATCTCGGTACGCTTTTCGGGGTGCAGTCCTATCAAAAGCTCTTCGGGGTGGGCCTCCTCGTCCATCTCAGAAATAACCTCGGTGGCAATCTCAGTAGAAAGAAGATTAATGATGCGTTCCTTTGCTTCCTGCGGCAGCCTTTCGAACAAAATGGCAATCTCCGAAGAGTGGTACTCTTTCAGAACCGACTGTAATTCAGCATCATCGCCTTCGAGGGCGGTTTTAAAGCGGAGTAAGTCTGTTTTATCTATTTCAAAAGATTGCATATGCAGGCAAAATAAGCAATTTTACTGAAAAGGCGAACCGGGATTTATGCGATTATTTGGTTTTTGATTTCAGCTACCCACTATAAATATAAATCGCCTTTACCCCGTTTACTTTATTCAGCTTACTTATCGCCTGTTCTACCTGTGTTTTACGGATAGATAATTTTATCAGGCAATTCAATTCTGAAACCTGCTCCAATATTTGTAATTGTTCCTCTTTTATAATGCGCATTACGTCATTCATCTGCACGTAATCGAAAGTTATGGTGTAGATGTCGTTCACGGTTTTTTCGATAACTTCTGATACGTCCAGCGCCATTTCTGTTGCGGTTTTATAAGCGTTAATGAGGCCGGGAACGCCCAATAACGTACCGCCAAAATAGCGGACTACCACCACCAACACATTGGTGATATTGCGTGATAACAAGGTATTCAAAATAGGCCTGCCCGCGGTGCCCGATGGCTCGCCGTCGTCATTTACACGGAACACCGAACGGTCTATCCCTAACCTTATCGCCCAGCAGTGGTGATTTGCTTTTGGGTGTTCGGCCTTTAATTTGGCTATGATGGGTTTAATATCATTATCTGAAGTTACCGGGTAGGCATACGCCAGGAACTTGCTCCCGCGGTCGCGGAAGATATTTTCGGTGGGTGCGATAATGGTTTTGTAGGTATCGTCGAACAGCACGCGTTATTTATTTGAAAGGGTGATCACTATAATAGCAACAATTGCCAGCGCCACCCCTATTTTGTTAAGCACGCTCAGTCGTTCGTTAAACACCACAAGGCCCACCAAAGTACCTAAAGCAATAACGCCGATGTTCATAGCAGAAAATACGGTTGATGGTGTGCTCGATAATTCTTTATGCGCTTTTAAGTAAAATAAAATATTACCGAAATTAGCCACACCCAATATCCACCCAAAGCCAATATGCGGCCACGAGAATTTAGTTTTTTTGGTAAAAATTCTGATGCCCAGGATGAGAAGTGCTATCACAAACGACAAAATGTAGATCACAAAAAGCGAAGTGGTATATGGCACAGCATTAAACGCCGCTACCTGTTTAAACAGGGTATCGATGATCCCTATCCCGAAGAACACGATAAGCAAATAGATCCACGCGTTTGATATTACCTTGCGGTTAGCTGTTTTCTTTTGCCATGGAATGCTGCAAAGTATGGCAGCAAAACCTATTACAAGGCCCACAACTTTTAACGTGTTCAATTTATCGCCAAACAGCAGGAACGATGCAAGCAGCGGGATAAACAGCGACAAGCGTTGCGCTACATCTGTACGCACGATCCCGGCCACCCTAACCGAGACAGCCATCATCATAAAAATTACCGGCAGCAAAAAGCCTACCGCCACGTAAATGCTAACCGGAGCATTTTGCAGGCTGGGCACACTTGGCCTGAAAAATAACCAGGTAAGCAATATGGCCATGCTGTAATTCCACGTAATGGCCTGGAATACGTCTATTTGGTAACGTTTAGCCAGTTTCAGCATGATGGAAACAATTACGCTGCAGCAAATACTTAAAAAAACGTATAGCATGTTTTTTACAGATTAGGTAGGTGTATTTGTAATGATCTGTAAGTTATCGGCCCAAACCATTTGTTCCGAAATTACTGTCCCGGTTACTGTAGGCGCTTTAATACCGTTCTGCAATACAGATGCGCCGGTAAAAATACGTGCTTCATCCCACAAACCGGCATCAATGAACGAGTTTAATGTATGCGCCCCACCCTCAATTATTACCGACTGGATATCCTGCAGGTATAATTGGAACAAAATATATTGCGGTACAAAGCGGTCAAAATCTTCAAGAGCTATATATTTATTCTTGCCGTCCACATCAAACTTAACCTCGTTAAATATCAATGTTTCAACCGATTGATCGAACACGTTCAAAGTTTTATTTAGCTCCAGCTTTCGGTCTATCACTACCCTTTTAGGCGAACGGCCTTCGGCATAGCGCACATTCAATTGCGGGTTGTCGGCCAGTACAGTGTTCTTGCCAACCAGTATGGCATCTTCCTGGGCGCGCCATTGGTGTACAAGCTTACGGCTTTCGGGGCCGGTTATCCAATGCTGGCTGCCATCTGCGGGTGCAAAAAAGCCATCGGCAGTTTGCGCCCATTTCAGGATAATATATGGCCTTTGCTTTTGCACCTTGGTAAAAAAGCGGCGATTTAGCCACCGGCATTCTTGCTCTAACACGTCAACTGTAATCTCTACCCCTGCCGCCTGTAGTTTTTCGATGCCTTTACCATCCACCTGTGCAAATGGGTCGCGGCAGCCTACTACTACTTTGGGGATGCGGTGTTTGATAATAAGATCGGCACAGGGCGGCGTTTTACCGTAATGCGCGCAAGGTTCTAACGATACGTATATGGTGCTTTGCTGTAACAGGTCGGCATGGTTATCGTATTTGTTGGTCACCATTTTAACGGCGTTTACCTCGGCATGGGCTTCGCCATATTTTTGATGGTAACCCTCACCTATAATATTGCCATTCCATACTATCACAGCACCAACCATGGGGTTCGGACTAACCGAACCTGCGCCCAAAGCGGCCAGTTCAAGGCAGCGCTGCATATAAATATCATGTAATGCCATTGTGCAAAAGTAGGTTTTATGTTACTTTGTTGCATGAAAACTATTAAGGATGTATTCCTTTCCTTTCAGCAAGGTTTAAATGAAGTGTATGACAGCCGTGAAACAGCGTCCGTTGCGCTATTGGTGCTGGAAGAAATTACCGGTATATCCCGCGCTAAGATCAAAGCATTCCCCGATGATGAGATAGCAGGCGAAGCTGCTGAAAAGATCCAAAGCATCCTTGATGAACTTAAAACAGGTAAACCCGTGCAGTATATTTTAGGAAGCACAGAGTTTTACGGGTTAAACTTTTTAGTGAACCCCGCCACGCTGATCCCAAGGCCGGAAACGGAGGAATTGGTGGAATGGGTTTTGGAAAGTCAAAAATTGAAAGTTAATAATCAAAAGCCGGTTTCGGTCTTAGATATAGGTACCGGCAGTGGTTGTATCGCAATTAGCATTAAAAAGAACCTGCCGAGAGCCTTGGTCATGGCGATAGATATTTCTGCGGATGCTTTGCACACGGCCAAGCAAAACGCTGTAATAAATGAAGTGGAAGTGGAATTTGTTTTGGACGATATTTTAATTACAAAATTAGATATCGAAGATTCGAAATTCGATATCATCATCTCCAACCCGCCTTATGTTACGCTTGAGGATAAATTGCAGATGCACCAAAATGTAACCGCGTTTGAGCCCCACGGCGCCCTTTTTGTACCTGAGCACGATCCACTAATTTTCTACAAAGCCATTGCCAATTTTGCAATAGAACGTCTCTCTGATAATGGTTTGCTCTTTTTTGAGATCAACGAAAACTTTGGCAAAGAAACTGTGGAGCTATTGAGCGATAAAGGGTTTATTGCTATTGAGTTACGTAAAGATATGAGCGGCAGAGACAGGATGGTGAGGGCGGTAAAAACTATGTAATATTCGAATTTAATTGCTTATCAGCTGACTCATTTCACCTTCAAATTTTCCGCCGGATGTAGCAGTCATGTTTACAATACCAAAGTTTTTACCGTTATAAAATACATAGCAATTAATTGCCTTGTTAGCCTGTACTTTAACAGTTACTGTGCTTCCTGCTTCAGGGGTAAAACCATAATTAAAATCACCGCCATTTTCTTGTGTAACATCTATAACGTTATTGGAATTGTTAGTGCTTTTTTGGGTGATTGTAACATTAAACGGTGTACCTGCAGCTGTTGTTGTATGCACCCTGAAGATCTTATTAACAACATCATAATCAGGCGCCGGGCCTTCGTCAAGTTTTTTGCAACCGGTGTTTGCAACAAATAATATCGAACAAACTATAATTGCCAGCCCTTTTAAATTTTTCATACTTAAGTTTATACGAGTTATAATGCAATAACATGGTTATTGTTTCTTAAAAAGAGATAAATCTTTAAATAACTTAAAACTTATAGCCATTAATTGTTAACATGTCAATTCCTCGGGTGAAACTCAATTATCGTACTCTTCAAATACTCCCTGTCCAAATGTGTGTAAATCTCGGTTGTGGTAATGCTTTCATGGCCCAGCATTTCTTGTACGGCACGCAGGTCGGCGCCGCCTTCTACCAAGTGGGTTGCAAAGGAATGGCGAAACGTATGCGGGCTGATGCTTTTCTTTATCCCCGTTAATTCTGCCAATTGCTTAATCAGCAGGAAAACATAAACGCGGCTTAAACGCTTGCCGCGTCGGTTTAAAAATACCAGGTCCTCCTCTCCTTTTTGGATAGGCGTATGCACACGGATCTGTTTTACCCAAATGTTAAGAGCTTTAATGGCTTCGCCGCCAATGGGTACTAAACGTTCCTTGCTGCCTTTGCCGGTCACTTTTATAAATTCTACCGTTGGGTCCAAGTAAAGGTTAGAGAGGCGCAGTTCCGTAAGTTCTGATACACGCAGGCCGCATCCGTATAAAACCTCCAGCATTGCTTTATTACGGCCGCCTTCGGGTTTAGACAGGTCAATGGCTGCAATCATCTGGTTGATCTCGTGGATGCTGAGTGTATCGGGCAGCTTCCGCTGGATCTTTGGTGTTTCCAATAACTCGGATGGGTCGCTTACTATAAAGTCTTCCATCAGCAGGTATTTATAAAACGCTTTAATGCCCGATAGGATGCGCGACTGTGTGGAAGGGATCATCCCCAGTTCGTTCACCCAGTTGATGAAATTACGAAGATCGGTAAGGGTGAATTTGATTGGCGATGGCTTGGCCGGCAGGCTATCGGCGTATTGGTATAGCTTCTCCAGGTCGCGGGTGTAGGCCTCGATAGAGTTGGCCGCGAGCGAGCGTTCCAGTTTCAGATAGGTTTTAAACCCTTTAATTGCCCGTGGCCAGTCCAATTGATTTTAGTTTTAATGTTTTATACCTAAGTTTGAACAAATGAATATACAAATTATTAACGGGCCAAATTTAAACCTGCTTGGCGTACGCGAAAAATCTATATACGGCAGCAGCGATTTTGAAAGCTACCTTGCCGAATTGCAAAACCATTTTACAAACATCACCATTAATTATTACCAAAGTAATGTTGAGGGCGAAATTATAAATAAACTGCACGAAGTAGGCTTTACCTTCGATGGTATTGTGCTTAACGCGGGCGCTTACACCCATACTTCAGTAGCCATTGCCGATGCGATAGCGGCTATTAAATCGCCAACTATCGAAGTACACATTTCTAACGTATATAAACGCGAAGAATTTAGGCACCACTCTATGCTGGCTGCAAGCTGTAAAGGCGTCATAGCCGGTTTTGGCATGCACTCGTACAGGTTGGCAATAGAAAGCCTGTTGTTGGAATATTAAGCTTTGGCTCATAATTCTAAAAGAGGTTAAGTTTAAACTAAATAATACAACATCTGTAATACCCCCGATGAATAAAGTATTCAAAATAAGTTCCGTTCTATTTCTCCTGTTTACTTTATTTGTGGCGGATGTTTCGGCGCAAAGCAAGCGCAAACCGCAAACCGTCCGCGATTCGCTCCGCCGGGCCATCCTGCGCCGCGATTCAATGATGCGGACGTTCAAAAAGTCCGATACCTCCATCAATAACCTGCTGCAAAAGGTTGAGTACTATACCGCGTCATTCAACTCCATAAAAACCAGCCTGTCGCGCAACATAGATACGGTTGATGTAAGCCAAAAACTGCCTTCATTCGAGAAACGCATCGGCCTTATAAAAAGCCTGATAGATGACGACCAATCCAGCACCCTGCGTTACCTGTATGCCATCCGCGATATCCTTACCCGTAGCGATGATCAGCTTGACCTGTGGCAGGATAAACTGGCCGACATTAATACAAAACTGGTGCAAAACCAAAATGAGCTTGCGTCGATGGATAAAGATTCGGCCATGAAAATTGTGCCTGCCGATAGCAGCCTGCTTACCACCTTCCTGATCCAGAAGATAGCGATGGAAAGCAAGTATAAACGGTTGGATACCACCAATAAAAAGCTATTGCTTAAAGTTGGTTTACTACAAAACAGGGTGTCATCGGTTTACATTTCCCTGCTCGATCTTAAAGACCAGATAGACATCAAGATCCGCGAGTTTAGCATCCAGGCGCTTAGCGACGAGAATAATAGCATTTGGGAGATGGACCGCAACACCCAAAGCACTTTTAAAACAGCGCTTTCCAAAACCTGGAGCATGAATACCAAGCTGCTTGGGTTTTTTGTTATCCGCGACCCGCTGATACACTTTGCCGGTTTCCTGATACTGATCTTATTTTTTGTGTGGATCTATAACAACCGTCGCAAAGTTTTACTGATCAAGGAGTCGCCTGCGAGTGTGTTTAGTCACGCTAAATATGTATCGCTTTATCCTATCGCGTCGTCGTTAATTATGGCATTTGCCATAGTGCCTAATTTTTACGACCATCCGCCGGTGGTGGTGCTGGAACTATTTTTTGTGGTGCTTATAACAGCCATCTTATACATCGTAAAAAAAACATGCCCGCAGGAGCTATTCAAATACCTGCGGATAATGTATTGCCTGGTTATTTTTTACAGCTTTAGCAACCTGTTTGTTGAGGTATCAAACACCGACAGGGTGATTGTGCTGATACTATCGGCTATTACCGCGGTGGTGAGTTATTACTTTTTACAAAAGGTACAAAAAGCGCCCGAAGATTACCTGCCACATACCAAAACCATCATCAAAATATTTATTGGCTTACAGGTTATCGCATTTTTATTTAATGTGTTTGGCCGTGTTACATTAGCTAAAATTGTTGGGGTAACCAGCATTTATAATCTGTGGCTGGCTTTGGGGATGTACTACCTGGTGCAGATAATTATGCAAAGCCTTTTCCTGCAGTTAGAGGCTAATAAAAACAGCAACGGCTTAAGCTCGTTTATCGATTTTAAGATGCTGCAAAATAAGTTCAGGAGTATTTTAACCATAATGGCAAGCGTGCTTTGGCTGATAATGCTTACTCAAAACCTAAGCGTTGAGGACGCGGTGTTTGACTGGTTAAGTAAATTCCTGACTACCAGCCGTAGCATAGGCGGTACCAACACCAGTTTTACTTTCCAAAGTATCATTATCTTCATTGCGGTTATCTGGCTGTCGTCTGTAGCGGCGCGCATCATTAGCTACCTGTACGAAGTTGCGGGCAAGCATGCCAACGATATTGATGTAGCTAAAAAGAAGAACCGCACATCTACCTTGCTAATTAAGCTGGGTGTATTTGCAGTAGGGTTTTTACTGGCGGTAACCGCTTCGGGTTTCCCGCTGGATAAGATCACTATCATCATCAGTGCGTTTGGTATCGGTATCGGTTTTGGCTTGCAGAACATCGTAAACAACCTGGTATCGGGTTTGATACTGGCCTTTGAGAAACCGATCCAGATAGGCGACATTATTGAGGTGGACAGCCGCAGCGGTACCATCATGGAAATTGGCATCCGTTCCAGCAAGATAGCCACCAGCGATGGCGCCGAGGTAATAATCCCCAATGGCGACCTGATATCTCATCACGTGATCAACTGGACACTAAGTAATAACAATCGCCGGATCGAACTCATTATCGGCGTAGCTTACGGTTCTGATATTGAGAGGGTGAAAAAGATGCTGACCGATCTGCTCTGCAACCGTGAAGAGATCATGGACAACCCCGCCCCGTTGATATTTGTGCATAACCTGAACGAGAACTCGGTCGATTTTAGGCTGTTATTTTGGGCGGCTGATATTGGTACCTGGTTATCCCTTAAAAGTGCCGTGCTAACGGATATATACGCCACATTTGATAAAGAAGGCATCGAGATACCATACCCGCAACGCGACCTTCACTTAAGGCTCACCAGCGACCAGGAAGAACTCTTTAAAAAGAAAAAGAAAAAAGCCGCTGCGGATGAGCCAACGGAAGCACTTACAGATACTAACGATACCGACCTGCCGGATGCAGGCACCGGGCCGATTGCGCCGGATCAGTAGGTAATGCAAAAAAAGCAGTCATTGCTTCGTACCTTGCAATGAAGCGCGGCGAATTTTCATGTTTTATTTACGCCAGGTCCTTCTTCTCTAATTCCGTGAACTTTGTTTTCTTATTCACAAAGAAATCCCACACCAGGCTGCGTGAGTAAACGCCGGTTACATGGTGATATTTTTCGTTCGAGATCTGTTTGTGGTATCTTTTGATCACATCGCTCTTAACCTTTGATTGGAACAAGCGCCTTACAAAGTTTTGATGCGCGCGGCTTATTGCCCAGGCATCTTTGCGTTTGCCCTCCATCAAAAAGCGTACAAGTGCCAGCAGGTCCATCCAGAAACGGATGTTGATGGTCCAGAATGCCCGCCAGAATGGTAGGTTGTTCTTCAGCAACAACAAATTATTGCGGAAGTTTAGGTACGTTTTGAAAGGATTTTCGGCATTAAGGGTGCCGCCGCCAACGTGGTAAATCACCGACTGCGGACAGTACATCACTTTGTAACCCATGTTTTTTAAACGCCAGCAAAGGTCTATCTCTTCCATGTGGGCAAAAAAGCTCTCATCGAAACCACCTGCTTCGTCCCAGTTTTTCTTTTTGATGAACATGGCCGCGCCCGATGCCCAAAAGATTTCTCCTGCATCATCGTATTGGCCCTTATCCACCTCTATCTCGTAAAAGATCCGCCCGCGGCAAAAAGGGTAGCCAAACTTATCTATAAAGCCACCTGCAGCCCCTGCGTGCTCAAAATGGTCTTTCTGCGCGTACGACATGATCTTGGGCGCGGCTGCTGCAATCTTCTCGTCAGTCTGCATCAAGGCGATGACAGGCTCTATCCAGCCGGGTTGTACCTCCACGTCGGAATTGAGCAGGATGTAGTAATCTGCTTCTACCTGTGCGAGCACGCGGTTGTATCCACCGGTAAAACCATAGTTCTCTTTATTTTCGATGATCCGGATAGACGGGTAAGTACTCCGTAAAAACTCCAGTGATTCGTCCGACGAGCCGTTATCGCCCACCACAATATCCAGGTTGGGCCAGGTAGAGGCCAGTACGAACGGCAGAAAATCGCGGAGGTATCTGATGCCGTTCCAGTTCAATATTACTACGGCAACTTTTGGTGTATCTATCATGTATTCATATCCTCCGGCTTAAATTTCCACCTGCGGTGGCTCCAAAGCCAATATTGGGGGGTTTCGCGGATCAGTTTTTCAAGGTATTGTACGTGCGCCTCGGTAATTTCGTGGCCCATTGTTTCTTTAGGGTGCTCAATCAATGGCACCAATGTATAGGTATAATAACCACGGCTAACACGGTCTATGCGGTAAAATAACACCACAGCGTTTATCATTTTAGAGAGCTTCTCTATCCCCAAAAAAACAGCGGTTGGCTGGTTTAAAAAAGTGGTGAAATAATTTATCTCGTGCTTTACGGGCGTTTGGTCGCTTACCAGCACGCTGAAAGTCAGGTCGTTTTTAAAGGAAACCATGGTGCGCAGGGTTTGCTTCATGGCAACCAGTATGGCGCCGAAACGTGCCCTGACTTTATTGAACAGCCCGTCGAAAACCTCGTTAGAGAGTGGCTTGTAAACGATGATGCGTTTTTCTTTTGTAAGCAGACCAAAGGCCAGCGCGGCCATTTCCCAGTTACAGTAATGCCCGGCGGCGGCAATGATGCTTCGCCCCTGGCTAAAATAATGTTGAACAAGTTCGGGGTTGGTAGGCTTCATCCGCTTGCGCAATGATTTTTCGGTAACACTGATCATCTTAATGGTTTCTACCATCAGGTCGGCCATGTAGCGGTAGTACCGGCGCTCAATTTTCTGGCGCTCGGCCTCGCTGCGTTCGGGGAAGGAATTGGCAAGGTTTGTCTTCACCACATCACGCCGGTAGCGGATAACGTAGTATAAAATAAGGAAGATAACATCGGCTATGCCGTATAAAAACCAAAAAGGCAGCAACGATACCAGGTATAAAAAAAATATACCCGTATTTAAAGCCGCTTTTCTTAACATTTTTACCAATTTTGCCACAAACATAAAAAATATATATGATTGAGAACGGTGCTGTTTTGCCTATGTTTTACCTGCCCCCGATAGATTATTTTACAAACCTTGCGGCATTTACGCCGGACGTTGTGTTTGAGCGTGAGGAACATTTCCCAAAACAAACCTACCGCAACCGCGCCAACATCTACTCGCCCGATGGCAGGCAGGTGCTTACCGTGCCGGTTATTAAAGGCTCCAAAAATCATACGGTAACTAAAGACGTAAAGATCAGCTACGATTTTAGATGGCAGCGCGCACACTGGATGGGTTTGCAAACCTGCTACCGCAGCTCGGCATATTTTGAATATTACGAGGACGATTTCGCGCCCTTCTATGAAAAGCAAACCACTTTTCTGTTTGATTATAACAGCGAACTGATGGCCTTATTGCTGCGCCTGCTTAAAATAAAGATGGAGATGCAGGTTACCGATACCTACGAGGCTACCTACCCCAACCTTACCGACCTGCGTACCACCCTAAACGGTAAAAATGCAGACCATACACAACAAAAGCCTTACTTTCAGGTTTTTGAAGAGCGGCAGGGCTTTTTGCAAAATTTAAGCATTGTAGACCTGTTGTTTAACCAGGGCCCGCAAGCCTTAAACTATTTTTAATGGCAACTTATACCAAGCGCGTACACTATAAAGGCAAAAAACGACAACTTAATGTAGGCGCGCGCCCCGGTAGTATCATAATTCCCGATGATGCCCTGCCCCCTAAAATTACCATATACTCCTTTACACAGGATGACCTGCAAACCAGCAAGGGTAAGGATATGGAAACCATTACCAAGCAGATAGCCAAGTGTAAAGACCATACCCACTGGATAAAGATAAACGGTATTGGCGATGCCAAGTTGATTGAAGACATCGGCACGTTTTTGGGCATTAACCAACTGGTGTTAGAGGATGTGGTGAACACCCATCAGCGGCCCAAGTTTGACGAGTACGAAGGCTACGTTTTCGGTACCAGCCGCATTATTTATTTTAACAAAGAAAATGAACTGGTGAACTGCCAGTTTAGCGGCATCGTAAAAGATAATATCATCATCAGCTTTGAGGAAAGCCATGTGGATTACTTTGAGGTAGTTACCACCCGGTTAAAAGCCGGTAAAGGTGTGATCCGTACTGCGGGGCCGGGTTATATATTTTATGCCCTTACCGATACCATCCTTGATAATTACTTTGTACTGCTGTCTAAACTTGGCGACATGATTGATGAAACCGAGGATAAATTGTACAAAAGCCCCGATAAAAGCATCATGTTTGATGCGCAGCAACTGAAACGTACGCTCATCATCATCCGCCGATCGTGCTGGCCGGAGCGCGACAAGATCAATGACATGATCCGCAGCGAAAGCCCCGAGATAACCAAAGAAACGAAACTGTTTTTACGCGACGCCTACGACCATTGCATCCAGGCGATGGATATGGTAGAAAGTTATAAAGAGGTAACCAGCAGTATAATCGACCTTTACCTGAGCATGGTAAGCAACCGCATGAACGAGATCATGAAGGTGCTCACCATAATATCGGTGATATTTATCCCGCTGACGTTTATAGCCGGTATCTATGGTATGAACTTTAGCCGCGAGGACACCCACGGGCACGTGATACGTGATAATATGCCCGAACTGTATGTGCAGCACGGGTATGTGTACGCAATAATAGGAATGTTTTTGATAGGCGCCTTCCAGGTGCTTATATTTTGGCGCAAGGGGTGGTTCAATAAGCTTTAAGCCTGGCTTAACCTTAGGGCGGGGTTATGTACCAGCAGGTAAGGTGCTTTTGGCTTGCGCGGGTGCATGATATCTACCACGCTAACGTCCAGGATCTGGCAGATCTCCAACAATTTTGTCATCGTTAACTTCGAGTAACCCAGCTCCAGTTTTGAATAAGAATTTTGTGAGGAATTCATCTTCATGGCAATATAATCCTGGCTGTAATTTTTACGCTCGCGTATAATCCTGATGTTGTTTACTATCTGATCGACCTTTTTTTGGTATTCGCTTTTCATGGATCTCAGTATGTGTTTTGGTATACTAACACATACGGTAAAACGAATCTCTTGGATTTATAAATTATCTTTCTAATTAAAAAAATGTTACCTCAAATTGTACGATTAAGCATTAGGTAATTAAGTGGCTGTCTTTCTATTCAAAATCCGTGATGCTTAATTTATTTCGGCATCCCAAATACTAAGTAATCAGTCATCCATCTCCACCATGTAATTGCGGGCGTCTTCGTGACAATTTCGGATAGAAACGTCGGCTATTAGTTATTCGTTAGGTGCGGTGTAGGGCTGTGATCAACGCCAGTCCGCTCATTGCCTCGGATGGTTATTACTTTTTGCTTGATCAAAAAACAACAAAAACCGACCATAGGGAACTCCTGAACCTATAAACACCTGAATAATTCAAGCCAAAAAATCCTTTCTCGAACAGGCCTTAACCCTCGGCCACGGCTTTTTGTCGGCCCGGCGCTCTTCAGTGAATAAAATTATACCTTTAATTTAATAGCCGGATTAAACCTTACGGCCCGGATAACCTGCAGGCAAACTGTAAAAAAAACGATAACTATAGATATAACCAAAGCAATTACAAAAGGTGTAATGGAAAGATGTATTCTGTACGCAAAGGTTTGTAACCACTTATTTGCAACTATTAGGGAAACGGGCCACGCAATAATATTTGCAATGAAAACTAAATAGAAAAAGGGTTTGCTTAAAACCAGCATCAATTGCTCTCCCTTTGCGCCAAATACTTTCCTGATCGCCATTTCCTTCATTCGTAAGTGGATAGAATGAGCTGCCGAAGCGAAAAAACCTAAACCGGCTATAAATATGGCCAATGCCGAAAAATAGCTTAGCACGGTTTGTAATTGCTCCTGTTTTATAAAAAGCTTTTCATACAATTCATCCAGGAAATGATAGTTGAAATTATCTCCGTCGAGTTTATTGATGCTACTCCACTGGTTGCCCAATGTTTTTAGCAGCGACGGTATTACTTTGTTTTCGGCACTTATCATAATTTGTGTTTTGGAAAGCGAGCTATGGTCGTTCATTAAATAGATAGTTGGCTGTATGTTTTCTTCAAACCCGTAAGCTTTCACGTCTTTTATAACCCCAATAACCTTGTAGTAACCTCCCCGCCCCTTTATGGTTATACCAACAGGGTTTTTTAATGCCATCGTTCTTGCGGCTGATTCATTAATCACTGCGTTTGAAGAATCTACCGGGAACGATGAAGAAAAAACATGCCCTTCCTTTACCCCGATATTCAGGGTTTCAAAATATTCGTAGTCGACACTGATGGTATTTAAAGTAAACGCCTTATTAAGAATAGTATAGTCAAAAGAAGCAGGCATAATGCCGCCCGGGATATTAGAAGCTACCGTTACGCTTTTAACACCGGGCATCGCTTTTATACGGTTCCGTACCTGTTCAAACTTATCAGGTGTATTATACAGAGCGAGGTTATCTATATACACAACTTGTTGGGCGGTAAAGCCGGTATCTTCGGTTTTCATGTATTTAACCTGTTGGTTGATCACGATAAGCGATATCACAAACACAATAGCAAACGTAAACTGCAGTACGGTTATAGAACCCCTAACCCACGAAAGCTTGCCGCCGTTAGTATGCTGGTTGCCCCGCAATACATCAGCAGGTTTAAAACCGGCCATAATTAACGCAGGGTAAGTACCAGCCAGTAAAGTAAGGATAATTAGGGTAAGGCAAAGTTGACTAACAATACTAAAATTTATACCCGAGATGAGCAGGTTTACCTGCAGCAACTGGTTAAAATAAGGCAGGCCTGCTATTACTATCCCAAAAGAAATAGTTAAGGAAATAATGCATTGGATAAATATCTCTAATATAAACTGCAAGGCTATTTGCCTCTTTACTATACCATTAACTTTTTTAATACCGACTTCTTTGGAACGTTTGAAAGCTTGCGAAATGTAAAGATTTGTAAAATTTACGCCTGTTACGATCAGTATCACCATAGCCAGTATCATCAGGCCGTTGACGATCTGATTATTTACGTGCGAACCGTAATGAGGTTTTAAATGCAGGTTTTTCAGTGGGTCTAAATAAATTGCTGCTGCTCCCGTTCTTCTTAACGATTCCTTGGCAACCTGGCTGGTATCTGCCAGGGCGGCGGCCTCATATATTTTATCTATCTTTTTAGAAAGCAGCTTAATATCGGTGTTTGGCTTTACCAATATATAGGTTTGATAGATTTGTGTTGCGTAGCTCTGATCCTTTCCCTTTGTAATATCTTCAGAAAAGCCGATACAATCATAGTTTAAATTGGTATTACCCGGCACATCCTCAGCTACCCCCGCAATGGTCATGGGCATACCCGACTTCGACATCATATTCACTGTTTTATTCTGCACAAAGCTACCGCCCGGGAAAAGGGCATCAGCTGTTTTTTTCGATAACAGCGTAGTTGGTATAGTGGTTTTTGGATCAAGTTGACCACCCTTAAGTTTGATACCAAATATTTCAGCGATGGAGTAATCGGCCCCTACCCACTTTTTTACGAGGAATTTTCCCGATTGTGTATAAAATGGAATTTGAAAAAGAGCGGTATTAGTCCTCCCTATCATTTCCACCTCGGGGCATTGGCTTTTTATTTCGCCGGCTAAAAGCCCGGGTGTATATGGCGAAGGACCATTGGTCAGTTCGCGTTCAACAAGAAAAATACGATTAATGTTTTTGTTCCACTGATCGTAACCAGTTTCGTAATTAAGATAAAGGGTCACAAAAATAAATGCTGCCAAACCAAGGGATAGCCCGGCAATATTTAAAAAGTTATACCATTTCCCCTTTAAAAAGGTACGTACCGCAATCTTTAAGTCTGATTTATTCATTATGGCTGTATAACTAAATTTCAGGATAGCATATAAGGGGTATTCAACTTATTTCAACATATTATATGCCAATAGAATAACCTGTTAACGATCAGACAGTTAACAGGTATAGCTATTGTTCGTTTATGAACAATGTGTTCGATTATATTACAGCCATCATACAACTGGCGCTCCATTACCTTTCAAAACCCGCGTTACCGCAAGCGTCTCGGCTTGTTGATCTACCCTAACCATCTTGCCAATGTACTCACCGGGATATTGAGTTGCGCGCTTATTTGGCGGTAGCTTTTGCCGGTTAGGTGCAGGTCGCGGGCTTTTTGTTGGTTTAGTTCGCGGGCGCGGGCGTCGGCGCTTTGCAGGTGGTCGCGTTCTTTGGCGTGGCCGTCAAATACGAAATGCAGGTCCGTCATGTCCTTCTCTATGTGGCAAAGGCAAACATTATGCTCGTCGTGCACGGTTTTGCGGCTGCGTTGTTTTACCTGTTTCAGGTACAGTTTGCCGGGTTCGGTGTGGCTTTTACCAATGGCAAAGGCGCTATCGCAAAAGTTGATGATCATTTTGCTGCCTTGCAGGTCGTTCACGGTAATGGGGCTGCTTTGGTTGCGTTTTGGCGTGTGGGCCAGTACCAGCATGCTCAGTTTATGCTTCGCCTTTAGGGCTTTCAGCTTTTTCATTAGCGGCAGGGCATCGCGTGCGCGCTCGGTGCCGGTGGCCATATAGGTAAGGTTATCGATGATGAGCACCTGCGCCTTTGTTTTGTTGATGGCCGCTTCAAGGGCCGATTCCAGGTAGGTTTCGTAATTAGCGTACAGGGCGGGATTCTCAGCCTCGGGGTTGAACTCGGCCCGGAAAAACGTATTCCCAAACGGGCTACACAAAACAATACCAAAAGGTGCTAAAACCCTGCAAATCAAAAGTTTACATGGTTTTTTGTTGGCATCAAAACTCCATATTATGCACCAAAACGCAACAAAAATGAGCGTAATTCGGTGCGTAACTAAGTGGAAAATAACTACGCACCGAATTGCTTATAATTAATTGACTGTCAACCTGTTCAGCGAGTGAACATCTTGATAAAAGCAGACTACAAACTTACTTTTGTTTAACTTTTTAAGCTTGTAATTATGAGTAATTTCCATCTGCTTTTCTACATCAGAAAGCAAAAAAACTACAAAGGGGGTGCAATGCCCATCTACATGCGCATCACCGTTAGTGGCAAACGCGCAGATATATCAGTAGGGCGCGATTGTGATCCGGTCAAATGGAACAACCAAGCGGGGCGTGCAATTGGATCCAAAGAAGAAATCAAGTCACTTAACAATTATCTAGACAGCCTGCAAACCAAACTTCGGAATGCACAACAGGCATTAATTGATACGAACCAGCAGGTAACAACTGAAAGCCTTCACAACGAATTTGCCGGAAAGAATCAAAAGAACCACTTCCTGATGCAATTATTCAATGAGCATAACTCGAAAGTAAAGGCTCTGATAGGAAATGGGTTTGAGGTCAACACATTGAAAGGGTATAACACTTCCGAGAAACACCTCATAGCTTATTTACAGAAGGAATATGGTAAAACCGATATAGAAATCAACCGATTAAATCATGCGTTTATTGCCGGGTTTGAATTTTATCTAAAAGCCGAATGTAAAATTAGTGGGGTATCGGCAGCCAAATACATAAAGCATTTGAAAAAAATCGTCAATCACTGTATTGCAAACAATTGGCTAAAACAGAACCCGTTTATCAATTTCAAATCTACTGCAAAAGCCAAAGAGCGCATTTATTTAACACAACAAGAACTGGATGCCATCACCAGTAAAAAATTTGTTGTTGAACGTTTAACACAGGTACGGGATGTTTTTGTTTTTTGCTGCTATACCGGATTATCCTATGCTGATGTTAAAAAACTAAGAAGAAACGAGATAGGTATAGGCATGGACGGTGGCCAATGGATATTTACAAGCAGGCAAAAAACAGATACTTCTTCAAGGATACCGCTCTTACCTGTAGCATTAGAAATTTTGAACCGATATCAGGATCACCCGCAATGTGAAAATCAGGGCTTATTATTGCCGGTTTTGAGCAACCAAAAGATGAACGCTTACTTAAAGGAGATAGCAGACTTATCGGATGTCTTTAAGCATCTAACATTTCATTTGGCAAGGCACACTTTCGCAACAACTGTTACTTTATCTAATAATGTTCCAATAGAAACGGTTAGCAAAATGTTAGGCCATACCAGTATTAAAACCACTCAGCATTACGCTAAAATATTGGATTTAAAAGTAAGCCAGGATATGGCTGCTCTTAAACAGAAGTACGCTGCAATTTAAATCATTCAATCTCTAAGGTGCCTCCTGTCACGTAATTGAATATATTTGCGTTACATTTCGTAGCAAACTTATCCGTAGTTTTAATGTTACTTGTATATACTAAAGAGCAGGGGTGTTCTTTAGTCAATAGTTAACTCTTTGGAATTCAGATTCCGAAGAGTTTTTTTTTGGACTCACAACAAATTTTGAATGTTTAGCGTATAAGTAAGTAACTATTGACTAACCCACCCTTTCGGATCAGCCTCGGTTTCTAACCGGGGCTTTCTTATTACCGGCCAATGCAAACCTCGATCCCGGAGCATGGCTTTATAGGAATCAACCAATATTTAAGGGCACCCGCATCGGATGCCCCCAATAATCTAATGCCGGTGCAGGTTTACTTTTCCAGCACCATTAAAAAGTACTGACAAAGCGCCCCGGCTGCCAAGCCCAACATTTTCCACCGAATGTTACCGTACCCTGCACATCATCTTTTTGTAAATATTCAGGAAATTAGTTTTGGGGTTGTTAGTACCAAGTTGGCCGCTAACTTTTGTAGAGCTTTGTAGCCAGTTTGGTAAAGTAGTTGCACGCGGGCCGTAAGCTAAATAAACAGTAATGGCACATTCGCCTCATTATGCCCATCTTCGGGTTCTTGTGGGCCTGTAATTGTAGTTCATGCCTACATATCGTAATATTTAGCCTATTTATGATATATCAAGTGACCCCCTGAGGATTATCCCCTACTCTTTTTCTCTTTAACAGTTATTGGTGTCATATTCCAAACACAAAATCAATTGTGGAAGGCACAATTAACCATGTAATGCAAAAATCGTGTAATTTCCCTCACTTACCCAGTATTGAAAGCCGTCAGAAATTTAGAGTTTTCATGGCATGAACCCGCTCTACCCATTGATTATAAAGTTTAGCATGAAGTATTTTTGCTTTGGTAGGGGGCTTGCCAACTTTCCTTTTAAATTACATTATATTAAAATCAACTAGTGTTTGCTGACAGCCATTGTCAAACTTTTTTACTTTATGTAATCTAGTTCTCTCACCTTTTCGAAAGTTCCTTTATTAAATTCGAAGTACTCCTCAATATAGTGATTCCCATCAACAAAAGTTATTATTCTTCGATTTCTCATTTTTTTATCCGGGAGAATGCTACTTTCCCACTCATAACTCAATTGCTTTTTTGCAGCATCGTAATTACCTGTTTGCTCCTGAATATCACTTCCTATGTGATTGTTTATCGAGATCGTGATAAACTGCTTTTTAACGTTGTCGTATCCCTCTAATTGGAAGCTATGATAATTATCTTCCTTCATCCCGCTACGGATAGGTAATTGAAGTTTACCGCCAGTGATTTCTACATTGAAAAAGCGATCATTGTATATTGAATTACGGGTCAGTGTACCTTTTACAAAAGCTAATTTTTTATCCTGAAATCGCCAGGTCCCGATTAGCTGCGATAATATTTCATGCATTTCGCCAGGACGGGATAAGTCCAGCATTATAGTCATATCGGTATTCTCTGGTTTGGCCTGCCCCATTAAAACCATTGGGCTTGCGCAAATCAATACGATTGAAATAAATTTATAAATTTTCATGAGTAGGTGTTTTCATTAAAGATAAAAAATAGTATTTGACTTTAAAAATAAACCACTTATTGTAAGAAATTGAAAAGTCCCCAGGCTGGACTAATTTCGAACCATATACTGGAACAACTGAAAATTTTAAACTATTTGCAAGCGGTTTAATCGAAGAACTAGGTATTTCATTTTTAGGGATTCACCGCCATAAAAGCTTCCTCTGGAGACCTCAGAAACAGCTGATATATTTTTTTGGTATCTCCTACATGTATTTCTAATTCATCTTTTTCAAAGCTGTCGATAAACCAGGATGCCACCTCAGCTGCGGTAATTTTAGGCGCATCTAATCCTTTCGCTAAGGGCGTTTCAGTTAACGGCGGCATCAAATCAAAAAAACTTAATTTTTGACCCCTTTCTTTTCAGCGCCAGCCGCGATGCCAGGGCGAATGAATGTAGTGCGGCCTTGGTAGCACTGTAGGTTGGGTAATTCAGGTTTGGAACAAATGCGAGCCCGGATGTAGTAACCACAAATGCGGCTTCCGTTTTGGTACTTAATAATGGTTCTAAAGCATGGGTTAGCCTAACATTTGCGATGTAGTTTGTGTGAATTTCCGACTTCGCATATTCCAGGTCATACTCTGTGCTATAAAGCGAATAGTCATTAGCTGCGCCAGCATTGAGTATAGCAATATTCAAGTCGCTAAAATTTAGCTTTATCGTTTGAATGAGTTTATTCATATCATTTTCGTCAGTCAAGTCTACAGCAATTGCTACAGCGTTTTCCAATTTTGACGCTTCAATTTTAAGTTGGTCAATTGACCTATCCGCCATGATAATCTTATTATTTTTTTGGCTAAACAACTTGGCGATTTCTAATCCAATACCACTGGCTGCTCCGGTAATCAAAATGGTGTTTTCTGATGTTTTCATATGTTTTATTTGCGATTATGGAAGTTAAATAACTAACTAGTTTGATTTTTAAGGTAATTTTTCAGGTTGCTCCCGATGATCTGCTTCCAGCCATCTTCAAACCTGCGTCTTGCAAAGTGCGGATCATCTGGAAAGCTTGCCAAGCCTGTATGGGTAAGCTTAAGTCTGGTTTTATTGCCTACCGGAAACAATTCAAATGTTACCTCTGAACTGCCTGGGTAATCCTTGTAAATCCAGCTATGCCCTAATTTTCGTCCCTCATCAATTTTAGTAACCTGCCATTCTTTTTTATAATCTGAACCATCGTCGGTAAAATCAAATTTGTAGCTGACGACAGGCTTAAATTTTTTTAACTGAGGAAAATACCATTCTTTCATATCGTCTTCATCAGTAAGTATTCTCCAGACTTCTTCAATGGGAGCATCATAAACTTGCTCTAGTTCAAATGGTCTATTATCCATCATTTTCATTTTAATAATATCTAAGTAACATTAACAATCCTTATTAGTTGCAGGATTATGGTATCTTTGAGGATACCAAAGATATGAGAGACAAAGAAAAACATATTTTTCATCGTGATGTTCAGGATGCATTGGAACTGATAGGAGGTCGCTGGCGTGGTGCTATTATGGCTTCACTTTGCGGAAGCCCTAAACGATTCTCGGACCTCAAGGCGGACTTAAATCCTGTCACTTCGCGGGTATTAATTAGAGAATTGCGGTACCTTGAACATAACAGGCTTATTGTAGTAGAAAGAAGTTCACTGGCAGCAAATTCAGTGCTTTATTCTCATTCTGAACATGGCAGCAGTTGCGCGCCTATTATCATACAACTTCGCGATTGGGCAGTAAAACATCGTATTATTATGCTCGACGTGATAAAAGAGAATAGCAATTCTAAAACTTAGTTTATGAATATCGTTATAGTGGCTTAATACCAAAATCAATCTCCAATAAAGTAACTTCCCGAGAGTGGACTCGAACTACTTCATATATAATTTGAAAGAGATATCCGGTTTAGCGTAAAGTGTTCTAGCCCATTCTGGGAGCAATTCCGTGCAATTCCTATAGAGACTTATGTGTCAAAACTAGCCTTGTGACTTATTAAAAATATTTTGTAAAACAAGCTAATTGCTAGTCAAAAGTTAGTTGTTTAGCTAAGGGCCATCTGGGGTTGCAGCTTAGTAAAGTATTTTATATATTAATTCCGTTCATCCTTTAGACTGTGAATCCTTTAAAACGCCCGAGTATTGCCTGCCAATGGGAATTTCTAATTCCCCGATCTCTACATCTTGATTGGTATAGGCCGTGATCTTATCAACGGAGACAATAAAAGATCGGTGTATCCTGATAAACATCTTTTTAGGCAGCATTGCCTCCAATGTTGAAATGGATTGCTTTACCATCAAAGGGCTATCACCTGATCGATATATTCGGATATAATCCTTTAAGCTCTCGACATACACTATGTCTGACAGGAATACTTTTATCATTTTCCTTTCTGCCCGGAAGTATAAAAAGCCTTGCATTGGCTGAGGTTCCGTTACAGGCCGGACATTATTTGTGCTGGTTACTTTGTTTATAGCCTTTAAAAAACGCTCAAATGAGATGGGTTTCAATAAGTAATCAACCGCATCCAGGTCAAAAGCGTCAGTAGCAAATTCTTTGTATGCAGTAGTAAAAATTACTTGGGGCGGATGTTGTAAGGTTTTCAGAAAGCTGGTGCCCAATAATTTAGGCATTTGTATATCCAGAAAAAGCAAATCAACTTTATTAGATTTTAAAAACTCTATAGCCTGTAACGCGTTTGAACAGCTGCCTGTAACTTCCAACTGCTCTACCATTTCCGCGTAACTTCTGATGATTTTTATTGCAGGCGGCTCATCGTCTACAATCAAGCATTTCCACTTCATACCGCTTCTTTTTTTGCTATAGCATATTCAAGGGCTTCATTTGCTGGTGATTCCGATAACTTTATTTCAAGGTTTACCACGTAAACCTCATCTTTCATCAACATGTCCAGATGATAAAGGCCGTTATATAACAGGTCGAGCCGGCGCTTTACATTTTGCAAGCCCAAACCACCTGTTTTGTAATTAGCTGGTTCTTGCTCACGGTCAACACTATTTACCAGTTTAAAATACAGTAAACCCTCATTAACCGACATTGTGAGGCTTATCCAACATTGATCAAGTTGTTTACTGGTGCCGTGTTTAAATGCATTCTCCAAAAACGGAAGCAATAATAAAGGTGCAATTTGATGCAGGTTTGTATCGCCAGTAATTACTGTAGATACATCCAGCCTTTCGCCGTACCTTAATTTTTCCAGCGAGATGTAGTGCTCCATCAGCATAATTTCCTTTTCCAGTTCTATACGATCTGAACTTTCGTAGATCATAAACCGGAGCAACGCAGAAAGCTTTAACACAATTTCTGGTGCCTTTGGCGATTGTTCCAGTGTATGGCTATATAAATTATTTAACGTATTAAATAAAAAGTGAGGATGAAGCTGTGACTTTAATAATTGCAGTTCAGCTATAGTTCGCTGCTGTTCCGCCGCTATGGTTTGCTGCTTTTGTTTGTACCAATAGCTTAATAACTTAATAGAAATGGCGATACCGCCAACATGAAAGAAAGGAAGAATAGCCCTGCCCGTGGTCATGGTAAAATCTCCCGGGCTACTTTTAGCCCCCAGGGTGAGCTGCATCGCCCTTGCATAAGCAGTGCAGCAAGCCACTGTTAAAAACAATCCGCCAAAAAAGTGAAGGAACTTTCGTGTAATAAGATAACGGGGAACCAGCAAATACAAAGATACGTACACGATGAACATGTGGCCCGGCAGGTAAAACAATGCGTTTAAAAACGATTTTTTATAATTAAGGTTAAACCCGAAACCCCAGGCAAAATAGGTCACGATCAGGACCCAAAAGAGTAGGTGAAGTAAAAATCTCCGCACCAAAGCTTTATAGTCCAATTTGTTATCACTGATATGCATATCTATCTAAAGTTACCCAATTTAAGCGGATAAATATCATCGGCCATTAATTGAAGTCATACAGCATGATTTCGCAAACAAATAACAGGTAAACATAAGGATATGCGGTTCGTCTACTATAATCAGCCGTCGGTCGGTAAACTGTGGGTAAATAGCTACTATTTAAATTGGGGATAGATATTCCATTTATGTTTAGCGTAAATCAACCCATCAACATATGAAAAAGCCAATATTTTATCTCTTGTGTACTACAATGATCAGCATGTTATCCTGCAAAAAAGACCAACCAGCAACACCCGACATTACCGAAACTTACAGTGCCGGGATGGTACTAAAATGGAACGAAGCCGGGACTAAGGCAGTTGCCAAAACCACCGGTATACAACCGATGCCCGAATCACGCATATATGCCATGATTAACCTGGCTATGCACGATGCATTGAACGCTATTGTTCCAAAATACGACACCTACACTTCAATTACCTCAAGCGACAGCGAAGCTAGTCCGGATGCGGCGGTTGCACAGGCTGCTCATGATGTGATGTTAGCGCTGTTTCCTGTTCAGCAAACAACAACGGATAGTTTGCTGAACAGCAGTTTAGCAGATCTAACTACAGGAAGGGAAAAAGGAATAGCAATTGGCAAGGCGGCAGCAAAAGCGATGCTGGACAAACGAGCAAACGATGGTTCTATGACTGCGCAATATCCCTTTACCCCGGGTATTCTGCCGGGAGAGTACCGTGCTACGCCACCATTTGATATGCCGCCTTACAACGGATTGGTTGTTTTGCCAGGCTGGGGGAAAGTGAAAACGTTTAGTGTTACTTCTGCAGATCAGTTTAGAGCGCCGGCACCCTACGCCATTAACAGCGATGCTTATACAGCTGATTTTAATGAGATCAAAACCCTGGGCTGTATGGGCTGTACCGCACGCAGTACAGATCAGACACAAATTGGCTTGTTCTGGCTGGACAATATTCCGCTAAGCTGGAACCGGATTGCCCGCACGCTAATTTTACAGAAACACTTGAACGGATGGAAGGCAGCACGGCTGCTGGCTTTGCTGCAAATGGCAGAAGCCGATGCTAACATCAGTGCTTTTGACGGTAAATTTTATTACAAATTTTGGAGGCCGATAACTGCGGTAAGGCTGGCCGAAACGGATGGCAATCCCAACACAGCAGGCGATGCGGCCTGGAACTTGTTATCGCCGCCAACACCGCCGGTACCCGATTATCCGTCAAACCACGCGCTTGACGGCGGTGCAGCAGCAGAAGTTTTAAAAAACTTTTTTAACACGGATGCTATGGCTTTTTCTTGCAGCAGTAATGCCCTTCCCGGTGTTACCCGCAGCTTTACAAATTTTTCTGATGCGGCAAGGGAAGTTTCGCTTTCGAGAATTTATGTAGGTTTCCACTTTAGAAATGCCGTTATGCAAGGCGAAACCCAAGGCAGGAAAGTAGGTAATTATATTTACCTGAACTGTTTAAAAGAACGAAATTAGATTATTAGAGTAAAAGATCATGAATCATTAAATCTACTACCCATCAAAATTTATCAAACCCTCTTTAAATTTAAAAGTATTGAGTTCAGTGGCTATGCCTGGAAGTGATTATCGGGACAACGACGGCTAGAGCCTTTATCGGGTTAACCTTAATAAAAAAGCAGGCAAAAGGTTTCTCTTGCCTGCTCATTGAAGCTCCCCAAACTGGGCTCGAATCAAAGTATTAACAGGCCAACTGATTCAATTATTAAAAAAATGATGGGATATCCTTGAACTATCAAACTATACATTTTGTGCTATCAATAAAGGATAACTGAACATTATCGTTAAATTCATCACTCACGTATTTTTTTGGTTAATGGTATCTATAAAAGTTAGCGAAAGCTAATATTAGCCAACATACAAGTATTTATTACAGATCACTGGTTATTTGGCATAATCTAAATTTTATCATCTTTGTTCATGTTGATCAATTATGTATCCTCATGAAAGAATATTTCAAACCTCTTGCCCGCTTTAAAAAACGCGAACATCCGTTCGATATAGGCATGCCCTTTTCCTGGTGGCGGGGCCATTATGACCGCCATTTCCTGAATAACTTATATGAACGTAAGGAAAATGAATTTGAAGCATTTTACAAATATCACCTGGATCATTTTTTAAAGGTAAATGCAGGATCTCAAGAGATTGAATTCTACAAGCACCTGAGAGACGTTATCAACGATGGCATTGCAGCATTAATTAAAGAAGATAAACCCGGATCGAAAACCAAGCATGAGCGAACTAATATTCAAAAAGTGAAATTACGGACATTTGCCGATTACTTGAATTCGATTGATCAATGGGCCGTTCGTCCACAACTTGAGGTTTATACAGAAAAGGATGCTACCATCGCAAGGTTGCAAAAACACATCGCAGTGTTAGAAAAGCAAATTAACGAAATGAAGGAATACGATGTGGTACAAAAGATTAGAATAGAGGAAGGCCATTTGCCTACAGTCGTTGATCTAATTCAGCAACTTCGTGACCTGCAATTACCCGCTAACCGGCGGCTGCTTCGCTGCGATCATAAGACGCCCTATTATAAAATGATCAGCAAATACTTTTCCATTGACGGCAAAGACATACCCATAGAGACTGCCAAGAATTATTTCTCCGATAAACAAGACGATATAGGAGTCAAGGGGACTAAAGTTCCTGCCGAGAATAAGCTGTTTAAGATAGTATCGGACACCCCAAAAAAAGGCGTCAAGAACAGCAATAAAGCTTAATCATTCATTTCTCATTTATTTCAGCCAGTTTTCGCCTCGTTTTCTGCACGAGAAAGTAATTTGCTTTATATCAATTATTTAGGCTTTATAATAACCATCTTGTTCGCCTCTTATACATGACCATCGGAAACCGATGGTCATGAGATCAGCTATCTCGCAATTTACATTCGTCCCGTTAACCAAAAACGGAGTACAGATGCAAGTAGAGATTTTAACTAAAGAAGACCTAAAACAGTTCAAAGCAGAACTGGTACAGGAACTAAAAGATGCGTTCAGCGGCAATGCAAAACCACAAAACAAGGAATGGCTGAAAAGCAACGAAGTAAGAAAGCTGTTAGGTATATCGCCTGGCACCTTACAGAACCTGCGTATAAACGGCACACTCACCTATTCTAAAATAGGCGGCATGATGTATTACCGTTACCAGGATATCATGAAGCTTTTAGAGAAAGGAGGTATTAAATGAAAAAGGCATCTCCGGAACTGGCCTTACTGAAGGCAATCCAAAAACATAAAGGACTAAGCCCTTTTCATATCAGCTTGTATACGGCCATGCTTTCATTATGGCAAGAGCAGCAATACAACACGCCTTTCAGGGTAACGCGGAGCAGTTTAATGGCAACATCCGGCATCCGTTCACCGGCCACTTATCACAAGTGCTTAAAGGGTCTGATCGGCCACGAATACATTATATATGAGCCATCTTTTGATAAGCATATAGCAAGCCGGGTCACCTTGATAACGGACAAAGCAGGTATGTAAAATGCACAGCTTAAAACCATTTGGGATATACAATATCGCGAAAAACATTATAGGGAAATTTTATCCGGTAGTAAGGAGCAAGTTTGTGTCTTTGTTGCCACAAAGACCTCCCGGATGTCTGCGACACCGGGCAAACTTGCCTTTTGCGCCCGATGGTTGCAAAAGGGAAAATTAGAGAAACAGTAATGAATTAACAGATGGAAGCGATAGAAAAGAACACTAATAACAAACAAACAGCTGAGCTAAAAAACAAAGGCGGTGGGCCGAAGAAAAGGGTCAGACGTGACTTAATCATGCGCATCAGAATGACAGCGACCGAGCGCTTTTATATTGACAGTAAAGCTAAGACTGCCGGAATGCGTTCAAGCAGTTGGATAAGGGCAGCGGCTAAAAGTGCAAAGATAGTTCCGCGATTAACAAATGAAGAGCGGCGCATCCTTTGGATGCTTGCCGAGTTGGCTAACAATCTTAATCAGCTAACAAAGCTTGCGCATCAACTTGGACTACTAACGGTAGCACGGGATTGTAGTAAAATTTTGAACGAGATAGATGTTATTCTAAAACACCTCAATAACAATGATAGGGAAAGTGATAACGGGTAAAAGCTTTGGCGGGTGTATCCGGTATGTGGTACAAAAGCATGATGCGGTTATACTGGATGCCGCAGGTGTAAGAATGCAGCAAGTTAATCAAACCATCAACGATTTTAACCTACAAAGAAAATACAATCCGAATTTAGGAAAGGCAGTTGGTCATATTGCCCTAAACTGGAGCGTAAATGATCTTGACAAGCTTAACGATGAAGTAATGGTAAATATGGCGAAAGAATATCTTCAAAGAATGAAGATACAGGACACACAGTATTTAATTGTTAAGCACCGGGATAAAGAACACCCGCATATTCACATCGTTTATAACCGCGTAAGCAACAATGGTGAAACCATACCGGATAAATTTCAAAAGAAGCGAAATGTACAGGTAGCAAAAGAATTAACCATAAAGCACGGCTTTTACATGTCGCCAGGTAAAGATCAGGTCAACCGGCAGCAGCTTAAAGGGGACGATAAGATCAAATATGAGTTATTCGATGCGATAAAGGCGGCCAGCAAAAAAGTAAAAAATATCAATGAGCTAAAGCAAGTATTGGCTAAGCAGGGTATTGATACCCACTTGAAATACAAGAGCGGCACTACCGAGGTGCAGGGCATCAGTTTCAGCAAGGGCGAGTATAAGTTTAAAGGATCAGAGATCGACCGCAGTTTAAGTTACGCAAAGCTGAGCCAGGCCATAGAGCAACAGCAGGCTAAACCGGAAAAGAGTTTAGCGGATCAGTTAAGGGAAGTAATAGAAAACGCAAAGCAGGAAAGCGAAAGTCAGGAGAAGACTGAACAAACCATTTATTTAAAACCGGAGCCGGAAACCCATTATTTACGGCAATCACTATCAGCGGGAGCAGATTTATTAGGTGGCTTGCTTGGCAATATAGCCGACGATGACGATAGCCCGGAAAGAAAACGGCGAAAGAAAAATGAACAACAACAAAGCAGAGGAATATCAAGATGAAAGAGATAATAGAAGAACTAAGCAAAAGGATGGATAGCAACGATGAGATTGTTGATAGCCTGGTGAAAAACAATACAGAGATGGAAAAGCAGGTAGCAAAAATTTCCGAAAATCCCGTCCCAGATTATTCAGTTGCCATTAGTACTATACTTACAGAGGTAAGGGAAATTAAACAGAATAATCAAAGGGATGAGGAATTGATCTTGTTGAAGCAAGTCAATGATAAATTAAGTAAGGTACCAACATCAGCCACTAAACAGTTACGCATTTTATTGTTCCCCGAAACCAACAAGGGGCAGTACTATAAAATTGTTTTTGGCAGGCTTATCCCCTGGGGTATATGCTTAGTCGCTATAACCTACTTGTATTCTTTAGGCGGCAAAGCAATTGATGCCTACGGCCAGCATAAGCAAAGTGAGAAATCAGTTCATTATCAAAGGGCATGGATTTACTTAAAGCATATTGCTAAAAAGAGAACTCTATCAGCTATGGATACGGCTTATTTAAAAACAGATGATAAGTAAACTCAATATTATTGCGAATCATTCAGGAAAGTAAATAAAGCCCCCTTACACTCGCTGTTTGGGGGCTTAAACCTAAACCTTATCACAATCGGACAAAAAGGGTTTGTCCTTTTAGATGTCGGCAATTTAATATTTTTAGGCCACTTCTTATTATTTGCCTTTTAGCAACTCGTTCTTTTCTTTTTCAGCCTGTAATAGGCGTTCAAGCAATTCAATCTTTTCGTTATAAAGCTTTTTGTTTTCTTCAATAACTTCCAGCCATTTTTCCACCGGATTAAAAGTTAACGTGCAATTATTGTTTACTGAACCGGCGTTATCATGCAACGTGCTCGATATGATATTAATGACAGCCTCTTCGCTAAAATTTTTTATGGCTTCTGCGGTAACCCCTAGCGCCTTAGCAATTTTATCCAAAGCCAAATCTTCTACATCAGCACTCTGCTCAATTTTTGAAATAGCTTGTTGGCTAACACCCATTAAAGTAGCAAGTGTTTCTTGCTTAATTCCTCGCAACTCACGGATCTTACTGATTTTTCTGCCAATGTGTAAGGTTGTTTTTGCCATAAGTCAAATGTATTGTTAAAATGTAAATGTACAAAACAACAGCTTTATTGTAAAGTACAATTGCCTATGGTTCGGTACGATAATGTTTTGCTATTCTTTTGTTTTGCCGGTTAATGGAGGCCGGTGAAAATTGAGCATTATGAATAACGCACCATATGCACCCTGGGAACATTATCCTAAAACACTTCGCCATTACGAAATTGAAAATCCGATGTCTGTAGTTGTTGATTTCTTTAGTGCGGATTCCGTAAAAGGCCACGGCAAGCGGTTAAAAGAGTGGCGCTATTATGTAGTGAACGATGAGCATTATGACGAAGATCGTCACGGCCCTGGTACATTGCTTTTTGTATATGACCTGAATTTAAAGATTTTGGAAGCGATGTACTTGCTACTAATCGGCTATAAAAGATACTCTTTCCGCCAAGACAAAGTTACCGAGGAACAATTGGAGGAAGAAAGGGAACGATGGGAATATTATCCTAAAAATCTTTCCATGAAAGAACAGCTTGAACCCTATAGGGCAGTTAAGAAAGTCTTCAAAAAGATTAAACCGCAAGAGTACAGGGATCAGTTGCATGAGTGGTCACACGTAGCGCTTTACAATAACGCAGATGTTGAATCCTTATATGCAGGTGAGGTTATTAATGTTTACGAAAATTTAATCAAGCTGTACTCTGCAGCATGGCTAATTTTTCAACGCGAAAGTAGTCGTCCACAGCTTAAGCGGAGCATACTTGAAAATAGTTTAAACGAAACATCCACCGAGCCAATCGCACTACGAACAATAAGCCCCGAACCAACAGCAGCCGAAAAATTGGCATTGGAAGAAATTAAAAATCTGATATTAAAATGCTGCCCGCAGGTTCAAATGATCATTCATTTAGGAACAAATGCTAAGCCGTTTACATTTTACCTGCTTATTCTTATTAGCGATGATGAAAAAACACCAGAGCATGTAATCAGCAATAAGATAGAGGATAATTGCCAGTATCTTGCTCTTGTACATGCCATAGTCCATAAGGCAAATAGCGCAAAGGAAGCCTTAAATATCGGCAGGCGTTTTTGGTCGGCTGTTATGGAAAAGGGATTTGTTGTATATCAATCCCCTGAATTAATATTACCCCCTCACCAGGAAATAACTAAGGAGGTACTATTAGAAAGAGCAGAGTTTAATTGGGAAAGGTGGGGTAAACAAGGCAGCGAATTTTTAAGGGGTGCAGAGCTATATTGGGCTGATAATAATTTCAGGCTCGCAGCATTTCTTTTGCACCAATCCGTTGAAAGTGCTTTAAAAGCAATTATACAATCCATTATAGGTTACCGGGTGCAAATGCATAATTTATCGAGGTTGCTAAGGCTTACCTTATTGTTTACGGATGAATTAAAAGACGTATTTGAATTGAATACCACCGAGGGGGCGCAACTATATCAATTGTTGCAAAATGCCTATTCACAATCAAGATATAGCAGTTCATTTAATCCTGACGGTGATTCAGTAAGAATACTATCTAAACAAGTAACAAAATTCAATAAGGTGGCTGAAAGAATTTACAAGCAATATATAAATGATATTAAGTGTTGACCGTTTCAGAGGTATTGGCAGGTGGGCACTTGTTCGCCTCATCTTACTTTTGAAAAATGGGTTACAATAAAGAAAGTACTGCCAGACCCCTTAGTAGCATGTCGGGCGGTAGATTTAAACCGTCCGGCATTGCTGCTAAAAAGCAAAACGACACATACACCCGTTGGAACCATGCAGCTACGGCAGGCGGCTTCATTGCACCTCGCGCTATCGCGCTGGGTTTCATTTCGCCGTCAGCCTCGCTGCCGCTGGCAGGAGTGACATTCGTTCCTCATAACACACCTGCCTTTCCCTCGCCCCAATATTAATCTCATTTCACCGCGTCCGGCAAAATTACCGACCGGCGGATGAAAAGTAAAGGCTATACAAGCGAAGCATTTTATTTTGTTTTTTAGCGGTGTTTCGGCCTTGACATTTCACCCGCCTTGCGATTTTGGTGCCTAAGCGTTGTAAATGCGATGGTGCGTAAAATGGATTGCCATGCTTGTACAAGCAAATTGTAATTAAGCCTAATTCAGTGTTAATTTAATCAGCTTAGTGCTGATTATCACCGGCATTCATTTTCATTTTTCCATGTATAGTTATAATAATTATTACCCCTGAAAACACCATGGCGAATCCCGCCAAATGTATCCAACGAAACGGTTCATTTAATAAAAAATAAGACAATACCAAGGCACTGATCGGCATCACACCCATAAATGTCGCGGCAGTGCTGCCTTCAACTTGTTTTATCCCTTTATACCAAAGAACGGAACCGAGCCCCATAGTGCCAGCGCCATAAATAGCCAAATAAAGCCAGCTTTTAATGGCAATTGTATCAAAGGAAAGGTTTTTGGCTTGCCATATCATAAAAGGCAGGAACCCCAAAAATCCTATCAGTGCAGAGAACGCCGCGATATCTTCAGGCGGAAAGTTTTTAGTAAGTACTTTGCCCATCATTGTATATCCGGCTTCACAGCAAATAGCGGCGACCACAAGCAAAATACCTAATAATTCATTTTTGCCTTGGTTATCCTGATGTTTACCAAGTTGCATAATGATCACCCCTGCTATAGCCAAGGTAATGGCGGCGCCTTTCTTCCAATTAAAATCGTCTTTAAAAAACACTACCGAAAGAATAGCTGTCAACGCAGGGGTCGCGCTCATGATCACACTTCCGGTTACCCCGGATATATGTTTCATGCCAAAAAGCATCAAGACCGTAAAACCAACCACGCCGACAAGGCTTATTCCGGCTAAAAGCCACTTATCCCTTCCTTTATAACTTTTAATATTGGAAAGTTTAACGAAAGGAACTAAGACGATGAAGGCAAGCAGGACTCTTAATCCGCCCGCAATAAAAACCGGGAAATCTTTTGTAACCAATTTGCTTAGTGGGGTAGCGCTACCAAACAGTATCATGCCGAATAGTAGCATCAAATAGGTCTTAATATTTTTCATAAACGTTCCATCCCCAGTTAAAAAGCTACAAACAGTAAACAGATTTGTTTCCGCAACAACTGCCATATTATAATACCCTCAAGATAATATCCCTACATTTAATTATTGTTAATTCATTTGATATCTATGAAATTCCTTATCAGCCTGTGGTTGTAAGTCTTTCATAATAATAAGCTGACTAGGCGGAATCATGCTATTATTTTTTAAGAGCAAACATTTTTTAGATAAAAAACTTGTTTTTATAAGATATTACCCCCTTAACGGTAAACTACATTAATGAGCTATGTTCGAAAGATTCTCCTATAGCGACCGGGTATTTGCCAAACCAGGAAAAACGGACGAAATCATTGTCTTAATATTAATAATTGTAAATGGATACACGCGAGATCATCACCATCACCATTGTTTTAGCAGCATTATTTGCGTATATTAATCATCGGTTTATTAAATGGCCGCCTACTATAGGGATAATGGCCTTATCGCTGATATCCTCTATATTGCTGGTTTTATTAGGCAATTCACAATCTCTCCTTTCAGAAAAAGCGGTTCAGCTTGCCAACTCTGTCGACTTTCAGGATATATTAATGAATTTCATGCTCAGTTTTTTGCTTTTTGCAGGGGCAATCCATATTGATGCCGGTAAATTGAAAAAAGAGCGCTGGCCGGTAATATTGTTGGCTACTATGGGCATACTTATCTCCACCTTTTTAGTGGGCGGCATGACCTGGTATTTATTCAGGTTATTTTCAATGCCAATTCCCTTTATTTATTGCCTGCTGTTTGGCTCGCTTATATCACCAACAGATCCTATTGCGGTAATGGGTATTCTTAAACAAGCAAAGATTCCATCTTCTCTCGAAGTTAAAATAGCCGGCGAATCGTTATTTAACGATGGCGTAGCTGTAGTAATATTTATCAGTATAGCGCAGATCGCCCGCTCAGCAGGTGGAGATTTTTCGGTAACTGATATTGGGAAGCTTTTCCTCCAGGAAGCTTTAGGTGGTTTAATCTTTGGAGCAGTACTGGGTTACCTGGGCTTTTTAGCACTACGGTCTATAGACGATTATAAAGTGGAAGTTTTAATTACCCTGGCCCTTGTTATGGGCGGCTATACGTTAGCGTCTCACTTGCATATTTCTGGTCCTTTAGCCATGGTTGTTGCGGGCATTATAACCGGTAATAAAGCCAGAGCGGGAAGCATGTCTGATGAAACCAGGGATTATCTGGGTAAGTTTTGGCATCTTATAGATGAGATACTTAACGCAGTGCTTTTCCTTTTTATTGGTTTAGAAATGCTGATCATCAAAATCAATACTACCGTTATGATTATCGGTGCGATAAGTATTTTACTCGTTCTTTTAGCACGCTGGATCTCCGTTATTCTCCCGGTTACAATGTTGCGATACAAGATCAAATTCGAAAATAATGCAATAGCTATTCTGACCTGGGGAGGTTTACGAGGGGGTATATCGGTAGCACTGGCACTTTCGTTGAGTGCAAATATGTACCGGGATGAATTTGTACTGATCACCTATATTATTGTGGTGTTTTCCATTTTAGTACAAGGTTTAACGATTGGTAAACTAGCTCAAAGGCTCCAGGTAAAAGCGTTAGAATAATTATGAGCAACCTTTTGCAACGTATTCGTTATTTTCTGACCCATCGGTTTAACTTGCAGGAAGACAAGGCTGATGAGGCAACTATTATCTCGTCCATACGAAAGAATATTGACTTTCGAGGGGCCAACCTCTGGGCATTAATCTTTGCAATATTCATTGCTTCTATCGGGCTTAATGTCAATTCAACTGCGGTTATCATCGGCGCTATGCTGGTATCTCCCATCATGGGCCCGGTGATGGGTATTGGTCTGGGAATTGGGATCAACGATCTCGAAATGGTAAAAAAAGGAGGTAAAAACTTACTGGTAGCAACCATTATCAGTATTCTTACCTCGACTATTTATTTTTCCATAACACCGTTACATGAAGCGCAATCGGAGTTACTTGCGCGTACTTCCCCGTCTACATGGGATGTATTTATTGCATTTTTCGGGGGCCTGGCAGGCATGGTTGCGGCATCCCGTAAAGAAAAAAGCAATGTTATTCCTGGTGTGGCTATCGCCACCGCACTGATGCCACCTTTATGCACCGCAGGCTTCGGCTTGGCCATGGGTAATTGGTATTTTTTCCTGGGGGCTATTTATCTCTACTTCATCAATAGTGTTTTTATTGCCATTGCCACGTTTTTGATGGCGCGGTATCTAAAAATGCACAGAAAAGTATTTGATGAGCCCGGCGTGCAGAAAAAAGTAACACGGTACGTTGTGCTCATTGTTTTAATCACCTTGATCCCCAGTATTTACATGGCTTACCGAATTGTGAACAGGAGTATTTTTGAAAGTAATGCCCGCAAATTTGTAGAGCAGGAATTTCATTTTAAGAATACGCAGGTCATCTCGAAAACTTTTGCATACACCAGTCAGCATAAGCAAATTGATCTTTTATTGATAGGCGCAGAACTGAATAAAACATTAATTGATTCCTTAAAACACAGAATGAACAACTATCGACTGCGTAATGTGCAACTCCGTATCCGGCAGGGCTTGAACGCCAAGCAGCAACTGGATCTTTCCCAGATCAAGGCCAGTATACTGGAGGATGTTTTTAACACGCGGACGAATACCGATACAGTGAAAGTACTGGCAAGGCTTCCCCAAATTGATAGCATTGTATTGACGGAAATGAAAGTGTTGTACCCGGCTATCCGATCATTTGGGGTTAACCAAATAGCCATTCGAAGAGCGGATACAACTTTGGTTGATACACAAAAGGTAGCACTCGCACGGTTTTCAAAACCATTACGTAAGGCAGACGTTCAGAAATTACAGCAATGGCTACAAAAGCGGTATCAATCAACGCAATTAAAACTGGTAATTCAATAAATCTAAGTTATGAGTACAAGCAACCCTGCATTACATAAATTAAATGAGTTACAAGCTACCGCTATTTGCGGCAATGATATCAGTTCATCGTGCCTTTATGTGTCGGCCCTAACTATTGCCTATGCCGGCCAGTTTGCCTGGATCTCGCTATTAGTTGTTGCTATTGTTCTCTATTTATTCAGGAAGATATATGGAGAAGTGGTGGGCGCGCTGCCGCTTAATGGCGGCGCCTACAATGTACTGCTCAACACCGCATCTAAGCGTACTGCTTCCTTTGCGGCCTGTTTGACCATTCTTTCTTACATGGCGACGGCTGTGATATCCGCCTACGAGGCCATGTTTTATTTTCATGATATAGCGGGTAGCCTTCCGTTAATTCCGGCTACCATTATGGTATTGGGGATTTTTATGATGCTGGCCATTATCGGCATAGGTGAATCGGCTATCGTTGCCGTGATCATCTTTATCACACACCTGGCATCACTCAGCCTGCTCGTACTCATGTGCTGCTGGTTTCTTTTTAACAACGGATTAACGACTTTTTTAACTAACTGGCATTTACCGTTGACATCCGGCAGTATACTGACAGCTCTGTTTTTGGGTTTTTCGGCAGCCATGCTTGGTATCTCCGGGTTCGAAAGCTCTGCAAATTTCGTGGAAGAGCAGAAGCTCGGTGTATTTCCAAAAACGCTGCGCAATATGTGGCGCGTAGTAAGTTTCTTTAATCCAGTTATAGCCCTGTTGGCGCTGGCAGTTTTACCCATGTCATCCATTAATGGCCATAAGGAATCTTTACTTTCTTTCATGGGGCTTACAGCAGGTGGTGGCTGGCTTAGCTATCTCATATCCATTGACGCCGTATTAGTATTATGCGGAGCCGTACTAACCTCCTATGTTGGTGTTACCGGGCTTGCTGAACGGATCACCCTGGATAGGATCCTGCCTAATTTTTTTCTTGCGAAAACCAGGAGAGGTGTCAACTATCGCATCGTTGTAGGTTTCTTTATCCTTTGCGTCTCCATCTTATTGGTTACCAAGGGGGATCTTGCAAGCCTTGCCGGTGTTTATACATTCTCCTTCCTTTTGGTCATGGCCTTGTTTGGCGTCGGCAACTTGTTACTTAAAGTGAAACGCCAAAAGTTACCCCGTATGGAAAAAGCACCTGTACTGTCCGTACTGATAGCTGTGGGGTTTATTATCGCTGCCTTTCTTGGAAACATGCGGCTTAATCTGGCTTCGTTTTATGTGTTTCTCCATTACCTGATTCCGGCAATGTTGTTTATCCTGATCATGCTTAACCGTGCCAGGATCATTAAGTGGCTCATATATTCAACAACGCATGTAGGGTTACCCATCCGCAAGCTTGTAATTAAAATTTTCAGGCCCTATAGGTCACTAGTAAAGATCAATTCGCAGGAATTGGTCTTTTTCACGCGTGGTGATAATGTGGCAATATTAAACCGGGTAATGATGTATGTAGAAGATAATGAATCCACCAAAAAGCTGAAGATTGTCCATATCTGTAATGCGGAATCTGACAATGATCATTTGAAAAAAGATATCGAGGTGCTAGACCGTGCATATCCGGATATAGACATCAATTTTATGGAAATAGAAGGCAAATTTGGCCCAGAATTGATTGAACGGCTGTCTAAAGAATGGCAAATCCCTAAGAATTTTATGTTTATCGGGGCACCGGGCGATAAATTCCCCTACCACGTTTCTGAGCTAGGCGGGGTACGGCTAATAATGTAAACAAAAATATGGATATTAATAATGCATATCAACTAATCAGTGATAAACTTACGCTCTGGATAAAAGACTTCATACGGATATTACCCAATATTGCCTTAGCGGCATTGATCCTTGTAGTTGGTTTTTTTGTGGCAAAGTTGGTGAGTAAAGCCGTCAAAAAGATTTTCCGGAGGTTCATTCATAATGAAACCCTGGATAACTTGTTTGGCTCGCTTATTTATCTTTTTTTGCTGGGCATTGTTGTTTTTATAGCCTTAAGTGTTCTGAAATTGGACAAAGCTGTAACGTCGATCCTGGCGGGAGCGGGTATATTAGGACTGGCATTGGCCTTTGCTTTCCAGGATATAGCCGCCAATTTTATGTCGGGGATATTTATTTCAGTCAGGAAACCGCTGTCGGTAGGCGATATTGTGAAGATCAAGGAATATATGGGAAAAGTGGAAGAGATCAATCTTCGCGATACAGTGATCCGTACCTATCAGGGACAGATGGTGATCATACCCAATAAAGATGTTTTTCAAAACCCGATAGAGAACTATACACTGCTCGGCAAACGCAGAATGGACCTCACCGTTGGCATATCCTATGGCGACGATCTTGATAAAGTAAAAGAGATTACGCTGGACGCTGTCAAGGACATTGAAGGATTATCGAAGGATGATGAGATCACTATGTTTTACACCGACTTCGCTGACAGTTCGATCAACTATGTGATCAGGCTATGGGTCTGTACCACCGAGCAGGTGAACTTTCTGGAAGTAAAAAGCCAGGCGATCATGCGTATCAAAAAAGCTTATGATACTAATGACATTATGATTCCGTTCCCTATTCGAACGATGGATTTTGGAATAAAGGGCGGCGTTCCTTTAAGTGAGATGAAAGTAAAATAAAGAAATCTCTGTTTTTTCTTGACGGTTTGGATTTTTTTTTGTATATTATGGCATACTTCACAGCGGCCTGCCTATGGTCGCTATTTGTTAACCAAAATATATATAATTATGAAAACGACTATAAATAACATTCTCATACCCATAGATTTATCCGATACAGGGTTAAACGCGCTCAATACCGCAGTCAAAATGGCTTCAAGACAACGGGCAAATCTTCACTTGCTTTATGTGCAGGACATCATGAACTATTATCCACGCCAAGGTCAGTTGTCTACTATTGAACCCATGATGGAAGAAATATTTGAAAAGGATAAATATCTCATTGAACGTACAGCTGCTGCAATTGTTAAAGATTACCAGGTAAACTGTCATTGTCACACTGTAACAGGACTACTTTCTACTGCGGTAGAAGAGATGGCTAAAGAGATAAATGCAGATCTGATTATCACCGGCATTCCTTCCGGATTAAAAGGTCAGTCTTACTTGTTTGACAGCGCTGCCTATCAAATCATTAAGTCAGCTCCTTGCCATGTGCTGACGGTACCAGCGGGCAGGAAGGTGAATAACTTTAAGCATATTGTTTATCCTGTGATCAGCGACGGGCAACCTATGGCCAGTTTGCCATTAACGAGTGCGGTCATCGAAAAGAATGATGCAGATGTATCAATCGTCAGTGTGATCCAAAAAGACAACGCGGACTTGTTGAGCAGTATAACCAGTTTTGCGGAACGCATCCGTCATAAAACACAAAAAATTTCCAGATCAGCAAGAACAAGGCCTCTCTATACCAGTAATGTTGTTAAGGCATTAAGCAGGATCTGCAGGGAGGAAGAAGCCGACCTAATCGTTATCGAATTGAATAAGACCCGTACTTTGAAAGAATTCTTTTACGGAAGTTTTACTCAGAAAATGATCCGTAATCCAGATGCGGCGGTACTGTGCGTAAAAGGTGATTTCAAATCAAAAGCAACAACTCTGAAAATAGCTTATCAACGGAAAGCTAATTTAACCGTATAAAGATGATGATTTCTAAAGGCGAACCCTTAAATACCAAAGTATTCATCAGTATCCTTCTGACGTTGATTTTGGGTATTTTTATTTCCGGAAATGCAGTTGCTCAATCTGCACCGGCCAGTGAACGGATCTGTGGAAAGTGGGAAAATGAAGAAAAAACGTTAAGGATACAGATCTACACAATCCATAGTGATTTTCAGGCAAAAATTATCTGGTTTAGCGATACAGAAGGTAAACCAATGAATTATTGGAAAGACAAAAGAAATCCTGATCCTGCGCTGCGAAACAGAACCATTCTGGGCATGAGCATTCTTGATGGATTAAAATACGATGCGCAAAATCAAACCTGGGAGGATGGTAAAGTTTATGATTCGAAGCATGGTAAGGAGTGGAATGCGGCTGCATCTATAACACAAAAGGGCTTGTTAAAAGTGCGGGGCTATTGGCATTTTAAATTTATCGGAAAAACAATGCTTTTCCACAGGATTAAATAATACCAGAAATACAGCTATTATTTGCTAATATTTCTTCCGGTTTCAGGCAATACCTGAATAAGTAATCGTCCTAAAACAAATAACTCTACCACCTGTAGTTTTATTAAGGTTACTATAGTCAGCCATTTTTAACGGCCGTTTTAAATAAACTCACCCATAAAAAACCAATATGAGCGATCAGCATGAAATTGTAGCGCCGGGTATAATCTCCGGCTTTTTCACTGATCAACAACAGGAGGAAATCGCATTTTCTGATTTGTTCAAAATGGGTTATCAGCCGCAAAAGGTCAACGTCGCTATGGCGAGTACTACCCGCGATAAATTAGTTAAAGCGGCAGGTTACGGCGTTAAGGCTGATCTCGGCGCAGCGGAAAGTGATGCCGAAAAAATCACACGAGATCCGCTGGCGATCTCACATGCTGATGATATCCGTAAAGCCGCTGATATCCTGAGTGATGCGCTGTATAATTTGCAACAGCAAAAATACCCATCATTGTCTGGAAGTGCGGCGCGTGTAAAGACAGCAGCCGCACAGATCGATCCTGATACGCTGACCCTCGAACAAAAGGAAAAAGTCAAAGGCTTTTTTAGTGCAGCGGCAGCATTACTTGAAAAAATGAATTAAAAATATAAGAACATGAATATACAGATCAATACGGACCATAATGTAGAAGGAAATGAACGCTTAAGCACATATCTCGAAACCAAGATAACTAATGCGTTAAGCCGGTTTGAACAACAACTCAGTCGTATAGAAGTACACCTGACTGATGAAAACGGCGAAAAAAAAGGAAAGGATGAAAAACGCTGCCTTTTAGAAGCGCGTTTGGATGGGATGGATCCTATAGCGGTTTCGGGGCTGGGCGACACGGTAGAAGCGGCTGTTAATCATGCTGTCGAAAAGATGAAAACGAAACTAACCACCATAACCGATAAAATTAAGAACCACTAAATACCGGATCATGAACAAATTTGGATTGATCGGTATATCCGCAATAGTTGCAGCAGCAGTTAGCTTCGCTACTTTCAAAGTTATGGAACCCAGGAGGGGCGCAATCGACTCGGCCCAGGCTGGTATACCATCTACCCAATTGGCTGCGAACCGCGGCAAAGCCAAAATAATGGATGCTGTCCCTGAATTTACACAAGCCGCCGCTTTAGTCACGCAGTCAATTGTGCATATCAAAGTAAAACTGAACCGTCCCGCTGAAAATGAAGGTTCTTATGGGGGCTATTATAACCAAAACCAGCGCGCGGTACCGGTAATGGCTTCCGGTTCCGGAGTTATCTGGAGCAAAGATGGTTTTATTGTTACCAATAATCATGTGGTGGATGGTGCGACAGATATCGAAGTAATCCTGACAGATAAACGGATCTTCCCGGGTAAACTGGTAGGGCGTGATCCAAATACTGATCTGGCCCTTATTAAGATCAGCACTAATGACCTAACACCTATTCAGGTCGGGAACTCCGATGACGTTCAGATCGGCGAATGGGTGCTGGCAGCGGGGTACCCGTTCTCGCTGAATACCACGGTAACTGCTGGTATTGTAAGTGCTAAAGAACGAAGCATCGGCATCATCGGGCAAGAAAACAAACAACCAAATGGAGAATCGGGTACGGCTACCGCTACCAGTTCTGCCGTGGAAGCATATATCCAGACCGATGCTGCGATAAACCCGGGCAACAGCGGCGGGGCTTTGGTCAATACCAGCGGGCAACTGATTGGTATTAATGCAGCTATCGCCTCGCAAACCGGCAGTTATGAAGGTTATGGCTTTGCCATCCCCGTAAACTTGACCAGCAAGATCGTGGAGGACTTGCGTAAATATGGCGAGGTGAAACGCGGTTTGTTAGGCGTAAGTTTTCCTTCCCCTGCTACTGAAGATCAGTTTTTGATCCAGCAAGGTATTAAGCCGGGAAGCGTTAATGGAGCATATCTGACCGGCGTGCAAAGCGGCAGTGCCGCATCTGCCGCAGGATTAAAGCCGGGTGATATTATTCAGGGTATTGACGGCGCTAAGATCAATTCATCAGTGGAATTATCGGAACGCATCGCGCGTCATCATCCCGGTGATGCCGTCAAACTGGACTATCGCAGAGGGACTGCAGTCAGCAGTACAAAGGTTACCCTTAAAGCACAGGAAGCCGCTCCGAAAACAGACGAACTTGTTCCGCAGGCACTGGCCTCAAAATTAGGTGCTTCTTTCGCGCCGTTAAGTGATGCTTTTAAGCAACGTTACCAAATGAATACAGGCCTGGCCATAACAGCTATCGCGCCGGGTGGGCTGTTTGAGCAGATCGGGATTCAAAGAGGTTCAATTATCATCAGCGTCAATGGTAACCGAATCAATTCCTCAGATGACCTTAGCAAGGCTTTTAAAGCCGCCCGCAATGGCATCGTCCGTTTTGCCTGCATTACGCCGGATGGCTCACGGATCGTATTTAATTTATCACTCGGCGCTTAATTTCAACCCTATGAACACCTTTAATGAACTTTCAACCGCTGAACAACAAGAATTTTTAAAATTTCCGGTTTATGTTTCTATGCTGGCCGCTAACGCAGATGGTACCACGGACGATGCGGAAAAGAATACCGCGATCGCATTTGACCATACCAAGACCTACACTAGCGACATTTTGCTGGCCGGTTTTTATCAAAAAGCAGATCAGGCATTCCGTGAAAATTGGAACCAACTCGACGCGGTTCTTCCTAAAGGACAAGCCGAGCGAAAAACGGCTTTAACGGCTAAACTGGGGAAATTAGAGACCATCCTGAAAAAGTTTGACGCTGATTATCAGGCGGCCATGCACAAAAGTATGCTGGCATTCAAAGACCATGTTTCCCGCGCACATCACAATATATTAGATGATTTCCTTTTCCCGGTGCCGATAACAGGTATTAATGCCTGAAGAAGCTTTTTCAACCACCTGTTCCGGGTGACTTATTCGGAGTAGGTATTGAATTTAATTTAAAGAATATGAAGATCACGATTAATGAACCTTTAAAAAAAAGTCCTGAAGTTGGAGGCTACCCCCGAAACTTATGAACACGGTTCCGGCTGGCGAATCGATTTTCCGGATGCCAAATCCTTTAGCGTTAGCCAGGAAACTGGGCGTTGGGCCGTGATTTCCGATATCAGTCCCGAACCAATCAACCGGATCGGCATCGCCCTTCACCCGATTTCACTTTACACTTGTTTTAATTCTTAATCTATGACCACTAAAAAGAAAATTATAATGATAAGCGGCGGCGTTTTGCTGATCGCGCTGATTTCCATTGTTTACTATCGTTACTATTTTGTGTTTGGCCAGGGTGTGAAAGCCGGGCAGTTGAATTATTTTGTAGAGAAAGGCTATCTATTTAAGACCCACGAGGGTAGATTGATACAGGCCGGTTTTAAAACTCCGCAACCAGGGGCGATAACATCTAACGAATTTATGTTTTCGGTAACTGACTCCAAACTGGCTGATTCACTTAATCATCACGCGGGCGCTGTTTTACAATTACATTATAGAGAATATTTGCACACATTACCATGGCGCGGTGTAAGCCACTTTGTAGTCGACAGCATATATGCTATTGAACCTGGAACTAAGCCGTGAAAATGAGTAACCGTTTTACCAAATGGCTGCGGGGCACTTATAATAAAATTGTCACCAGTATTGCTTTTTACCCTGCCCTTATTGCCATTGGCTTTTTAGTGCTTTCCTGGCTAATGCTGGAGCTTGATTTTTCGGAAACTGGTAAGCATATCAAGTCTAATTACAGCTGGATACGGCTAAAGGATGCCAGCACCGCCCGCAGCATTGTATCCACTATTGCAGGTGGCATCATTTCTCTGATGGTTTTCAGTTTCTCTATGGTGATGATCCTGCTGAACTAGGCTGCCTCACAAATGAGTAACCGTATGCTGGAAAGCATGATCGGTAACCGCTTTCAGCAATTGGTACTGGGTACTTATATCGGTACTATCGTTTATTCACTCTTTTTACTCAGCACCATCAGGGATATCGAATCCGGCATCTATGTCCCCGCCTTAAGTATCTACTTATTGGTGGCGCTTACGGTAATTGATATTTTTGTGTTTATCTACTTCCTGCATTACGTGACACAGTCGGTCAAGTTCGAGACCATTATCGAACGGGTGCACCACCAAACACTGGCATCGCTTCAAAAAATCTGTACTGTTGATATCTCTGAAAATATTATCCTCCCCGCTACTCAGCCTGTAGTATTGTTAACCCAAAGATCAGGCACCTTCCAGGGTTTTGATCAAAGGTCGTTATTGAAGTTTATTGGAGAAAACAGTGGTACGGTGCAACTGATACACCCGGCGGGTACTTATTTGCTTGTCGGGCAACCAATACTTAAATGGTATGGTAAGCCCCTTTCTGATGATTGTAAAGGCGACCTGTTGCTAACGCTTGATTTTTATTCGGGCCAGCCGGTAACTCAAAATGCATACTACGGCTTTCATCAACTGGCAGAGGTGGCTTTAAAGGCTTTAAGCCCCGGGATTAACGACCCGGAAACTGCGGTATTAAGCCTTCACGCACTGGCAGACCTGTTCGCTTACCGGTCAAGGCATCATCCTCAATTGTGTATTCAGCACCCTGATGACAAAGGAAGTATCATATTGACCGACCGAACTTTTGAAGATCTTTTTGCTGTCTGTATTTACCCGATATGGGATTACGGAAAAAATGACCGGTATATTCAACAGGGGCTGTATAGTATCCTGACACAATTGATAAAGATAATCCCAGCCGATAGTCAAAAAGAATTATTAGCAGGTATGCTTGAAAAAATAGATCAAAACGTAACAGAAACCTCGGGTCAACTCCCGCTGGTAAAAAGTATTTAATAGCCCGAAAATGACAAAGCTTAATTATTATCCATTGCGTTTCGCACCAATATATCAGTATCGCCTTTGGGGCGGCCGGAATTTAGAGCAACTGTTGGCTGAACCTTTACCGGACGGCCCGGTTGGCGAAGCGTGGTTGCTGAGCGACCGGGATGACCATGCAAGTTTAGTGGCGGAAGGCAATCTGGCCGGAAAATCCATTGTAGACCTGATCAAAGCTGATGAAAAAGGCTTGATGGGCAAATTTGCAGGAAAGTTTCAACGGTTCCCGCTGTTACTTAAGTTTTTGGATTGTAATGATGTGCTTTCGGTACAGGTTCATCCTGATGATAACCAAAAGCAATATATCCCGAAAGGCGAAAATGGTAAGACAGAAGCCTGGGTAGTGCTGGAAACCAGTAAAAAAAGCCTGATATACGCCGGACTAAAATCGGGCACTACGCCTGAAAAGCTAACGCAAGCGATCCGTGAGAAAACTGTTGGACAATACCTGCATAGTTTTAAACCGGATCTGAACGATAGTGTACTCATTAAAGCAGGGACGGTGCATACCTTGGATGGCGTGGTTGTTTTCGAGGTGCAGGAAAACAGTGATGTCACTTTTAGGTTATACGACTGGGACCGCACCGATAAAAAGACCGCAAAACTACGGGAATTACAGGTAAAAGAAGCGATGGCCTGTGTGGATTATAGCCAAACAGACATAGGCCCGGTAAAGCCTGAAAGTAACAAGCCGCCGGTTTTATTGAGGTCGGATCACTTTATCGTCTGGAAGCACGAAGGCCTTAATGGGTTTACAGTTGGTGAGGCAAACGAACCAAGGATATTAGTCTGCATTAACGGAGGCGGCAAATTGAATTTCGAAAAGGACGTTTTTGACATATGCAAAGGACAGGTTTTTTTGCTGCCTGCTCAAACAGGTAAATGTGTATTTGAACCATCAGGAAATGTTGAACTTTTGGAGATAGGTATTCCATTATAATAACTATGAAAAAACTGATCGTATTTGACCTTGATGGCACGCTGGCTGAAAGTAAAGCGGCTATAGACCCGGAGATGGCCGGATTGTTTACTGAATTGTTAACCGTTGCAAGGGTTGCCATTATATCCGGCGGCGATTGGTCGCAGTTTGAAAAACAGGTGATCGGGCATCTGCCTGCGGGCACCGACCTGGGCAGTTTATCCATTCTGCCTACCTGTGGCACTAAGTTTTATGCCTTTGATGAAAGCGGCTGGAAGCAATTGTATGCCGAGAACTTTACGGATGAGGAAAAAAAGAAGATCATCGGTTCCCTTGAAAAAGCGATAGCCGAATCCAGCGTTCAAGCAGAGAAGATTTGGGGTGAGCAGGTGGAAGACCGGGACAGCCAGATCACCTTTTCGGCGCTGGGACAAAAAGCCCCGCTGGAACCCAAAAAAACCTGGGACCCGGATTTTGAAAAACGAAAAAAGATCAGGAAAATTTTAATCAGGATGATCCCCGGTTTTGCCATTAACCTGGGTGGTGCTACCTCTATCGATGTGACCAAGCCCGGCATAGATAAGGCTTATGGAATGCGAAAACTAAGAGATATTTTGAAAATAAAGGTAACTGATATGCTGTTTCTCGGTGATGCGCTGTTTGAGGGCGGTAACGATTTCCCGGCGCGCGCTTCGGGTGCGGATTGTATACAAGTGCGTGATCCTGAGGAAACCAAAAAGATTATAGCTACGATTATAGCCTGCCAAAAATAGATATGAAAACATTGAAACTAAAAAGGATTGGTATCCTGATGGAACCGGAGCCAAATAACCCAATGGAAGCTGGCGGCGTTCTTAACCCGGCTGCTGCCCGTGGCAGGGACGGTAATTTATACCTGTTCCCCAGGATCGCCACAAAAGATAATTATTCCCGGATTGGAATTGTTAAAGTGCTTTTTAATAATGCGGGTGAGCCCATTGATGTGGAGCGTATAGGGATCGCGCTGGAACCGGAGGTTGATTATGAAAAGCGCCCGGATGGCGGGGGTGGCTGCGAAGATGCGCGGGTGACCTATGTGGAGCCTTTAGAGCGTTATATCATGACCTATACAGCGTTTTCACCTGACGGGCCGCGTATTGCACTGGCGCAATCACAGGATCTGCTTAAATGGGAGCGGATCGGCCTTGCGACTTACCTCCCGTATGAAAACATGGCGTTCAATGGTATCAATAACAAAGATGCCTGTGTTTTTCCAATGCAAATCCCAAGCCCACACGGGCATCGGGCATTGGGGATGCTGCACCGGCCGTTATTCCCCGGCACCTCGCCTGAAGAAAAAATGGGGCACCCCTGGGATAAGGCGTTAGACAAACACCACGAAAGTATTTGGTTATCCTATTGCCATATCCACCCGGAGAAGCAGGAAAGTGAAAAATGGGACCCTGCTGCCTTCACCTCGCACCGTCCGCTGGCGGTGCCGGTCTTTGATTGGGAGCGAATCAAGATCGGTTCGGGCACACCGCCTGTAATGACCCGGTTTGGCTGGATGTTTTGTTATCATGGTGTTAGCGAAAGCAAAAATTCAACGCTTGAAAAGCAGCAACTGATATATTCCGCAGGCCTGATGTTCTTGTCTGAAACCGATCCTTACGATATTACTTTCCGTTCTTTTGAACCCATTTTGGAACCTACGCTCCCCGAAGAAACCGTTGGCGTGATTGCCAACGTAGTATTTCCGACCGGGATAGACCGAAGGGATGATATCGGCATGCCCGACCGTTATGATGTTTACTACGGCATGGCTGATAACCGAATCGGCGTTGCCCGCTTAGACCTGCCAGAGAACCTGGACTGGTATGAACATTCACAAAACTATTAATGATGGAACAAAAAACTAACTCGTTATCCCGCGCCGTTCAATACTTACTGTTATTGTTTCTTTTATTTGCCGGTTTGTATTTTTCGGCCGGCATATTAATGCCGATAGCACTAGCAGGGATCATGGCCATGCTTTTTCTGCCTTTAAGCCGCTGGCTGGAAAAAAAAGGGATGAACCGGACTGTAGGTGCGGTGATCTGTGTGTTATTGCTGCTTTTAGTGATTGGCTTAATGATATTCCTGTTCAGCTGGCGGGTATCAAATTTACAGGCTAATCTTGACCAAATGGAGCAGCAGGCCAATAAATATATCGGGCAATTGCAGCAGCTTATCAATGACCGGTTTGGGGTTTCCAAAGAGCAGCAGGATCAAATGCTGAAAAAACAAGGCTCGTCAGGTGCCGGTAATGTGGCTACCTATATCGCTTCATTTGCTGCAGGATTTTTAGGTTCGCTCACCACGGGTATCCTGGTGCTGATCTACATATTCCTATTCATCAGTTCCAGGAAACATTTTAAGAATTTTATTTTGAAACTGGTTAAAAAGGAGCATCAGGCTAAAACAAATACAATCATAGAAGAAGCATCAGGGGTAGCGCAGAATTATGTTTCGGGCTTGGCCAAAATGATCGTTTGTTTATGGGTGATGTATGGCATCGGGTTTTCTATTGTTGGCGTTCAGAATGCCTTCTTTTTCGCCATCCTTTGCGGCACGCTTGAGATCATTCCATTCGTCGGAAATCTTACGGGAACCTCTCTGACAGTACTGATGGCGGTAGCACAGGGTGGCGGTAGCACGATGGTCATCAGTGTGCTGATCACTTACGGGCTGGTGCAGTTTATCCAGAGCTACATTTTACAACCCTTAGTGGTCGGTAAAGATGTCGATGTTAATCCTTTCTTTACCATTATGGTATTAGTATTGGGAGATACTTTATGGGGCATTGGCGGCATGGTACTATCCATTCCGCTTTTAGGTATGCTGAAAATTGTATTTGACCATATTGAACCGTTAAAACCCTATGGTTACCTGATAAGCAATGGCGATGAAAAGAAGCCGGATAAACCATTGACAACAAAAATCAAATCATGGTTTAAAAAGTAATTCAATAGATTTTGAAAACATTTGACTTTAGATGTTATACAACTTTTGAATTTGCATTATTCTAAGTCGTTTTGTATATTTAAATCGTAAGATTTGTAATTAGTCTGCATCAAATAATGGTTAGTAATTCGGTGCGTAGTAAATCGATAACCATATAAAGTATTGTAAGTCAATAGGGTTTTAGTCGTGTTCGATTCCCCAAACGGGAAACTCCCCCACTGGCTGTCAAAATAGCGGCTCTCGAATTGCTTGCTACCCATTTCAAAATCTACATACAGCACCCTGGTTTGCAACTCCAGGCTGTTGTTGAAGTTGAGGGTGCAGCCGCCCTGCGCCAGGTTGTTGCCAATTTGCACGGCAAGGATAGATTTGCCCAGGTTGGTATCGGCAAACAGGATGCACATTTCGCCTTCCAGCCAAAGGTCGCCCAGCAGCATGCGCGGCATGGGTTTGCCGTACTCCTGCTTCATCCACTCGCCGGCGGTTTTTACAAACAGCAGCTCGGTCTTCTGCGGGTCGAGGTAAACAGTTGCGTCAAGGCCGTGTTTTTTCAATCGCTTCTTGCTCTCGTAGGCTTGTGTACGAATGGCCTCAATCACCGCCGGCCTGTACAAGCGCCGCGTCGGTGAAATCTGGTAATAATCTGGTTCGTCCATGAAATTATAATTTCTGTAAATATAAAGAATAATCTTTACTAAACAAAGAAATTATAATAGATTGTGGATTTTATAGCGGAAAAAGGCGAATTTGAGGATAAAATGGAGGTGTCCCAGGGTGTCCCACTGTGTACCGTTTTTTTATGAATTGGACAGCGCAATAAAATTGTTTAAGTAATTGTATGAGAGTTATTTACCATAAAAATCTACAAGTGTTACTTTAACTTAACCCGAATATTACGATTTTGTAAACAATTAATTTACAGCATGTTACATTTTTGTACCGCGTTATGCAATTAAAAGTGGGACAGTAAGTCAGCCTCACCCAAACCCTCTCCTTCGGAGAGGGCTTAAAAAGCAATTGTTTGATAATCCCAACAAGGGGTTAAAGGCATTAGCTCCCTCTCCTTCGTAGAGGGCTGGGGAGAGGCTTCCCCCTTATTTCAAAAACTCCGGCTTTAATTCCGCTTTCATCGCCTTGCGGAACTTAATCACCTTGGGTTCGGATACGCTGCTGATGTATGGGTTATCGCCATTGGTGCGGTAATAGCCCTGGTGGTAATTCTCGGCAGCATAGAACGCGCTGAACGGTACTACCTGCGTAACTATTGGGTTAGTGTAATGCCTGGTACCGTTCACTTTTTTGATCACGCTAACCAAGGCCTTCTTCTCATCGTCGGTACGGTAAAAAGCTATCGAGCGGTAATCGGTACCCACATCCGGGCCCTGGCGGTTAAGTGTGGTTGGGTCGTGCGCAAAAAAGAAAGCCTCGGCCAACGTAGCAAAGCTGATCACTTTTGGGTCGTAGTAAATTTGGGTAACCTCGGCGTGGTTGGTGGTACGGCTGCTTACATCCTCGTAGGTGGGGTTCTTGGTTTTGCCACCCGCATAGCCGGATACTACCTTGCTTACGCCTTTTAATTCGCTCATGGCCTCGCTCATGCTCCAAAAACAACCACCGCCAAAAGTAGCGATGGCCTCGCCTGCTGCAGGTTTTGGTATCGGCGCCATAGCATTCCGGCTGCCGGTTTGCCCGTTGGCACAACCTGTAAATATTAACAGGGCCGCCAAATATGTTATCAGGATCTTCATAATTATAAGTTTATATGTTGGTATAATTTACGCAAATGAAGTGATGGCGGATGGTCATGTGTAGGTAAAATAGTGGATGGTTAATAGTTCATAGATAATCGCTTGATGAGCTACTATGAACCATGAACTATTATTTATCACGCTCTTCCATACTTAAACTTTATCTGCCTCAGCAATTGGTCTACCCCGTTGCTTTTTATCTCGAATACGGTGCTCAGCAGCATGCCCAATTTACCGGCGGGGAAACCGCCTTTGTTGTGCATCCATTCCAGGTAGCTTATGGGCACATCGCAAATTAGCGTGTCTTTATACTTGCCGAAGGGCATACGGGTGTTTACACAATCAATTAAAACCTGCGGGTCGGGTACAATATTTTCCACGGCGTAAATGTAGAATAATATTGCTTAGCCCCACACCTTGCCGGCCTTCCTCACCAATAAAAAACTCACTACCGATGCTGCTATGGCAATTGCAGCAGTTCTCTTCATGGTGCCTTTGTATGGCGGGATGTACCGTACGCCGTTCTCGTCGGATATTGCGCCGTGGCCAACATACCTGCCTGTTTTGGGTATCGCGACGCTCTCGAAACGGTTTGCCAAAAAGTTTAGCGCTGTAGAAAGTTCGCGCCCCCGCATTACCGCACCATGCCCCGTTGCCGCTATTCGTGGTTGCAAAGCAGCCAGTTTCCGTACCGATTTTGCCGCGGCTATCCAGTCGGTAGTAATATACTTTGGCGGGCCGCTCACCTGCTTGCGATAAGTCAATACCGAAAATGCCGACTCAGCTGGTGTGGTGGTAAACGCATCGCCTGCTATCAGCGTGGTATTCAACCGTAAAAATAAGGAGATATGGCCAGGAGTATGCCCCGGCGTGTGGATCACTTTCCATTCGGGCAGTTCGGGGATGCCGTCGTGCAGGTCTATCTCGCGCACGTTGCGGGTAATATTTATCGGGCCGGTTGGCCACATCCACGATATCAGGCTCATGAACCCTCCACCAACTTCAGGGTCGGCGGGCGGATAGGATGATCTGCCGGTTAAATAAGGCAGCTCAAGCTTATGGGCGTAAACGGGTACGTCCCAATGTTTCAAAAGTTCTTTGAGCGAACCGGCATGGTCGGCATGCCCGTGGGTAAGCACAATGGCACTCGGCCTGGTACCGGGGCCAAAAATAGATTCGGCCATGGCTATGATCTTACCTGCCTGGCCTTTAATGCCGGTATCAACCAGCACCCAACCCTTGCCAACACCGCGGCGATTGGCTATCATATAAACATTTACAAAAAAAAGCCGCATTCCCCACACATTCTGCGCCACCTGGAAATATCTTACACTCATTACGTTGTTAACTAATTGGTTTTAAAGTTAACAGCCCTTTAATGCTAATAGTTTTAGTGGGTTAAAGATAGTTTAATACTAAAGGTTGTAGATGCAAACTGATAATGGCAAACTAACATGGGCGTTGCCTGCGGCTGGGCTTTACACTCATACGCCTGCAGGCCTTGCGCTCAAGGCCGGTATCCGTTTCAATCCCTAACGCTGGCGCTATGCAACTTTTAACTGTGGCGCTATAACAGGGCGTAAAAAATCGTTCATATCTACCTCGAACACATTGCAGATCTCTATCAGTTTAATGAGGGTAACTTTCGTTTGCCCTAATTCAACCTTACAATAAGCATTTTGGGTTTGCTTTAATTTAAAAGCCATAAACTCTTGCGAGTAATGCATTTGCGTTCTTTTTTGGCGGATAGCCAGTGCAAGCGTTTTTCCGATCTGTATCATGATATTATGGTTTTGTGTTGGGTTTATATCTTCAACAAACGTATTAATATGATGCACGGATTTCTATTCATTAAAATGAATAACATTTATACACGAATTGGTTTAACCCGCTTATGACATAAACAAAGCAAACACAAAGCGCATCCCCTTGTTAGAAAATGTAAATACTAACATTATGGAACAGCAATTTGAAGCGGTACTTACCGGAACAGATACACCGGTTAACGGTGTGGTTACACAGAATAATGGCACCTATGAGTTTAAAGCGCTTGATGAAACACTGCAATTAACTATTGCAAAAGATGCGGACGGCAACTGGGAACGCGTTGGCGGGTCTGAGCCCTACTTATCCGGATGGGTTGATGAACTGGCAGAACAAATTCAAACCGGAATAAATTATTCAGAATAATGGAAAAACGGGAATTAGGTAAATCGAGCATCTCCGTATCTCCGTTTTGCTTCGGTGGAAATGTATTTGGGTGGACGGCAGATCAAAAAACGTCGTTTACGCTGTTGGACGCCTTTGTTGATGCAGGTTTCGATTTTATTGATACTGCCGATGTTTACAGCAAATGGGTGCCCGGTAATCCCGGAGGCGAATCTGAAACCATTATTGGTAACTGGCTTAAACAAGACGGCAAGCGCGATAAGATCATCCTCGCCACAAAAGTAGGCAAGCCAATGGCTGATGATAAAAAAGGCCTATCTAAAGCCTTATCACCAAAGCGGTTGAAGCATCTTTAAAACGTTTACAAACCGACTATATCGACCTGTATCAATCCCACGACGATGATAAAGAAACTCCGTTAGCTGAAACACTCGAAACTTATAATGACCTTATTAAACAAGGCAAGGTAAGGGCGATTGGTGCCTCAAACCACAATGCCGATAGGCTTAAAGAAGCATTACAAGTAAGCGAACAAAACGGTTTCGCCCGCTACGAAACCCTGCAACCCGAATATAACTTATACGACCGCGAAGATTACGAAACAAAGTACGAATCGTTATGCCGCGAAAGTAACATTGGGGTGATAACCTATTACTCGTTAGCCAGTGGTTTCCTGACCGGTAAATACAGATCTGAGGACGACCTTAACAAAAGCCAGCGCGGCGGCGGTGTAAAAAAATATATGAATGGCCGTGGCTTCAAAATCTTGGCTGCTTTGGATAAAGTAGCTGCTGATTATGACACTACCCCTGCCGCGGTGTCGTTGGCTTGGGTTATGGCACGGCCGGGTATCACAGCCCCAATTGCAAGTGCCACAACTGTAAAACAATTTAACGACCTTGCCAAAGCCGCACACTTAAACTTAAACAGCGACGCTATCGACTTACTAACTACAGCCAGCAACTATTAAGAAATCGTAAATAAACAATAAAGCCATCCCGATATAACCGGGATGGCTTTGTTATTGATATATGTTGAGGAGGTAATTTTTAGAACCTTGCCTGGCGGTGAGATCCACCACCAAAGCCACCCCTGTTTTGTGCTAACTGCGTACGATCATCGCCGCCGCGGTTGCCACCATTGTTATTATTCCTGCTTGGTTGTGATGGCTGGTTGCCACCGTTACCACGCCCGCCATTTCCACGGTTATCATTGTTACGGTTTGGCTGTTGTGGTTGTTGTTGGCCACCACCCCAGTTACCACGGTTGTCATTGTTACGGTTTGGCTGTTGTTGGCCACCATTGCCACCCCAGTTTCCACGGTCGCGGTTTGGTTGGTTAAAACCGCCTTGCGGCCTGTCATTACGGTTGGGCTGCTGCGGCTGTTGTCCCCAACTGCCTTGGTTATTATGCCCGCCACCGCGGTTATCATCGTTACGGTTTGGCTGTTGCGGCCGGCCCCATGCACCCTCGTTGCCACGGTCACGGCCCGGCTGGTTAAAGCCACCTTGCGGCCTGTCGTTACGGTTGTTGCCTTTGTTCCAGTTGTTGCCTTTGTTCCAGTCGTTACGGTTGTTATTGTTCCGGCCGGCATAGTTATTATCACGGCGGTTCCAATTCCAATCGTTACGGTTATAGTTGCCACCCCATTGGTTGCGGTATTGGTCGTGGTGCATGTACGGCCTCCGGCCCCTTATCTCATAACGTTGAGAAGTACGCCAATCATAGTTGCGGTATGCGCCGGGCAGGTACGCTGCAGAGATCCACCGGCCACCATCCTGATAATAGTAGCAATGGCGCGGGATGCTGTAGTATGCCTCAACTTCGGGCAGGTAATAATAGTCGTCGCTGTCGTCAAACTCATCGTTATCATAAACCATTACCGGCTGTGGTTGCGGGGCCGGTACATACACCCGGCGGGCCGGAACATTGAACCCGATGTGAACAGAAATTTGTGCCTGTGCACTATTATAAACCAGGCCCCCTAATAATATTGCTGATAGTATAACTGCCTTTTTCATATCCTTAAATTTTATACATCTATGACCACGCCGGTTAACAAAAGTTTAACCCTGCTATCGATAATATTTAGCATTTATTACAAATCGGAATTATATATTGAACTGTTTAGCCGAAACGAAATTTAGTATTGTTGCAAAGACTTGTGATTGTATTTACAAATGCTACAGATGTCAGAATGTACATTTTCTCCAAACAGATTTGGCTATGTGCTGTATATTAAGTTAAATTCGCTAACCAATATTTATGGCTTGCCCCTGCCATTCATCAATGTTAAAACATCCACAAAAAAATGAAAAATAAATTCAACTATGTTTTAGCCGTTACCGCGCTGGCCGGTTCGGTATTATTTGCTGCGTGTAATAGCAATGGAAAAAAAAGCAATGCCGATAGCGCCACAGCGATCGTTGATACATCAGCTAAGTCCGCCGCATTAACACTTCCCGAAGGTTTCACCGCTAACGTACTCGCCGAAAACCTTGGAGGTACACGACACATTGCGGTATCGCCACAGGGCGATATTTTTGTGAAACTTGGTAAAACTAAAAATGGTAAAGGCATTGTGGTACTCCACGAAAACAATGGTAAAGCTGACGTTAAAACCAGCTTTGGCGACTTCGGGGGAACAGGCATCTACTTGAAAAATGGTTACCTATATGCCTCATCTGACGAAAATGTTTACCGATATAAATTAAACGACAAAAACGAAGTAATTGACGGCAGCCAACCGGAAATGATTGTTAAAGGTTTGATAAGCCGTAACGAGCACGAAGCTAAAGCGATTGTATTAGATGATGCAGGTAACCTATACGTAAACATCGGTGCATACTCCAACTCCTGCCAAGTTAAAGACCGCGAAAAAGGTTCAATGGGCCAGCCAGGCTGCCCTATCCTTGATTCGGCAGGTGGGATTTGGCAATTTAAGGCTGATAAGTTGAACCAGACCTACAAAGATGGTCTGCGTTATGCAACCGGCTTGCGTAATGTTGTTGGCTTGGACTGGAATAAACAAAACAATCAGCTATTTGTGATGCAGCATGGCCGCGATGCACTGCACGACATTTTTCCGGATATGTTTACTACTAAAGAATCTGCTAATTTACCTGCCGAATGTATGTATGCCATCAAAAAAGGCGACAACGCGGGTTGGCCATATATCTACTATAATCAGCAATTAAGCAAAAAGATAATGGCACCTGAGTATGGTGGCGATGGCAAAAAAGATGGCGACCCAACCAATAAATACATCAGCCCTGCGGCAGCTTACCCTGCCCACCTTGCACCGGATGGTTTACTTTTTTATACCGGCGACCAGTTTCCTGAGAAATACAAAAATGGTGCTTTCATAGCCTTCCACGGGTCATGGAACCGCGCCCCAGAGCCACAGGCGGGTTACTTTGTGGTTTTCCAACCTTTTAAAAATGGTAAAGCTGATGGGAAATGGGAGGTATTTGCCGACGGATTTTCAGGCTCGGCAGCAAACACCGCCAAGGGCAGTGCGGTACGCCGCCCATGTGGCTTAGCCCAAGGCCCCGACGGTTCGCTTTACGTAACCGATGACTCTAAAGGGACTATCTACAAGATTAGCTACAATAAATAAGAAATATTGTGTAACAAACAAGGCCTCCAAATTGGAGGCCTTGTTTGTTACTTTATCTCCCCGCGTCATTGCGAGGTACCAAGCAATCTCTTTGCTATACAGGGCGTGCCTGCCTACGTCGAGATTGCTTCGTATCTTGATCTTGCAATGGCGCTTTTTTTATAATTCTGTTACGCTGCAATATCCTGGCTCGCCCCGCCTTTTTCTATTTGATAATTATTCATCAATTCGTTCTCGGATATGATAACGCTGAAGTCTTCAAAACGTACGCCATCTTCAAATGCGTATAGCACGTAGCCGCGTTTGGTGCCATCGTATTGGCCCAGTTCGTAAACTTCGTCTTGATTTTTGGCTTTTATTTTTGCGCCGCTCACCAACTGGTAAGCGTCGAATATGTTTTCAAATGTTGTGTTCTTCATGGTACAAAAAAGGGCAATGCAATTTCTTTGCCATTTATCTATCCAAACCAATTATATAGGTCAGTTTGCTTTAAACTGTATTTTTCTTCGCCCGATATGTCCTTTAAAACCTCCCCCTCGCCCATTTGGATAATGCGCGAACCAAAGTTTCCTGCGTCTTTTAAATTATGCGTAACCAATATGGCAGTAAGTTGATATTCCTTTATTAAACCGTCAGCAATGCGTAAAACATGCTCGGCAGATGGTGGGTCGAGTGCGGCAGTCGGTTCATCAAGCAGCAGGATCTTGCAGCTATCCATTACGCTCATCAACAAAGTAAGCGCCTGGCGTTGCCCGCCGGAGAGTGTGCCGATGGGTTGCTCTATTTTATCCTCCAGCCCCATACCTAAAGTTGCAACCTTATCACGCACATGCTTTTTAAAGGCCTCGTTCTTACCTATAAATAAACCTTTGGGCTGCGTGCGCAGAGCGGCTAAACGGAAGTTATCGATAATGCTCAGGTCGGCGGCGGTACCCAATAAAGGGTTCTGAAAAATGCGGGCTATCCACTTGCTGCGTTTGTATTCGGGCAGGCGGGTAACATTGGTACCATCTATCCTGATGGTGCCTTTACTGGGCAGGATGTTGCCCGCAACTAGGTTAAGCAGCGTAGTTTTGCCCGAACCATTGCTGCCAACTATCACCACAAACTCGCCGTCATTTATTTGCAGGTTAATGTTGTTTACTGCTATTACCTCGTTAGGCTTGCCGGTGTTAAATGTTTTATGGATGTTGCTCAATTGGATCATGCCTGCCTCCCCGTTAAACGCGGCAAGCCGACGATCAATAATACAAATACAGCGGTAACCAATTTAAGCAAGTTGGCATCTACACCTATGTTGAGTGTGAGGGCCAGCACAAACTGAAAGATCACCGCGCCCACCATCACCAAAACTAAACTCAACCATACGGATGTAATCCGCAGCCAGTTGATAATGGTTTCGGCAATGATAACCGAGCCTAAACCAACTATCACGATACCTATCCCCATATTAATATCTGCAAAGCCCTGCAACTGCACAATCAGGTAACCACTTAGGGCTGTCAATGCGTTCGCGATAGCTAAACCTGTGATCTTCATCCTGTCGGTATTTACGCCAAGGGCACGGATCATCGGTTCACTGTTACCTGTAGCACGCATGGCTATACCGAAATCTGTTTTGAGCAGGTAACCGATGATTAGCGTAACGACAATAATAAAAGTGGATAATATATAAAGCGCGTTCAGGTTAGGGTTTGTGCTGATATTTACCGCGGTGAATAATGTAGGCATGCTCAACAACGGCAGGTTGGAACGGCCAAGGACAGTTAGGTTGACCGAGTACAACGCCGTCATTACCAAAATACCGGCAAGTAAGGCGTTTATTTTTAGCTTGGTGTGGATGATACCCGTCAACGCCCCGGCCAATGCCCCGGCCAAAAGCACGGTCGGCAATATGAGGTAAGACGGTAAGTTATGCGTAAGCATCGCCCCTGTTACTACGCCGCCAAGGGTGTAACTGCCATCGGTAGTAATATCCGGGATGTTAAAGATCTTCATGGAGATGTAGATGCCGAAGGCTATCCCCGCGAAGCAAAGCCCCTGCAATAAAGCGGTTAGGTAAAAGTCCATTATTTTACAGCTTCAAAATCGGCCGGGATGCTGATGTTGTATTTTTTTGCGACGGCAGGGTTATAAACACGCTTTCGGATATTCACCATCTCCAGCTTTAAGCCATCAATTTTATGTGTTTTAAGGTATTGGGCAGCTTGCAAGCCAGATTGGTAACCCCATTGGTAAATATCGGCACCAAAGGCAGCTACTGCACCACGTTGTACTAAGCCGGCCTCGCTGGTAAAGATGGGCACATTTTTTTGGTCGCAGCTTTTTCGAATGGTTTCAAATGCCGCAAACACCGTATTATCCGGGTTAGCGAAAAACGCGTCGATGTTTTTATCCAATAATGCCTGCGTAACCAACTGCGCGTCGGCAGATGAATTTAACGGCAGGGCGATAACCTTAACGTTCAACTTAGTAGCCAACCCCTGGATGCGTTGCAGGGCATCTGCAGATTGTGGCTCCGATTGGTTGTAGATCATTCCGATGGTCAATTGCGCGCCTTTGGGTTTTAGCAATTTCGGGATCACAGCGAACGAGGTGTCTATGTAATTCAACTCTTCCATGGTGCCAAAAAGGTTTGCCGGGCCGTTACCTTTCGCATCGGCTACTTTCATCCGCTCGGGAGTAGGCGATACCATCTGGAAGATAGGGATGGTTTTAGTTTTTTGGATAGCCGCAACGGTGGACAATGTGGTCGAGGTTGCCAGCAGGTCGACTTTTTCAGACACAAAATAATTCACGATCTGGTTAAGTGTAGGGATGCTGCCCTGGGCATTGCGATATTCTATCTTCACCGTTTTTTGCTCTTCGCTGAAACCATTCTTTTTCAATGCATCTGCAAATCCAACTTTGGCTTGTGCTAAAGTGGCATCATCAAGCGCTTCCACAAAACCCACAACCGGGATATTGTTTTTAGTGGATGATGAGCAGGATGTGATGATGATAGCCGAAACAATTAAGGGTAAGATCCGCAGAAATTTCATGATACTAAGGTAGATAATCAACCCAAAAAAGAAAAACATTAAAATGCAACGTTTTGATACGTACAACCGTCTTAAATGCGGTATTCGCTTACATTTGTTACCCTAACAACCTTTATGAAACTAAAACTTACCTTATCCGCAGTTTTACTTTTTTCGGCAGGCAGCTTGTTTGCCCAAAACGCTCTCAAAAATCCTTTCGACGCCTTCGCCAATAACCAGAGCGGACTGATCCAAAAAGCTTACGACAAACGCGCCGACGCCGAAGCCCTAAAGCTGATGACTGAATTAACGGGCAAATACAAACAGCTAAATGCTGATGATAAAAGTATGTTTAAGGGTTACTTAACCAATAACTGGTACAATGTCAGTTGCCTGTATTCGCTCATCAACAAAAAGCAAGAAGCGTTTAACGCGTTGGATAGCGCGGTGCGTTATGGTTACTTCAACTACAACCATTTGATGGAGGATAGCGATTTTGCCAACATCAAAAACGAACAAAAATTTAAACAGATTGCCGAGGCTATGCGCTCTGTAGGAGATTATAAATACATCCTGCAAAAGGCAGAAAAATTTAATCCGGGTGATACGCGTAAACTGCCGGCATTTACTTATCAATCGGCAAGTGATGCCAATTTGGTAGCCATCCGCAAAAATTTTAAGCTGGATTCTATTGCCGGTAACAGCGACGAGGCATCAAAAGCCATAACCATTTTAAAATGGGTACACAATACCGTTAACCACGACGGGCAGCACGAAAGCGGCATCACCATAATCAATGCTAACGAGATCATCAGCAAAGCAACCGCTAAAAAGGTTGGGGTATCTTGTGGTGAACTGGCTACTACCCTTAACGAATGCTACCTGGCTATGGGCTGGAAATCTCGCAAGGTGTATTGTTTCCCAAAGGATAGTTTGAATGTTGATTATGATTCGCACGTGATCAATGTGGTTTACCTGCCAACCCTAAGCAAATGGGTTTGGATGGATCCCACAAATAACGCCTATGTAAAAGATGAAAATAACAACCTGTTAGGCGTTTCCGAAGTGCGCGAACGCTTGATAAAAAACCAGCCATTGTTTATTAACGACGATGCCAACTGGAACAACCGAATGAGGGTTACCAAGGCCGATTACTTGGATAAATACATGACCAAAAACCTGTACAGGGTTTATAGCCCATTGCGTAACGAATACAACTACGAAACCCGCGATAAGGATAAAACCATCACTTACATTAGCCTTTTGCCGGTAGACTACTTCAAACAAAGCCCCGACAAAAGCGTAGATACCAATAAAAATACTAACCTTACTATTGAGCGTTACCGCACCAACAATGCCGATGCTTTTTGGAAAGTTGGTAAGTAAAACAGTCCGTTCATTTTTAAACATTTAAAGGATAATAGAGTTTATTGGTTAATTTAGCCCCTGAATGATACCTATTATTTCAAAACTACCCCAAACAGGAACCAACATATTTACCACCATGTCGGCCCTGGCTGCCGAATATGGCGCGATAAATTTGTCGCAGGGTTTCCCGGATTATGATTGCTCGCCCAAACTGGTAGAGCTTGTACACAAGGCCATGCAAAACGGCCATAACCAATACGCCCCAATGGCAGGTGTTATGGCACTGCGCGAGCAAATTGCGATCAAGACAGAAAAGCTTTACGGGGCGCAATACAACCCCGAAAGTGAAATAACCATTACCGCGGGCGGCACACAGGCCGTGTTCACAGCCATCAGCGCGGTTATCCACCCAAACGATGAGGTGATCATGTTTGAGCCTGCTTACGATTGCTACGCCCCTGCTATAAAACTGATGGGCGGCGTGGTAAAGTCACTGGAGCTTGAACCACCCGACTATCGCATTGCCTGGGATATGGTGAAGAGGCTTGTCAACAATAAAACAAAAATGATCATCCTTAATTCGCCGCATAACCCCACCGCTACAATTTTGAGCCGTGAGGATATAGACGAGTTAAGCGCCCTGGTAAAAAACCAGGATATATTGATACTGAGCGACGAAGTTTACGAGCACCTTGTATTTGACGGGCAGGAACACCACAGCATGGCCCGCTACCCCGAATTGCAGCAGCGAAGCATGATCGTGGCATCGTTCGGTAAAACCTTCCACGCCACGGGTTGGAAAATGGGTTATTGCCTCGCTCCTGCTTATCTAATGGCCGAGTTCAGGAAAATACACCAGTTTTTGGTGTTTAGCGTAAATACGCCGTTACAATACGCCATTGCCGAATATTTAAAGGACGAAAACAACTACCTTAACCTGCCGGATTTTTTCCAGCAAAAGCGCGATCATTTCCGTAAAGGATTAGAAGATAGCAGGTTTGAGTTGCTGCCATGTTCGGGTTCATACTTTCAGTCGGTTACGTACAATGCCATTACCGATGAAAAAGATACCGATTTTGCTACACGTTTAACAAAAGAGATCGGGGTGGCGGCGATCCCTGTTTCGGCGTTTTACAGGAAAGGGACAGACCGGCACGTACTAAGATTTTGTTTTGCCAAAAGGCAAGAAACGCTTGATAAAGCCGTTGATAGATTGATTAAGGTTTAATCTTACAGCAATATTTACATATTAATTATTTGCCGGTACCTATAAAAAGCAATGCATATATGGATAATCTGAAAATTACGGTATACCAGGGGTATTTATTTTGGGAAAACACAGATAAGAACCTGCAAAATATTTCGTTGCGATTATCCGGAATACGCGAAAAAACCAACCTCATCATCCTGCCCGAGATGTTTAACACAGGTTTCACCATGAATGCGGAAGCACTTGGCGAAACAATGGACGGTAAAACCATGCAATGGATGCAAAAAACCGCGCAAAAGTACGAAGCGGTGGTTACAGGTAGCATTATAATTAAAGAGGACGGCAAGTTCTACAACCGCCTGCTTTGGGTACGCCCCGATGGCAGCCACGAACATTACGACAAACGTCACCTTTTTGCTTTGGGTAAAGAACATACCGTTTACACGCCCGGCGTTAAAAAACTAATAGTTGAACTTAACGGCTGGAAAATCTGCCCTGCTATCTGCTACGACCTGCGTTTCCCGGTTTGGTTGCGCAATGTAGATGAGGATTACGACATGCTGATGATAGTAGCCAACTGGCCCGAAAAACGCGCCCTGCACTGGCGTACGCTTATCCCAGCACGTGCGGTAGAGAATCAGGCATATGTTATAGGTGTTAACCGTGTTGGCCACGATGGTAACGAAGTTTACCACTCCGGCGACTCCACCTGTATCGACCCTAACGGTAACGTGGTTTATTACAAACGCGATGAAGAAGATGTTTACACTTTCTCTATCATTGGAGACGAAGTTAATAAAGCCCGCCGTGCTTTGCCTTTCCTAAAGGATGCGGACAGGTTTACGATAGAGGATTAATTTGACTTTACTTTACTGTGCGTTTTGTCATACCTGAACGATAGTGAAAGATCTATTGTACTTTATGCATGCCGGTGATTAGATGATTCGTACCTCCGCATGACAAAATAATAAAGCCCTTTTATTTCTATACTAATCTTGCTATTTTGCGGTAAGCTAAAAACCGTTTTGTAGATGAGATTGATCGTTCGTGGTGTTTTAATTGTATTGTCCTTGTTTGCCGTGTTTACTGCATCGGCCCAAAAGAAAAAAAAGGACCTTACCCAATTTGTTGATCCGTTTATAGGTACGGGTGGCCACGGGCATACTTATCCCGGCGCGGTGGCCCCTTTTGGTATGATACAGTTAAGTCCGGATACACGTTTAGAGGGTTGGGATGGCGTTTCGGGCTATCATTATACTGATACAGTTGTTTACGGATTTTCGCATACCCACCTGAGCGGTACCGGCATCGCCGATCTTTGCGATGTGCTTTTTATGCCCACCACCGGCCAACCTCAACTAAAAAATACAGACTACCGTTCGGGTTTCCAAAAGAAAAACGAAACAGCATCCCCCGGCCTTTACACTACACTACTTGACAAGTACAACATTGTTGTACAACTTACTGCCACCACGCGTGCAGGCTTGCACAAATACGATTACAAGGACGCCAAACAAGGCAATATTATCATCGACTTGCAACACCGGGATGAAGTGCTCGATAGCTGGATAGAGGTTGTTAATGACCATGAGATCCGCGGGTTTCGCCGTTCAAAATCGTGGGCTACAGATCAGCACTTATTCTTCTACGCTAAGTTCTCTAAGCCCTTTAAATCATATGGTATAGCGCTGAACGACGAGCTAAAACAAGGGCAAAAGAAAGTGCATGGGAAAAATGTGAAGATGTACATCCAATTTGATGACCCGGGCGTGGTACTTTCAAAAGTTGGCATCTCATCGGTAAGTGCCGATGGTGCATTAAAAAATCTGGACACGGAAATGCCCGATTTCGACTTTAAAAAGGTTGTTAAGGCGTCCAAACTTGCGTGGAACGAGGAGTTATCAAAGATTCAGGTGGAGGGCGGCGCTCCTGCCCTTTCGCAGCAGCAGGAGGCCAACTCGGTTTATAACCCTTACGGTTATAATTCGCCTGCCGCGCGCGGTAAAGGAAATAAAAAGGCGGAGGTTCTTGATTATGCAAAGCAAAAACAAGTAATGTTTTACTCGGCATTGTACCATTGCTTTGTAGCACCAAGTATTTATAACGATGTTGACGGGCAGTACCGCGGTATGGACCAAAAAATCCACACCGCCAATGGGTTTAACTACTACACGGCATTTTCTCTTTGGGATACATATCGCGCCGAAAACCCATTACTGAACATCATCGACAGTAAACGCACGCTTGATTTTATAAAAACTTTCCTTGCCGTTTATGAGCAAGGTGGTTTGTTACCGATATGGCCGTTGGCTACTACCGAAACCTACTGCATGGTGGGCAACCATTCCATTCCTGTTATTGTGGACGCTTACGCCAAAGGTATCCGCGATTTTAACGCCGAAGAAGCTTTTACAGCGATGAAGGCTGCAGTTAACCGCAACCAGTTCGGGTTAGATAATTATCGCTCTACCGGAGCTGTAAACGCCGATGTAGAGCATGAGTCGGTAGCCAAAACGTTGGATTATGCCATTGATGATTGGTGTATAGCGCAGATGGCTAAAATGTTGAATAAGCCACAGGAATATGCCGAGTATATTAGACGCGCGCAATACTGGAAGAACGTCCATAATGACCAAAACGGCTTTATGCAGGCTCGCGATAACGGCGGTTGGTATACCCCTTTCGAACCTACCGAAATCAATAATAACTATACCGAAGGCAATGCCTGGCAGTATAGCTTCCTTGTGCCGCAGGATGTTGAAGGACTGGCAAAAAGCCTTGGGGGCAAGCAGGCGCTTGAGACCAAACTTGATGAATTGTTTAGCACAAACGCCAAACTTAGCGGCCGCCAGCAGGATGATGTTACCGGGCTAATAGGCCAATACGCGCACGGCAACGAGCCGAGCCACCACATCGCGTATTTGTACAACTTCACCAATTCGCCCGATAAAACGCAATATTATGTGAACAAGATCTTGCGTGAGCAGTACAGTGCCAATCCCGATGGTTTATCAGGTAATGAAGATTGCGGGCAGATGTCGGCCTGGTATATTATGAGTTCGCTTGGGATCTATAATATAGCGCCGGGGCAGCAGCAGTACCAGATAACCGCGCCGCAATTCTCAAAGATCATTATCAACCTGGAGAATGGTAAAAAGTTCACCATCAGCAACCCGGGTGCAACCGTTGGCCGCGGTAATTTTTATGTGCAGGGTATGAACCTTGATAGAAAGCCATATAACAAGCTATTCTTGAATTATGAGGACGTGGCAAAAGGCGGTGATTTTGAAGTTTTTACAGGTTCATTAGCTAACAAATTGTTTATGCAGGAACTGGAAAGGCCAACCTCTGCTATCAACGATGAATTGATAGTGCCCAACCCATACGTTACATCGGGCACTAAAACGTTTAAAAATGCTATAACGGCAGAGATAGGTTGTGCCGATAGCGCCGCCAAAATTTACTATACGCTTGATGGCAGTACGCCTACCGTTACATCTACGCAATACAGCAAACCCATTAATATATTGGTGAATACCACTGTAAAAGCAATAGCTATACGGAATGGTAAAAGCAGTTTTGTCGATGTTGCTTCCTTCACCAAAATACGCGGTGATATCAAACTTACACTTACCAACAAATACCTGTCAAATTACTCGGCACAGGGCGATGAAACGCTGATAAACGGCATCCACGGCACAGCCAACTGGCGATTGGGCAATTGGCAGGGCTATCAGGGCAAAGATATGGAAGCCATAATCGACTTAGGCCAGGTAAAGCCTGTTAAACAGATTAGCATAGGCGCTTTGCAAGATACCCGTTCATGGATAGTTTTTCCCAGTAAAGTGGAATACTGGTTATCTGAGGATGGCAAAAATTACAAACTGGCCGCCACCGTAAACAGTAAAATTGATGTAAAAGAACTTGAACCACAAACCCAGCAATATACCGGGCCGATAAATAAAAAAACGAGGTATATTAAAGTGATAGCTAAACAGTTTGGCGCATTGCCCGAATGGCACGAGAGCAAAGGCAGTCCGTCGTACATCTTTGCCGATGAAATAACAGTGGAATAATTGATGTAACAAACTGTTTGATAGGTAGTCAAATATCAAAACGCTTTAAATATAAACCTCACCGACATGAACTGGAAATTTTTATCACGCAAAAAGAAAGACGAGAGCAAACCGAAAAAAAGTGCGGCACGTGAGTGGCTCGATGCTATATTGTTCGCGCTGATAGCTTCTACCATCATTCGCGGTTTGCTATTTTCAGCGTATGCTATTCCTTCCGCATCTATGGAAGGCAGCCTGCTAACCGGCGATTATTTGTTTGTGAGTAAAATGGCTTATGGCGCAAGGATGCCTATTACGCCGATATCAATTCCGTTTTTAGAATCTACCGTTACAGGCGCTAAAATTAAAACCTATTGGGACGGTTTACAATTGCCGTACTATCGCCTGCCGGGTTTAGGTGAGGTTAAAAAAGGTGACCCGGTTGTGTTTAATTATCCTGCCGAAGGCCCAGACCGCCCGGTTGATATGCGCACCCACTTTATAAAGCGCTGTGTTGGCACCCCCGGCGATGTTATAGAAATTAAAGATTCACAGGTTTACGCCAATGGCAAAGTAGTTAAAAATGCTTCAAAGGCACAGGCATCCTATATGGTAACTACCACAGGTGCCGATCTTAATCCAGAAATGATAAGCAACCTTAAAATAGATGTGAGGTACCAATATGCGCCTAACAGCTACGAGATGATCATCCCTCCTGCCAGTTTAAGCGAGTTTAAAGGTTACTCTAATATTGTAAATGTAAAAGAAGTTATTGAAGCCAAAGGCGAATACAGTCCGCAGATTTTCCCGCATAACGAAAAATTTAAATGGAACGAAGATAATTTTGGTCCGTTACTGATCCCAAAACGCGGTACTACCATCCAGCTTAACGATTCTACCATGGCCCTTTATGGCCGCGCTATAGAGGTTTACGAACTTAATAAAGTTACCCGCGACGGAGCCGCCGTTGTCATCAATGGTAAAAAGGCCGCTACCTATACCTTTAAAATGAATTATTACTGGATGATGGGCGATAACCGTCATAATTCGGAAGATTCGCGCTTTTGGGGCTTTGTACCGGAAGACCATATTGTAGGTAAAGCCATGATAACCTGGATGAGTATCGACAGCACACAAAGCGCATTGAACCAGGTACGTTGGAACAGGGTTTTAAGGGCTATAAATTAAACCTAACATTGCACGCAACCGAACACTTCGTGTAATAAAACCGCCCGACTTAATTTAATACTGTCACTTAATTTATCATATATCAGTTATTTATGAAAATGGCATTTGCTTTGTAGCAGGTTATGCCAATTGCAGTGTTATGAGTAAAAACGGTAAGTTTATTATCAGGCGCACACTGTCGCAGGAGCGCTTTGAAATTCTTTGGAAAAAGCGCGGGAACGGCGAGGCTACCCTACGCGACCTAACCGAAATGGACGAGATCATTAACCGTGACGCAGGTGTGAGACAGTTTGTGCTGGAGGAAATGGAAGGTGAAGATAACCCGGATAACAATTCTGGTTACCAAGATCTGATGAAGCAACCTGCGAAAATCAACCAAAGTTTCGTTGATAAAATAAAGGCACTTTTTAATAATCTGTTCAACAATTACTCGGCTGCGCACTTGCACCCTGTCTCCCGTTGATATTCGACTGGTTGTAACTTTTTCATTTCATTCCCCTGCAAAGCGTTAAATTTAAGATATTAGGGCTGGTTACACCATTCCGCTTTATGAAAATAATTTTACTGCCCGCGTTTTTGCTCTTCAGTTTATGTGTTAGCGCACAAAAGGTATCCAAAAAACCGCTCGATCAAACCGTTTACGATGGTTGGCAGAGTATAACCAACGAGCGAATTAGCAACGATGGTAAATGGATAGCTTACGTGGTAAAGCCACAAGAGGGCGATGCCAATCTTTCGGTGTTAGATGTTAAAGGGAAAAATAAAATAACCATTCCACGTGCAGATACGGTACGCTTTACACCCGATTCTAAATATGCCGTGTTCCTGCTCAGGCCGTTTTATAAGGACATTCGCCAGGCTAAAATCAAAAAGAAAAAGCAATCGGAGTTCCCCAGGGATACATTGGGCATCCTTACCCTCGGTAAAAATATCATTAAGAAAATACCTTCCATACGCACTTTTAAAATAGCAGATAAAGCAGCAGTTGTCGCTTATCTTTCTACCGTTGATACATTGAAAAAGCCCGAGCCATCAGACACTTCAAAAAAAGCTATTGCCGCTACCATTGCGCCATCAACTAAAGAAGGGGCAGAACTTACTATTCAGCAATTGACTAACGGCAAAACCCGCAGCTTTAATTATGTGAGCGATTACCAACTTACTAAAAATGGCAAATGGCTTGCATTTTCGGTTACAGCACCAAAGAAGAACAAAACAGTTAAGTCGGGATTGTTTGTGTACGATGTAGAGCACGATTCGCTTAAAACATTAAGCACCGGGCGCGGCAGTTATAAAAACATAACCTTTGATGATGCCGGCAAGCAATTGGCTTTTACCGCCGAAAAGAACCCGGAGAAGGCTACGGTAAAACCATTTAAGTTGTATTATTATACCGCATTTAAAGATAGCGCTACGGTAATTGCCGGCCCCGGTTCTGAAGGTATGCCTATAAAATGGGCTGTTAGCGGAGATTGCAAGATGTCGTTCAGTAAAAGCGGGAATAACCTCTTTTTTGGTACTTCCCCTATCCCCAAACCAGCCGACACCGCCTTGGTTGATTTTGAAAACGCCCGTGTAGATATCTGGAATTATAAAGACGATTACCTTCAACCGCAACAATTGAAAAACCTGCAGCGCGAACTCAAACGCAGCTACCAGGCAGTTATTCGCCCGGCGGATGGTATGAAGAAATTGATTCAATTAGGTGACCCGGGCATCCCCGAGACCTCGATATCAATTAATAACGACGCCCCATTTGTATTAGGTTTAACCGATACCGGTGCGCGCGTACAAGCCCAATGGGAAGGCGGCTCGCAACAGGCGGCATATCTTATTAATACCAAAACCGGTGAACGGTTGCGCATAAACGACCGTATTAAAGGCCGTTACAGCATTTCGCCAAACGGCGGCTATGTGCTTTGGTTCGACTCGAAAGATCAAAACTGGCATACTTATAACATCGCTACCGGTAAAAAAATAAACATTACCCAACGGCTTGGGGTGAAATTTGGTGTGGAAGATAATGACGTACCAGATGATCCGTCGGCATACGGCGTGGCAGACTGGGAGGAAAACGACAGGCGTGTGCTGATCTATGACCGTTACGATATTTGGGCTATAGACCCTGCTACAGGCCATGCTACCAATTTTACCAATGGCATGGGCCGCAGGTATAAACTGGAGTTCCGTTACAACAATACCGATCCCGAGGAGAAATTCATTCCATCTAAAAAATCGTTATGGATGATCGTACAAAACGATGAGAACAAACAATGGGGCTATTATAAAAAGGAGTTGGCCAGCGATTATGCCCCTAAAAAGGTGGTAATGGCGCAAATGGGCTTCAGCGGACTGCAAAAAGCAAAATATGCAAACGAGTTTATTTTTACTAAATACAACTACACGCAATCGCCAGATCTTTATGTATCAACAGATCTGGTAAAGGAAACAAAACTAAGCGCTATCAACCCGCAGCAAGCCGAATATAACTGGGGCACTGCCGAACTGGTAAAATGGACAACACCTAAGGGCTACAGATCCAAAGGGATCTTGTACAAGCCAGAAGATTTCGACCCGGCCAAGAAATACCCGATGATCGCTTATTTTTATGAAAAGCTATCTGATGGATTGTATAATTACATGCCCCCTTCCCCTACGCCATCTCGCCTGCCAATCTCTTGGTTTGTAAGTAACGGTTATTTGGTATTCGCGCCGGATATTAGCTATGAAACCGGCCAACCAGGTGCCTCAGCTGTGGAGTACGTAAACTCGGGTGTGGAGGCGTTAAAGAAAAATTCTTGGGTTGATGGGCAACATATTGGAATACAAGGGCAAAGCTGGGGCGGCTACCAGGTAGCATACCTAATTACGCAAACTAATATGTACGCGGCTGCCTGGGCGGGTGCCCCAGTGGTAAATATGACGTCGGCTTACGGTGGTATTCGTTGGGAAAGCGGTATTAACCGTCAATCTCAATATGAGAAAACGCAAAGCCGTATCGGTGCAAGCCTTTGGGATAAACCAAATTTATACATCGAGAACTCTCCTCTGTTTCAATTACCTAAAGTAAAAACCCCGGTAGTTATTATGAGCAATGATGCTGATGGCGCCGTGCCATGGTACCAGGGCATAGAGATGTTTACGGCCCTGCGCAGATTGGGTAAACCAGTTTGGTTGTTACAGTATAACGACGAAGCCCACAACCTTGTAAAACGCCAAAACCGTAAAGACATTAGCATCCGCGAAGCACAATTTTTTGACCATTTCTTGAAAGGTGGCCCAATGCCGGTATGGCTTGATAAAGGAGTGCCTGCTGTTGATAAGGGAAAAGACTGGGGATTAGGTTTCGGTGGCGAGCAGTAAAGGGGTAAGTGGTGAGTGGTTGAATTGTCAGATAAACACAATGCAACCATTCACCGTTCTCTACTCACCTTACTTTAAATAATAATGCTTAATACAATTCAACCTATCATCCAGCTCGTAAACCCAGGGTGTTGCGGTGGGGATATCCAGTTTTGTTACTTCCTCGTCGCTTAGGTTTTCGATGTATTGGATGAGGGCGCGCAGGCTGTTGCCGTGTGCGCAGATGATCACTTTTTTATTTTCGCGAATGGCAGGAACGATGCTTTCATGCCAAAAAGGTAAGGCCCTGTCCATAGTCTCGCTTAGGTTCTCTGTTAGCGGGAGCTCACGGTAAGTAAGATCGTTATATCTTAAATAATGCCCGGGGAAGCGTTCGTCCAACTCCGTTATGGCAGGCGGTTTTTCATGGGGATCGCGACGCCATTTTTGCACCTGATCTTCGCCGTATTTCGCTATTGTTTCGTCTTTATTTAGTCCCTGTAATGCCCCATAAAACCGTTCGTTCAATCGCCAGGATTTATGCACCGGAATCCACAATGCATCCATTTGCTCCAATACAAAGTGCATGGTTTTTATGCTACGTTTTAAAACAGAAGTAAATCCCATATCAAAGGTGTAGCCATGTTTGGCAAGCAACTGCCCTGCGCGAATAGCCTGGTTGAAACCTTCTTCAGAAAGGTCAACATCGGTCCAGCCCGTAAAGCGGTTCTCCTGGTTCCAAACACTTTCGCCGTGGCGTATCAACACTAATTTTTGCATAAGTGATAGTTTAACACGCAATCGCCATTTGAGTTTAAAAAACTATTGCTAATTCGATTTATAAGATTTAGATTGCATTTTATAAACCAAATTTAGACTTTATTATGATACCTCCCACTCCTACACCTATGGTTGTAAAGGATGGCATTGCCAACCCTGCACCGCTTGGCCTTTGCGCTTTCGGCATGACAACCGTTTTACTGAACGTTCACAATGCCGGCTTTTTTGAGCTTAATGCCATGATACTTGCTATGGGTATCTTTTACGGCGGGCTGGCGCAAGTTATTGCCGGTGTTATCGAAGCAAAAAAGAATAACACATTCGGCTTAACAGCCTTTACCTCCTACGGTTTCTTTTGGCTATCGCTGGTAGGTTTAATTGTTATGCCAAAACTGGGCTGGGCACCTAAAGCATCAGAAGGGGCTATGTGTGCTTACCTGGGTATGTGGGGTTTCTTCACGTTTTGCCTTTTTTTTGGTACGCTAAAATTGAACCGCGCCCTACAATTTGTATTCGGCTCGTTAACTATATTGTTTGGCTTATTGGTTTGGGGCGATGCTACCGGTAACGAAAGTATTAAACACCTTGCAGGTTACGAAGGTATCATCTGCGGGTTATCGGCCGTTTATACAGGTATTGCGGGCGTTTTGAACGAAGTTTACGGCCGGGAAGTAATGCCTATCGGGACAGTGAAGTAACCTGCCCCCTGCCCATGATCCAAAGGGAAGGCATAAAATTAACGTATATTATAAAGTCCTCACCTTTGGCGAGGCTCTCAATTATTTCTGCTAAATTGCGCAGGTGAAAGATCTAAAAAAATATTATTTGTTATTGGCTACGCCAGAAGAGGTGTACACGGCACTTACAAACCCGCTAACCCTGGAGTTGTGGACGGGCGAAAAAGCAGAAATGAGTACGGAGCCCGATTCTGAATTCTCACTATGGGAAGGCAGTATCATAGGTAAGAATATCGAATTTGAAGAGGATAAAAAGATTGTACAGCAATGGTATTTCGACGGGCAAAGTGAAGAATCAATCGTAACTATCAAGATCCACCCCGATAAGCACGGTTCTTCTATCGAACTTAGGCATACCAATATCCCCGAGGATGATTTTAACGATATTGCCGAGGGTTGGGATGATAGCTATTTTGGTAACCTTGCCGATTTCTTTGCCTTAGGATAGTAAGACAGAGGCGAGATAATAATAATAAGCAAGAATCAAGACAGAATAAGAAAATCCCTATATAAAGAAAGAGCCGCCCCAATTTTGGAGCGGCTCTTCTTAATTTAGGAGATTTGATTCCTGACTCTTAAGGTCGTGAATCTATCCCTTAGTATAAAGTAAACTCTACACGACGGTTTTGCTGACGGCCTGCTGCTGTTTTGTTAGTAGCAATTGGCTGGCTTTCACCGTAACCTGTAGCCTCAACACGTGATGCGTTAGCACCTTTGCTTACAAGGTAAGTTTTGATAGACTCTGCACGGTCTTTAGATAACCTTAAGTTTAAGGCATCAGAACCGGTGTTGTCTGTGTGGCCTGCTAATTTTAAGCTGAAGTTTTTCTCAGTTAACAACTTAGCAACACGGTCTAAACTTGGGAATGATTTTTCGCGGATAGTTGCTTTACCCAAATCAAATTCAAGATTGTTGATCGCATCTTTAACAACACGTTTGTCTTCTTCAGTGATGTAAACAACCGGTTTAGCCAATGGGCAACCAGAACCATCTACCTTGGTACCTGCTGGTGTGTTAGGGCATTTATCGTTAATGTCTAATACACCGTCACCATCGCTATCAACAGTTAACTTAGCTAAGTTAGCGTTAGTAGTGTTCAGGTCGTTACGTAACTGGTCGTTTTTAGCTTTTTCTGCATCAATTTGAGCCTGTAATAAAGCTTTTGTTTGCGCATTCTGCCATACATACTCGGTACGCATTGAGTTTACCGGGTTGTAAGTTGACATATTAGGAGTTTTTGAACTACCTAACAAAAATTCTAAACCAGCGTGGGCATATGAGAACCTGTCGTTAGTGTTACCTGCATTATAACCATCAAAGTTGTCAGACTGTACAAAGTTAACCTGGTACCCTAAATCTAAATTTACGTTGCTACCTAAGTTTACTTTAAAACCTAAACCAACTGGGATGAAAAATTCTTTTATTGAATTTTCACCTGCGCCGTTGGTGTAAGCAGTTGTGTTACCTGTTGCATCGGTAGTGGTTGTTTTGTAACCCATGTAACCTGCACCAGCTGTTAAATACGGTTGAATAGATGATTTTGCATGAAACCAGCTAATGTTTCCAAGCGTGATGTTTGTGCTTAATGCACCAGACCAGCTTAGTTTTGTGTTAAAGCTGGTAGGATCAGTAACACCACCTACCTGGCCCCTTTGGCCACTAACTTCACCACGAAGGAAATCAGCTTGTAAGCCAAACGTTGGTGTAAATTGTTTCTTAATGTAACCGCCGTAACCAAGTTCTGATTGTGGCTGGCGGAAATCCTGACGGCCATTAGCGCCGAAAATTGTGAAGGGGGTTAATAAACCACCATGGATACCAATAGACCATGTTTTAACCGGGCCGCCTGAAAAAGGCTTTACATAGTTTGTTGTATTAACCGAATCGGTTTGTGCGAATAGAGTGCTACCTGCCAACAATCCGGTAAGTAGTAAGGATGCTTTTTTTAAATTTGTTTTCATGTTATTTCAATTTTGGGGTGTCCGTTAAAATGGATGAACGAACATATCCCACATACCAACATTGATGCCAGTAAGCATTTTTAGTTTTATTAACTATAGTTTATAACAGCATTAAATTTTAATAAACAGCAAGTAAAATCTTAATCTATAGCAAATTATACTAAAATACTGACCTATTAAATAATATGGTCAAAATGATTGTCGACAAAGGTTGCATGAAATAACCGTGTGACCCCAAAAAGATACAATACCGCCTTATTAAGCCATTACCGCTATGGTATTAAATACAGTTTTGGCAAGGTTGGTATTACTTTTGATAGTGGAAAGGCCCATTGCAATTTGCGGGCTGATGGCTTTTGTAAATAACTTCCAGGCGGTGTCGGGCGATAAAACAACTTCGGATGTTATGTCGGGCGATAGATTCTCTTTAGATAATTCCCAACCGTCAGATATTTTTTGCAGATGCCAATTGCGGCCAGCATCACCGCTTACGGTGATTTTCAAGATTGTTCCTGCATCTGCCTTAATATCACGGTAGGTAAATGGCAGGGCATACATAAACGTATCCATTCAGGGTAAAAATAATTCCTTTGTAATAATGCCCGGCTTGCCGACAGCATCGCGTATCTGTTGCTGGTGGTGCCATTTCTCCGTGTACTCGCGAGCTACATGAAACCAGTTTAGCGATGTTTCCTCTCCTGCCCAGGCAACAGAAAACTTTGCCTGCTCAAACGGTTCTAAGCTTTTTAAATATTCAAGGTATGATTTGCCTGTATCTTCCAGTTGTTGTGTAAGCAGTTGTGGGCTCACTCTTTTCATGGCATTAATCCAGGTAGCGTTAAGCTGGTTCAGAAATTCTACCAGGTCCTGGTAATTATTTATTGGCTTGGCTGGCGGCGGCGCTTCGTGCCCATTTAAAATAGCAATGCCGCGCACGTTGCCATCAAGCAGGTGCGCGGCAATATCTTTAACCGTCCAAAGACGTGCTACGGTAGGTTTGTTCCAGTCTTCGGGAGATAAGGACGCAAGCAGCTCAATCAGCAATCTATCCAGTATCGGGAATAATTGCAATGTTGGTATAGGTATCGCCTGCTGCATAACAAATGTTACTCACCAGGATAGATAATTACCTTCCATTGAATGTCAGCAGCGGCTTTATAGAGCGTCGCGGCTACAGAGCAATATTTGTTAAGCGATAATTCTACCGCTTTATTGGCTTTATCTTCGTCAACATTGCCATAAATATGAAACTCGAGCGTGATATTCTGCCATAGCGATGGCTCCTTACCTGCTTCGCGTTCCCCTGCAATCACCATTTTATAGTCGGTAACGTTTTGGCGTTGCTTTTTAAGGATAGCGATAACATCAATGGCCGAGCATCCGCCCAATCCCATTAAAAGCATTTGCATAGGGCGCACACCAAAGTTTTGGCCGCCGCTTTCAGTGCTGCTGTCCATACGTACGGTGTGCCCGTATTCGTCGGTGGCTTCAAAGCCATATTCGCCGCTAACGCGGGATAAGTTTATAGTAGGCATAAGCAGTGTAATAATTATGCTAAGTTAGGTTTTTGGCCGCATAATAAAATACCAAAATGCTATATTCACGTTAAATACCCAAAGTACTAACTACATGAAAAAGCTACTGTTCTCCGTTATTTTCTTTTGCTTCGCAACTGCAGGTTTCGCGCAAACCAACCTGATCTCTTATGATGATCTAAGCTATCTGTTACATAACAACATAAACAAGGCCGATACCTTTTTATGGCAAAGGGTTACACGCTTACCAAAAAAGACGAGAAAAAAAACACCCGCAAATACGACCTTAAGATCCCCGGCGGCACTTATGTTACCAACAGCATCCGTGTTGATGGCAGGCGCATGTATATCGAAATGGAAACCAACGGATTGGGGCAATATAATATGATCTATAACTCGGTATCGCAATACATTAATAAAGAAAGCAGTACGCCCGATGTACAAACGATTGTAGTTAAAGATCTTGGCACTATCTATATTATGGTTAACGATGCAGTACCCTACAACCCCACCCGCCGCGAGTATACGTTTAGGATAGTGGCCGGTAAAGGCATCACTGCTTATAATTAACGCAATGGGTTTAAGTGGTGTTGCAATTTAAAGGCTGTTTCTTTTATCGCGAAGCAAATATTTGATATTAAAATAGGCTTGATCGTGGTAAATTATCCAAAAAAAATTAACTTCATGGCTTCAATTAATCTCTATGGCCTTAAACTACATCTGGATCGCCTTTTTCCTTATCGCTTTTGTAATAGCGTTTTGTAAACTGGTGTTTTTGGGTGATACAGAAGCGTTTAAACTTCTGGTTGATGGTATGTTTGATAGCTCCAAAGCCTCGGTGATGGACATTGCCCTGCCTCTTGCCGGTAATATGGTATTATGGCTGGGCATCCTAAACATTGGCGAAAAAGCAGGGGCCATGAATTTCCTGGCCCGTATTGTTGGCCCGTTCCTGAGCCGCTTATTTCCCGAAGTACCTAAAAAGCACCCTGCCACCGGGCAAATGATGATGAACTTTTCGGCTAACTTGCTTGGTTTAGATAATGCCGCTACCCCGCTCGGGCTAAAAGCAATGGGTAGCTTGCAGGAACTCAATCCTAATAAAGAAACCGCCTCAAACGCGCAGATCATGTTTTTAGTGCTGCACACATCGGGCCTGCAATTGCTGCCGGTAACCATTATAGCACAGCGCTTTATACTTCATGCCAAAGATCCTGCTGATGTTTTAATTCCTTGTATCATAGCTACCTACGTAGCTACTATTGTGGGGATGGTAGCGGTTGCCATTAAACAAAAAATAAACCTGTTCGATAAAGTTATCCTCAGCTGGCTTGGCGGGATGACGGCCTTTATACTTGCGCTGGTTTGGTACTTTACGCAGTACCTGGATAAAGAGCAAATTACCACAGTGTCTAAAGTGTCAAGCAATCTTCTTATCTATCTAATACCTACTATATTTATTTTAGGGGCACTTTATAAAAAAGTAAACGTGTTCGAAAGTTTTATTGATGGTGCTAAAGGTGGTTTTGAGGTATCTGTAAAGATAATCCCCTACCTGGTTGCAATGTTAGTTGCTATCAGCGTTTTTCGCAACAGCGGCGCTTTAGAGTACGTTAACAACGGCGTACGCTGGGCGGTTACCCAGGCCCACTTGGATACCCGCTTTGTAGATGCGATGCCGGTTGCTTACATGAAACCTTTAAGTGGCTCGGGATCTAAAGCGATGATGATAAACGTAATGCAAACTTACGGGCCTGATAGTTTTGCGGGCCGTTTGGGTTCTGTATTCAACGGCTCGGCCGATACCACGTTCTACATTGTAGCCCTATATTTTGGTTCGGTAGGTATTAAAAGGTCACGCTATGCTATCCCGGCAGGTTTGCTGGCCGATTTTGCAGGCGTGGTAGCAGCCATCTTGATCTCGTATCTGTTTTTTGGCTAAACAATAGCCGGAAGCCCCCTTTCCGGTTTAATTTTAATCGATTCTGTTGTAACACAGCAAATTTAATTACGTACAAAGGTGCAGTAAACTTCAGTTTACAAGCATAAAGTATTCACGCGTTTGACGTTTTAGTTATCGACGTGATCTGTATGAATTGATTTTGAATAGTGTGATGGGTGTAATTTTTACCAAACGTCTATTTCTTGTATTAATATCCCTGTTTGCAATAGCAACTGCTTCGGCACAAACTATTACCGTGGGTGCAATAGATCCGGGGCCGTACGGAGGGGGATCATCTATTGGTGTACCTATAAATGTGAACAATGGCGGAGGCTGTTTTTTCACAAATAACGTTTACCGATTATATCTTTCTGATGCTTCGGGCAGTTTTGCGTCACAAATACAAATTGGTTTCACTAACGGTTTTTATGCGACATTTGTAAACGGCATCATACCTGGAGGTACACCTGCTGGTACAGGTTATAAAGTCAGGGTTATTTCTACATCGCCGGTTGGTATAGTTGGCACGTCTTCCGCATTTACAATTAACGGCAGTGCGGGAGTTTTAGCGGGTATTGCTTCGCAATCCATTAGTTCGGGCAACCCTGATGTTTTTGGCTCATGCTCGGGTTCCGGCAGTTCGCCTTATACCTTTTCAAGTACTTCTACATCGGGCGCCACCGCAACCGCCAGTTTCTTTAACGAAATAACACAGGCTACAGAAGGCACCCCACGCACTGTGCCGGGTAGCTTCCCCGCAAATGCGGCAAACTATACAATTACCGTAACGGCTGCAAAAGGCGGCGTAATTGGTACGAAATGTTACACGCTTATAAATAATGAAATATACCGTTCTATAGGTAATGCCGACAATGCTACACCCTGCGCAAATGGCAGCCCGGCGGTATTCCCGTTAGTTATCGATGACGGGCAGGGCAATGGTTTTAAATATAACTATCCCGGCCTCACTTATAAGGTTACTTGGGGCGATGGCACCTCAACTACTTACCGTTATTGCGACATTATTGCCAATGGCAACGCTATCAGCCATGTTTTCACCAAGGCATCATGCGGTAACAATGTGGGCACTTTAAAAAACGTGTTCAGGGTAGAGCTTGCACCTTTTAATGATTATTGTGGCAGCACCTCTGTGTTGCCAGGTGTAGCATACATAAGGGTTGTTACGCCTGCCAATACCGATTTTACACACCCCATAGCCGCTTGCCTGGGTAGTCAGGTTACCTTTAATCCCAACATTTCCGACCCAGGCCAGGACCCCAACAACAACACATCTGACTGTAAGAACCTCGACGCGCTTTATACCTGGTTTATTAATGGCGTACAAATTATAGCAAATCAACCCCTAACCAAAACTTTTAAGTACACTTTTAATGCTGTTGGCACTTATAAGGTAAAATTAAAGCTACAAAATGGTGTTGGTGGATGCGGAGTGCTTGAAAAGGAATATGACATATGTATTCAGGAAGCACCTGAACCTAAGTACACCGTACCGGTAAATTCGGGTTGTTTGCCATTAAGCCTTACCCCTAATAACACATCAATAGTTCGTGCCGACTGTAACGCTACTAATAGTTTTAAATGGACGGTGACCGGACCTGCACCTGTTAAATACAATAGCGGTACTAATGCGACAAGTGTAACCCCGCAGTTTTTATTTGACCAGCCCGGGGTTTATACGGTAAAACTGGAAGTAAAAACAGAAAGCTGCGGTACTGTATCTGCGCCTAATATCGAGACAATCGTTGTTGACGGCCCGCCCGTAGCGCAGCTATCAGCAAATAAAAACATTTGTGGTATTAACCAAACCTATACGTTTAATGGCGATCCCGGCCCTACACAATCTATAGTTAGCGGCAGCTCTCAACCCGGCCCCGGCGATTATACCTGGACGGTGACCGGCGGCGCCTTCCAGTTTACCGGCGGTACATCGGCAAGTTCGAGATATCCTCAAATACTATTTAAAGATGCGGCGGCTTATACCATAAGTGTCAGTTCAAAAAGTGCCTGCGGTTCTCCTGCTACAGATTCGCAGGTGTTAACATTTCAATCAGCACCGGTAATTGACGCGGGTACAAGCCCGCCTGTATGTATTGGTAACCCTGTGGCGTTGCAAGGCATAATTACCAACGGCACGGTAAATAGTGTACAATGGAGCGGCGGAGCTGGTGCATTTAGTAACCGTAACAGCCTTACAAGTACTTATACCCCTACAGCAGCAGAGTACGCCGCCGGGACAGTAACGCTTACACTGACGGGTTACACCAGCCTTAGCGCGCCTTGTAATGAGATACCCGATAATATCACGATAAGTTTCCAGCCCGATAATTCTATCACCAGCACTAATAAGTTTTACACATGCTCAGGTGCGGCGCTGGGCTATAACATTACTTCATTGCTTGCGGCAAGCACCTTTAATTGGACGGTTGACGCTGCGAACACATCCACAACCATAAGTGGCTATGCGGCATCAGGCAGCGGGAACGTTATTAATGATGTTTTAGTAAACAGTGATATAAACAACAGTGCGGTAGTTACTTATAATATCACCGCCACAAATGGTTCATGTACAACAAATATCTTTGTACTTACTGTAAGCGTAGGGCCAAAAACACTGGTTGCAAATTTTACCCATGACCTGCCCGGTAGCGCAGGGTGCGGTAATACTTTGGTACAATTTACCGATGCATCTGCACCTATGAGCGGCAGTACATTTAAATGGGAATTTGAAAAAAACGGCACTATTACATCCTCAATATTAGCAAATCCGTCTAATCTCTTCCGGCCAAATAATGACGGAAGCGATGCTGTATACAATGTTAAACTAACTATTACCAGCCCTTGCGGTATTGCAACATCAAGCATACAAACCATTACTATAAGGCCTTTGTTGCCGGTGGCGCATATTATTCCGCCAACGGTCACAGCTTGTACTCCTGTAACCTTAAGCATGAAAAACGATTCGCCGGGCACCAACATAGATTATACTTATTATTTTTATAAGTATAATAACGCCGATAAAACGGATAGCACCCTGGTGTTTAACCCTGTCATAACTACGAGTAAAGGTCCCGTAAATATTGGCCCGATATCAGACCCGGGTAACTATACTTTGTTTATGAGGATAAGAGGATATTGCAACTCTATCGGCGAAACGGTGCATATCCCAATAAAAATAGACGCGGCTTCTTTCGATTCACAAATATTTGCAACAGGGCCTTTAGAAGGATGCCAGGGTGCATTCGCGGCGCAAATATTCAATAATTCAACGCCCGGAAATACGTATACCTATTTTATAACAAATTCTAACGGTAATTTTAATGATACAAAGTCGGCCGGCTTAGGTGCCTTTAGCTATACTTTCCCGGCACCAGGTATCTATTATGTTACCCTTAGCACGCAAAATACATGTGATAATAAAATATCTAATGTTCTGCAATTTATTGTACACAATAACCCAAGGCCGGATTTTACCTCAGATTTTACCTCGGCCTGCAGGGAACTTGTCGTAACCTTTACCAATAAAACGCTTGATGATCCTACCACACAAGCATCATCTATGAGTTATATCTGGGATTTTGGTGACGGCAGGCCCCCGTTTTCAGGTTTTTCCCCGCCACCGCATAAATATGCAGCTCGTAATACGCCTTACACCGTTACGCTTACTGCCACTATACCTGCAACAAGTTGTACAGCCCAAAAAATCCATATGGATTATATAAATATCACGGAGCCCCCAGGTACTAACTTCGAAGTAAAGCCGGGATTGATAACAAATCTTCCAAATTATCACTTTGAGTTTATTGACCGTACTATCGGCAGCCCTAAAACCTTTGTATGGAATTTTGGTGATGGCGGTGGTTCACAATCGCAAAACGCCAGCCATACTTATGCAGATACCGGCAAATATGTGGTTACGCTTAAAGCCACTGATATTAATGGCTGCGATAGCACATTTAGTCAGCAAGTACAAATAACCGGCATACCGGGCTCTCTTTACTTACCAAATGCATTCCAACCGAGTGGCCCTACAGTAGATCTGCAAAAGTTTACAGCCAAAGGATCTGGCGTTGCTAAATGGCAACTTCAAATATTTAACAATTGGGGCCAGTTAATATGGCAAACAACGGCCTTAGGTGCCAATGGCGATCCTACAGAAGGTTGGGATGGCACATTTAAAGGCGCACCCTTGCAACAAGGCGTTTACATATGGCAGGCTTCGGCCACATTTATTAATGGTACCGAGTGGAAGGGAATGTCATACAACGGATCGCTACCTAAACGTAGCGGCTATATACATTTATTAAGATAAAGGGAGAATGAAGGGACCGATAAAATATTACCTTTTACTTTTAACCATGGCTTTGGCAGGATGCTTTAATGCGTCGGCACAAGATCATATGTATTCGCAGTTTTTTAACTCGCCTATTTATCTTAACCCGGCTTTAAATGGCCAGTTTCAAGGCGATTTGCGCATGAACCTCATCTATCGTAATCAATATACATCGATCCCTGGCGGCCTGTCTTACTTGTCGGCCTCTATTGATTATAAAGTGCCCGAGTTTGGCGGTGGTTTAGGTTTGATATTTACCCGTAGCAGCGAAGGATCCGCCTATTTAAATAAAAACAACATTGCCGGTATTTACTCTTATAGCGTAGGGTCTGAGGATTTTGTGCTATCTTTTGGTTTGCAAGCGGGTGTAACTAATCGTTCGGTTGATTTTAGCAAACTTGCCTTTGGCGACCAGATAGACCCCCGTTTAGGTTACGACCCAAGCGTAATAACCGGCGCAGCCAAACCCGATTTTAATAACAAGTTCTTTTTTGACGCCGGTGCCGGAATAAACCTTACGCTTAAAAACTTTAACATAGGTGGCGCCGCGCAACACATTAACCGCCCTAACGAATCGTTTACCGGTACGCCGTCAAAACTGCCCATGCGTGGAACCCTGCATGCCAGCTTCAGATATAACCTCACCCGTGACGATAACCTTGATGACGAGGATAAATCGTACATCATCCCATCGGTGGTTTTTTATAAACAGGCGCAGGCGCAATCAATTAGCGCGGGCATGCAGTACAAACGCCGCAGTATTAATGTAGGTGCATGGTACCGTAGCGGCGGTGCAGGCGGGCCAAGCGCGTTTGTGGTTTCGTTGATCTTTGATCTGTTTATTAATAAAGAAGGCGGCGAGAAGTTGCGTTTCGGCGTAAGCCATGACGTACCCGCAGGAGGCTTAAATTATAGCAATACAAGTGGCACAACCGAGGGAAGCATCGGGTACGAAACTACCCTGCCGTCCCGCTCAGACGGTGAACGTAAATTTTATGGTGCAAGCCGTTGTTACGATTTCTATTAAATCAATAATTTTATACTCTTAAATTAACTAAACGGTGGCGCGGGCGCCAAGATGAAAAACCGGATATTGGTTGGGTAGACCAGGATAGTAACTAACACCAGCATTAGAATCTATTGGTATGGATGCCGAAATGAATTTATAGTTAGCAGCGTAAAAGCTGATCGCCATTGCCGATGCCTGCCTTATCCATAAAATACTGGTGGTGAATATTGCGATCAAGACCGGTTTGAACCGAGCCTAATGCAGGCCTTTAACAAAAATATCTATCAGTAACAGGCGTTTGTTGTGGATCTCATCCAATTGTTCGCGTTGAGGGAAGTTTAATTTTTTCTGCGGAACAGCACCGCCAACCTTAATACCATGTAATGCATCTAAAAATACTTCTACCACCTCTACTGGGTTTGATACTGGGGTTATATTGCCTTTTTCTGTTTCGGTTTTTATCGCGTTAGCTAATAACGTGATCTCGGCATTACGGATATGGTTCACCGTTTCCCATATAGTATCGGGCAGGTTTTGTTCGTTCAGTCGGAAATAATCGAAAAAGTTATAATTGTTTATGATGAAATCGTGGTGGGTATTCACTTGGAAAAGAAAAGCATCGCGCAGGTCATCAAAATGGCCAACCTTATTTTCCAGTTGTTTAAGATAATCGGAAGCCAACTTGCGCATAACGGCCATATACAGTTCGCTCTTATCCGGGAAATAATAGTATAACAATGCTTTCGACATCGAAAGATCGCCTGCTATCTCATTCATAGTGGTTTTAGAATAACCGTAATGAAGGAACCGCTGGTGCGATGCTTCTAATATTTTTTCGCGTTTAATATCTTGCTGGTCGTTAGCTGCGCTCATTTTATTTAAAGTTGTCTTCCTGACTTTTTTAACAAAACTATCAAATTACCAGCCAAGATATCAAACCTTACGAGAAAGATGAATTTAACATGAAATTGTTACAGTTGTTTTGCCAGCGCGGTGCCGGCGCTTATTACGATAATATCTTCGAAAGCACCAATTGCGGCATCGGGTATCCTTGTGCGTTTCCCGAGGCTCAAGCGTAAAAACATACAACCAAATGCCGAACCGATTGCTGCCGCCCCTCCTATCAATCCACCTATAATTGGTTGTTTGTGATTTACCTTAAAAACGGTTGCACCACATAGCGCGCCTGAAACAAAACGACCTATTAAACCACCCACCGCTGTACGTTTTGGTGCAAATGGCAATTTATCACCAACCAACTCCCCCGCTCCTAAAACCTTAAAAACTTTTGAAGTGGCCATGTTCTGCATAAATGCTAATGGCGTATTTTTTATATTTTTTGAAGGATGCCTGCTGTATGCATGACTAACCACTACAGGTGCCGAAAATGTACGCATGCCTGCAATTGCACCCAGTGCCGCTGCCTGGCTAACGGCTTCTATTGTTTTACGATCCATATATTAATGTATTGTATGCTTCAGTTATGCAATAACCATTCCTAAATATTAACCAACATGTAGTTGTAGGTTCAGTTAAAAAATGTAAATCAATAAGTAAAATAGGTTGTTGTCTGTTAACAAAACTAAACTAACTATGAAACTACACGAAGATAATCCAACTGGCACATTAGGTGCTGCCATTGGCAAAGGCTTAATAGCCGGCGTTGTTGCAACTGCCGCTATGACGTTATCGCAAATGATCGAAATGAAAATAACCAAACGCGAACCCAGCGACGCCACACTTAAAGTTGCTGAAGATACAGCCGGGTTTAAGCCTGCAAGCAAGCAGGACAAGCAACTACTATCGCAAGAGATCCACTGGAGTTATGGTACTGCCTGGGGCGTAGCACGTGGCTTAATTGGGCTTACAGGCTTGAAAGGTTTCTCAGCTTCACTGGTACATTTTGGAGCGGTTTGGGGCACGGCTTTGGTTATGCTGCCTAAGCACGATGCTTCCAAACCAATAAACCAGCAGAAACCTCAGGAAATCGCCATTGATGTTTTGCACCATGGCATTTATGCTATAACAGCAGGCCTGGTTTATGACGCACTTGATGCCGGAAGCAGGCGTGAAAGAAAAGTACGTAAGATTTTGGCGTCCTTAAAAGGCATAAAGCAGCGTTTTAAATAACAAACATCTGCAATAAAAAAGAGCCGCACAGTACAACTGTGCGGCTCTTTTTTATTTATAAATTTATTTGAATTATGCCTCTGCTATTTCCAGTTTTGGTTTCTCGGCTTTCTTCTTTTTATCACCGAAGAAATAGTTTTTCATGTTTACGCGGATAATGTACATACATGGTACAAGTATCAACGTAATAATTGTAGCGAAACCAAGACCGAAGATCATTGTCCACGCTAACGGGCCCCAGAAGGCAACGTTATCACCACCGAAGTGGATGTGCGGCGCACCGTGAGTGAACAAGCCCACAAAATCGATATTGAAACCTACGGCTAATGGTATTAAACCAAGTATGGCTGCGGTCGCAGTTAATAATACCGGCGTCATACGGGTATGCCCGGCTTCTACCACTGCGTCGTGCAGGTTTGCGCCCTGGTCTATCAGCATATCGGTAAACTCAACCAGCAAGATCCCGTTACGTACCACTACACCCGCAAGGGCTATGATACCTATACCCGTCATTACAATGGCCATGGTCATCCCGAAGATACTTACACCAAGGAACACCCCGATGATACTGAAGAAGATTTCGCTGATGATGATGAACGTTTTACCTATCGAGTTAAACTGGATCATCAGGATGATCAGGATCAACCCGAATGAAGTTCCCATTGCACCACCAAGGAACGTCACAGCCTCCATTTGGTCTTCCTGGCCACCACCTTGCCTTATGGTAATGTTCTCGTCCTTTTTAAAGTTACCTACGGCCCTTAAAATATTGGCGTTTACCTCGTTGGCATTGTAAGGCTTAATAACGCTTGAGCCTAATGTAAGCACCCTGCGCTGTTGTTTACGTTTAATGTTACTAAAGGTATTGGTATAACGGATGTCGGTAAAGGCAGAAATAGGCACTTGGCGTATCGCGCCGCCTGTTGCCAGATCGCGATAGGTAATTTTCAAGTTGCGCAACTCATCAATATTACTGCGTTGCTCTTCCATCGCCCTAACCTTTATCTGGTAATCATCCTCTTTGGTATTACGGAAATCTGCTGCCTTCGCACCGAATATTGCTGTACCTAAGTTTTGGTTTACCTGTGCGCTGGTTATACCCTCGCGGTTTGCGCGTTCCCGGTCAATGTCGAAAACAATATCCGGCTTGTCATTCTGTACATCGGCAACCAGGTTTTCTATACCGGCAATGTTTTGCTTATCCAGGTAGGTTTTTAAACGGCTGCCTGTTTTTACCAGCGAATCTAAGTTGTCACCGATAATCTCTATGCTGATATCTTTTTGTACCGGCGGGCCACTGGCCTCTTGCGCTACTGCAATTTTAACACCCGGAAAACCTTGTACAGCTTTACGGATCTTTGCTAAAACCTCTTTAGTATCCTTACCATCACGCTCGCCAAATTCAACAAAGGCTACGGTTACCTTACTCTTATTTTGATAATCTCCCTGATCTTCATCCTGCGGGTCGGTAACGCCTTTGGTTACGTTAGATATGATAGACGATACAATATCCTTATTAGGCTCAACAACTTCGGCAACGCGTTTTTCTATTTTCCTGGTTATTTCGTTTGTAGTAGCCTGGTCGGTACCTATTGGCATAGTTATGTATACGTAGGCAAAGTTAGGGTCGCCGGATGGGAAAAACTCCGGTGTTTTACCGATGGTCATTAGTAGCACAATAGACAAAACAAATAACCCAAATGTACCTACAAGCATAGTTATTGGCCTTTGTACCGCTTTTTCCAGCCATTTGGCATACCAATTTTGGAACTTAGGCCAGGCGTTATTCTGAAACCTGTCTATCACCCTTAACAATACAAAGTGGTTTAACAGGTACAATACTACAAACAGCACAATCAGGTTACCTATACCAAAGTTGATCAAATAACCCACAACGGCAGCGCCGGCCATGTAAAGCAACGTGCGATTTGTTTTTTTATCAAACTTAGGGTTATCGTGTTCGCCCGGATGATGCGCTTCCATAAAGTCTACCGCGAACACCGGGTTCATGATATAAGCTACAACCAATGATGCAAGCAAAGTAATGATAAGTGTTATAGGCAAAAAGAACATAAACTCACCAATAATACTATTCCAGAATGCTAACGGTACGAATGGTGCAAGCGTTGTCATGGTACCGGAAAATACCGGAAGGAATACCTCGCCGGCAGCCATTTTAGCCGCCTCTTTAATGGGTACTTTACCGTTCGCGAAAATACGGTGCGTGTTCTCGATAACAACGATCGCATCATCCACCACAATACCCAATGCGAGCAGGAAGGAGAACAGAACGATCATGTTTAGCGTAAAGCCTATCCATGGCATCACAATAAAGGCGATAAAACAGGATAACGGTACCGATAGCGCCACAAATATGGCGTTGGTAGTACCCATAAAAAACATCAGGATAACGGTTACCAGTATAAAACCAATAATGATGGTATTGATAAGGTCGTTAAGCGTAGTACGTGTTTTATCTGATTGATCGCCGGTTACGGTAACATTTAAACCTTTAGGGAACGATGTTTTTTGTTTCTCTTTGATCAAAGCGTTTATCTTGTCAGATGCCTCAATTAAGTTCTCCCCTGTTCTTTTACTAACGTTAAGCGTTATTACATTTTTAAATTTAGATTGCTCTGGGGTTTTTAAACGCGCGTAACTCTCCTGTTCTAAAAAAGCATCTTTTATCTCGGCAATATCGCGCAGGTAAACTGCCTGCCCCTTAGGGTTACGGATAGCCATTGCAGCTACCTGGTCGGCATTTTTAAAATCCTGTTTGATATCCACACTGCGGCGTACCCCATCGGTTTTAATGGTACCGGCTGATGAAAGTATGTTTTCGTTACCGATAGCCTGAGTAATGTCATTAAAGCTTATTTGTGCTGCTGCCATTTTATTCATGTCAACATTCACCTGTATCTCGGGCGTTAAGGCACCAACTTCATCCACTTTCGAGATCTCTTTATAGCTTTCTATCTCATCCTTTAAAATGTCGGCATATTCCTTTAATCGTTTTAGGTCATAATCCCCAGATATATTGATGTAAAGGATCGGCAGATCGGCAACGTTAACATCAGATATAACAGGCTCTTTAAAGTTGTTATCGTTTTGCGGCAAATCCTGTTTGGCTTTATCAACCGCATCTTTTACATCTATTTTAGCATCCTTTGTTTTAACGTTGGCGTTAAATTCGGCTGTAATTATAGATACGTTTTGTACCGAGTTTGAGGTAACCTTTTTTAAACCTTTAAGCGATTTAAGCTTTTTCTCCAGTTGCCTGGTAACCAAATTCTCAACATTTTGTGGTGACTGGCCCAAAAACTGTGTGGTGATGAAAATTTTTGGTACAGCGATATCCGGGAAGTTTTCTTTCGGCAGGTTGTTGTAGCTAACCAAACCCAGTACCGTGATCATAAATATGAGTACGTATATAGCGGTTTTGTTATCAATGGCCCAACTTGAGGGGCCAAATTCTTTTTTAAGATCTTTCATATATTTAGTAGATCAGTGTGTGGTTGTTAAATTAGATCGCAGATTGTAACACTTTTACTTTGTCGCCGTCTTCAATATCGGCAGCACCTTCGGTAACCAGTTGTTCCCCAGCCTTTAAACCAGATAATATTTCTGACTGGCCACCGTAAGTTACACCTACTTTAATGGTTTTACGCTTAGCAATTCCATTTTCATTTACAAAAACGTAATCGCCATCTTCTGCTTTCTGGATAGCCTTAACAGGTATTATAACAGCATTTTGTTTAGAATAATCGGCTATTTTGATAATAGCTGTCATGTTTGGGCGAAGTGTTTTACGCACCGGTAATTTTATCTCAACCGCGAAACTACGTGAAGTTGGATCGATGGCTTTAGCGGCAAAAGTCACCTTGGTTTTTAAAGAGTCTTTAGCATCAGGTACTACGATCAAAACTTCGTTGCCTGTCCCAACGCTACCTGCATAGCTTTCCGGAACATCGGCCTTTACTTTTAGCATATCGGCATTTACAATGCGAATGCCGTTTGTGCCCGGTTGTGCAACCTGCCCAAGTTTAAGGTCCATTTGGTCGATGGTGCCACTTATTGGCGACACAATACGGTATAAGTTAGCTTGTGAACGCAAGCCTGATAAGCCTTTTTTACTTGCCTGCAATGTAGTTTGCGCTTGTAAAAACTGCACTTCAGTACCAATTTTTTGATCCCACAGGTTTTTCTGACGGTTATATAACTGCTGGTTAAGATCGATCTGCGCTTGCGATTGCGCGATGTTTTGCTGCAATACACTGTTGTCTAACTGTACAAGCAACTGGCCTTTGCTAACATGCTGGCCCGGTTTTACGTAAATTGCTGTAATAGTACCCGGGGATTGCGGATAGGCGGTAACGTTATCCTGCGCGTCGATCTTACCTTGTATTTGTACATAGTTGGTAAACGCGCCGGTTTTAACTTCGGCAACACCAACTTCAATAGCTTTGGTAGAATCGCCAACTTCAGATTGTAGCTTGGTTATTTGGGCGTTAATTTCAGATTGTTGTTTTTGCAGATCAGCAAGTTCTGCTTTTTTATCTTTTGGTTTGCTTGAGCACGCTGCCAGTAACAACAATGCCGGTATGTATATTAATTTTTTCATTTGAGTGATTGTATATGTGTAGTTTAAGTGTGTTTATTATTGAATTCGTCCGTATGCTTTATCCAAATCTACCTTACTAACCAGCGAGTCGTATAAACTTTGGATGTATTTATTGTTGGCATCTTCTAAAGCTGTTTGTGCTTGTGTAACCTCGATACTTGAGCCTACCCCCTGCTGATATTTAATTTTTGATACCCTTAGTACCTCCTCGGCCAGGTTACGGCTTTCTTTTTGGTTGTTAAGCGATTGCAAGCCGTTAATGTAAGTTATACGTGCCTGGCTGGCCTGTAAACCCAGGGCGTTTTTAAGGCTAATCAGAGCCACTTCCGATTTTTGAACTGCTATCTGAGTTTGTTTAACTTGGTAACGGCGCTGGAAACCGTTAAAAATAGGCACCGATAGATTAAGGCCTACATACGTTGCAGGATAGCTGGTGTTAAACAATGTATTAAATGTGTTGCTTTGATAAGCTATCGATGAATTCAAAGTAGCAGATAATGTTGGCAAGTAAGCCGCTTTTTTACGTTTCAGATCAAGTTTGTTTAACGCAACAGCTGTTTCTGACAAGTTATATTCGATACGTTTCCTGTAAAAAGATGTATCGTTTGCAATATCTGCAACTTCATTGTTTGCCTGCAACATAACGTCTGTAAGTTTATCTGTTAATTGCAGATCGTACTCAATAGGCATCCCCATCTGAAATTTTAACATCTGATAGTTCAATACAAGTAACCTAATGGTGTTTTCGCGAGTGGTAACCAGGTTGTTGTATTGCACTTTGATACGGTCCACGTCGATCTTTTCTACAAAACCTTGTTTGTTTTGGGCCGTGGTTTGATCAACCTGTAATTTTAGCTGCGCGATGTTGGCATCTAATAACCTAATCTGCTCGTTACTTACCAAAACCTGGTAATAGGCTTTAGTAACACTTACACCGGTTTCTATTTTGGTGCGTGTCAGTGAGCGCTGCGAAAGTTCCTTATAGGTTTTAGACGCCTTTAAGCCAACGAGATAAGAGCCATCAAATAAGATCTGGTTTAAGGTAACTCCTAAATTGGAGTTATACTTTTGCGTAAAGCTCGCAGGCTGCGGTGCACCCGGCGTTGGTTGGGTTATTGGGTTGCCTGCGCCATCTTTTATATTTTTATCTATAAGTACCTGGTAAATAGATGGCGTAATAAAGTCGGGAAACAAAATAGTAGGGATCTTTAAATAATCCTGGAAAGTGGCACTACCATTAATTTGCGGTAAGCCTATACCTACGGTTTCTTTTACTTTATATTCTGCGCTTTTAACATCCAGGCCGGCGTTTATAACCGAATCCTTGTGGCTTAAGGCGTAATCTACAGCTTGTTGTATTGAATAGCTGTACGCCTGCGGCGCCGGCTGCGTTTGCGAAAACCCACGCGAGGCAGCCGTTAGTAGTAATAGTAGGGTGAGTATTCGTTTCATTTGTGAGTGATGTGTATATGATAGATTATTGTTTGTTTTTTTATTGTTATATGGCAAAGCAAACGTTTTTATTGACAACGGTATGTCAGCAGTGCTCAACTCTTAATTCATTTTTTCAAGGTGTTCTGTTTTATATTTATCCAGTAACTCGTGTCCCTTTAATGTACATATACCGTAGTTAAAATGCTCAAGCAATTGATACTGAACTTTCCAGGGGCTAAATTGCGAAACCGGGAATATGAGTGTGTTAAAGCCCATTTCTACCTGGTTAACGCGCATCTTAGCTAAGATCTTTACATCCACATCTTCGCGAATGAAACCCTGTGTAATACCTTTTATCAACAATTCTTCCAATGTTTTAATGATCACATCGGCTTTAAAATCCTGGAACTTTACCCATGCATCCGGGTGATATTTCTGCATATCGTGAATTACAATGGGATTTATCCGCCCAAAGATCTCTTCAGAACACTTCATCATATTGATCATTTCTTCTATTACATTTGATGATGTATTGATGATGACAGCAATCTGGCACTCGTCTTCCTTCAATTTCTTTTCAACCAGGGCAATTACAAGTTCATTCTTGTCACTAAAAGAATGATAGATGGTTTTTTTTGACATCCCCAGGTGCCTGGCTATATCATCCATGGTAACGCTTTTTATGCCGGCTGTTAAAAACAGTTCTTCGGCACCTAAAATTATTCTATCTGTTTGACTGTTTGACATTATTAGTCAAAACTAAGGAAACATTTTTAGATTTCAAAGTTTCCATTGTAAATTACTTGTTTCTGACAATCACTCATTTTCCACAATTGTATATCTTTGCAAAAAAACCCTTTCAATGGAATTGAATTCCCTAACCGCCATTTCCCCGATCGACGGCCGATACCGTAATACAACAGCACCATTAGCCGCTTACTTTTCTGAATACGCCCTTATTAAATATAGGGTTTATGTAGAGATAGAGTATTTTATAGCACTTTGCGAGCATCCGCTGCCCCAGTTAAGTACTTTTGATAAAACTTATACCGAAAAGTTACGCGATATCTACCGAAATTTTACTGAAACTGATGCCGAGAGTATAAAAGAGATAGAGAAAACGACCAACCACGATGTTAAGGCCGTCGAATATTTCATCAAGAAAAAATTTGATGATTTGGGTGGATTAGAGGAATACAAAGAGTTCATTCACTTTGGTTTAACCAGTCAGGATATCAACAATACCGCTATTCCGCTGACTTTTAAACTTGCATTAACAGAAGTTTACTACCCTGAGATAACCAATTTGGTTGAGCAACTGAAAGGTTTTGCTAATGACTGGGATGCCATCCCGATGTTAGCACATACCCACGGCCAGCCTGCATCACCTACCCGTTTGGGTAAAGAGATCAGCGTGTTTGTAGAGCGCTTGCAAAATCAATTGGTGCATTTAAAATCTGTACCATACTCTGCAAAGTTTGGCGGTGCTACAGGTAATTTTAATGCACACCATGTAGCCTATCCTCAAATTAGCTGGAAAGACTTTGGAAACCATTTTGTAAATGATATACTGGGTTTGCACCGCTCGCAGTATACGACCCAAATAGAGCATTACGACAACTTTGCCGCGCAGTGCGATGCCTTGAAACGTATCAATAATATTCTGATAGACCTTGACCGCGATATGTGGACCTACATATCTATGAACTTTTTTAAGCAGAAGATAAAAGCAGGCGAGATTGGTTCCTCGGCTATGCCGCATAAGGTGAACCCCATCGATTTTGAGAACAGCGAGGGTAACCTGGGGATCGCGAATGCTTTATTTGAACACCTCGCCGCTAAACTTCCTATCTCCCGTCTGCAACGCGATCTAACCGACTCTACAGTTCTTCGTAATATAGGTGTGCCGGTTGCGCATACGCTGATCGCTATAAAATCTACCGTAAAAGGACTGAATAAATTACTGCTTAACGAGGTTGCCATAAACGCCAGCCTGGAAGCTAATTGGGCTGTTGTTGCAGAGGCGATACAAACCATATTACGCCGAGAGGCATACCCGAACCCTTATGAGGCATTAAAAGAGCTTACCCGTACTAATACGCAGGTTAACGCCAAAACCATTGCCGAGTTTGTGGATGGTTTACAGGTGAACGATAGCGTTAAAAATGAAATAAAAGCAATAACACCGCAAAATTACACAGGGATATAGTATAAAAACACGCGTCATTGCGAGGTACGAAGCAATCCCTACTCCGGCAGAGCCGCTCTTTAGAGCAAAGAGATTGCTTCGTACCTCGCAATGACCTGGTGAAGGCTAAGTCATCAACAGGTCAAATCACTTTTGTGAGGATGCTTTAATCAAAAACCTGATTACATTTGTTTACTATTAAATTTAACATCCATGAATATCAGCGTATATACCGAAGCCACCCCCAACCCGGCAACAATGAAGTTTATTGTAAATAAGTTGCTTGTCAACGGAAGCGTGGATTATGCTACAAGGGAAAGTGCCGAAAAAGCACCATTTGCAAAGGAATTATACAAATTCAGTTTTGTTAACGGCGTGTTTTTTGCCAGCAACTTTGTAACGGTTACTAAAACTGAAGGCAGCGACTGGGACGATATCCAGCCAATACTGAAAGAGTTTGTGAAAGGTGCTGTGGAGTCTGAACTTAAAGTGCAGGAAGTTGAGCAGGAAACCGATGTTGCCTTTGAAGGGACCGAAACCGAAATAAAGATCCAGCAGATATTGAACGATTACGTACGCCCTGCTGTTGAGCAGGATGGTGGTGCTATCACCTACCGTTCGTTTGATGAAAAAGGTGTAGTTACCGTTGAGCTTCGTGGCTCATGCAGTGGTTGCCCTTCATCTACCGTAACCCTTAAATCGGGGATTGAAAACCTGCTTAAACGCATGGTTCCTGAAGTTACCGAAGTGGTTTCTGAAGCATTATAGTTTGTTGGGATTACATTTATTAGATATTAAAAAGCCGATTGAATTTCAATCGGCTTTTTTGTGCAATAATGCAGGTGTCCCACTATTTATGACATAACGAATGAGACACTTATTAAAGTGCTGATATTTAGATACTTGAAAAATTTAGACATTTGATTTCACTTAAACCATTTATTTAACAATTTAAGCTTATTTATTTAGTAATAAGTTACTTAAGTATTTTAAGGGACTGTTCCACAGTGAGACAGGGTGGTACAGGGTGAGACACCTGCTAACGGCTATAATAAGTAGGGAATTGTGCTTTCTTAGATGTTAAAATACTTTTCAATATACTCCAGCATCTCGCCTGTTATTTTACCGTTTGTTGCCAGCAATTTGCGGGATTTCAGCACTTCCGAACCGCCCGTAAAGTTTACTATTTCGCCCCCGGCTTGTTGTACTATTACAATGCCCGCGGCAATATCCCAGGGGTTAAGGTTATACTCGTAAAAAGCTTCGAAACGGGCACAGGCGGTATAAGCCAGGTCCACAGCGGCAGAGCCTATTCGGCGCAGGCCGTGGCAATTGCGCATCAGTTCGGTAAAGAGTTTGATATAGCGTTCCTGGTAGCTAAAATCGTAGTATGGGAAACCGGTTGCTATCAGGCTATCGGCAATGCTTGGTTTGTTGCTTACCTTTATTTCGGCACCATTCAAGTACGCAGGTGCATCTTTATGAGCCCAGAAGCATTCGTCCTGATTCACTTCATAAACTACGCCTAATACAAGCTCTTCGGCATCTTGCAGGGCAATACTTACCGAATAGGTTGGCAAGCCATGTATAAAGTTGGTGGTGCCATCCAACGGGTCGATGATCCAATTGTAACGTTCGCCTATTTTGGTGCTTGTTTTTTCTTCGGTTATAAAACCGGCCTCGGGCAGTATCAGTTCCAGCCCGGCAACTATCTTTTGCTCGGCGGTTTTATCCACGTATGATACCAGGTCGTTTAGGCCTTTATACTCTATTTTATCAGCGTTAAAGGTTTTACGCTCGGTACGGATAAACGCGCCGGCCTCTTTAGATACATCAATAACCTGCCCTATTATTTGGTTCAACAGCATCTGGTGCTTTATTTAGAATGGAGAAATTACGCGTTGGTAGCGCCTGTTTTTTTGAATCTGCTGGTGCCAAAGTAAACTAATGCCGCCCCGCCCAATACCATCACTACCGAGATCATTTCTGCCTGGGTGAACGAGATACCGGCAACCACATACTTGGTATTTACACGGATCAGCTCGATGCAGAAACGCTCTACCCCTGCCATGATCATGTATACACCAAACAACACGCCCGGTGCTTTAAATTTATGGCGCAATTGCCATAGTACCAGGAACAGCAATATGCATATTACCGACTCATAAAACGACGTTGGATATACCGGCAATTTCAACTCGTTACAAAACCTGCCAACGCAGTTAGGGATAATATTGTCGCGGTCGCTCATATCCACGTTATGCGGAAATTTGAAACTCCACATCCAGTCGGGCGCCCAGCTTAAAAAGCTTGGTTTTGGGTTCAGGTTGGGGATGCCCCAATCGCCGTCGCCGCTCATTTGGCAGCCAACACGGCCAACGCCATAAGCCAGCATCATACCCGGCCCGCCAATATCCAACATGGTTAACGGTTTTATTTTGTGCTGGCCTGCAATGTACAGTACCGCCGCGCCGCCGCAAATCAACCCACCGTAAAAAGTTAAACCGCTAAAGCCTACCAGCATGCCCACCGGGTCGCGCATAAAATCGCCCCAGTTCTCTAAAGCATTAAATAGTTTGGCGCCTGCAAAGCCGCAAATAGCCGCCCACAGCAATATGCTGCCCATTAACTCGTGCGTATGCACGGTTACGCGGCGTTGCTCGGGTTTTGGTAATACCTGTTTTTTGTTTTCGTAATAAGCCCAGTACGCGAAGATAATCGCGCCCAAAATACCGGCCGGCCAGTTGCCGTTGGTTGATAATAGCACCGTTTGGGTGTTATCGGTAAGCTCGGTAAAGTGCATGGCCGCATACACCAATTTGTAGAAAAGCACAAAGCCAAAAAGGCCGTTGCTTAGTAATTCTACCCACGAAATTTGAGCGCCAATGGTAATGGTTTTCTCAAACGGGTGGATGTACCCAAGTTGCTCTCTCCGCTTAAATTCTTGCGTAAACGCCCAGTATGCGGCCATAAAAGCTATCGCCACAAAAAAACCGAACGTTTGAACTATCTTGAAAAATTCAATATTGGCACCGGTAAAATATTGGATGAGGTAATAGAGATTTGGAAACATTGGAAAATGCTAAGTTTGGTGCGAATATAATAGTTAATGAACTAATATTTCTTCGCTTTCTGTTATTTCAACATCACCATCCGGTGAAATCGCTGTTAATTGCACGGTACGTAATTCGTTAACAAGTATAGGGTCGTACTTGGTTTTTACCTTAACGTAATTCCTGGTAAAACCGTGCATAATGCCATCTTTCAAATCGGCCTCAAACAGCACTTCGTAGGTTTTACCTATCTGGGTGTCGTAAAAGGCGCGGCGTTTTTTGTCAGACAGGATGTGCAGCATCTTGCTGCGGTCGGCACGGGTAGAGCCGGGGACTACCCCACTCATTTCGGCTGCCGGGGTATTCTCCCTTTCCGAATAGGTGAACACGTGGAGGTAAGAAACCTCAAGATCGTTCAGGAAGTTGTAGGTATCCACAAAATCCTCGCGGGTTTCGCCGGGGAAGCCTACAATAACATCCACACCAATGCAGCAATCGGGCATCAGCTGTTTTATTTTTGCTACGCGATTAGCGTAAAGTTCTCTTTTGTACCTGCGGCGCATCAACCCCAATATTTTATCGGAGCCGGACTGTAGCGGGATATGGAAATGCGGCACAAACCTTTTTGAGGTAGCCACAAAGGCTATTACCTGGTCGTTAAGCAGGTTTGGTTCTATAGATGATATTCTGATGCGTTCGATGCCTTCAACCTCGTCAAGCGCCATCACAAGGTCAAGGAAGCGGTCTTCACGTTTGCCCTCGCGGATACCGAAATCGCCAAGGTTTACCCCTGTCAATACGATTTCTTTAACGCCGGATGCGGCTATTTCGTGCGCCTGCTTAATTACATTCTCGACGGTATCGCTCCTGCTGCTGCCACGGGCAAGCGGTATGGTGCAAAACGTACAAGAATAATCGCAGCCATCCTGCACTTTTAAAAACGTACGGGTACGGTCGCCAAAGGAGTATGAGGGCACAAACTCGTTAGCGTGACTAACAGGCTGGTTTAAAATGACTGCTTTTGGATTTTTAGTAAGGTCGGTAATATGATCTACCAGCTGGAACTTCTCGGCAGCGCCCAAAACCATATCAACGCCGGGAATCTCCGCTATCTCTTTTGGTTTAAGCTGCGCGTAGCAGCCTACAATGGTAACAAAGGCGTTAGGGTTGATCCTGAGGGCTTCTTTAACTATCTTTTTACACTTCTTATCCGCATTATCGGTTACCGAACAGGTGTTTACAACATACACATCAGGCGTATCCGTAAAATCGACCGTATCGAAACCGGCATTGTTAAACATGCGGCCAATAGACGAGGTCTCCGAGTAATTCAGCTTACAACCAAGCGTATAAAAAGCGACTTTCTTATTCATTTGCAAAGCGCAAAGATAAGATTTTTAGAGATTAGTTGATTACAGGTTAGTGATTGGTTGTTAACGGGGTGTAAAATTGGGTTGGGATAACGTCATGCCGAACTTGTTTCGGCAACCTACCTGATAAGTAGCCAGCCAGTCCCGTGGGATACTGAAACAAGTTCAGGATGACGGGAGTAAATTACTCTGCACTTAAAAACGCTCTCCATGATAATAAAATCTCTTTAAAATCATTAAGAGGTATATTGGTTGGATTACTACCATTCGGCCCAGAAAGTATCAAGCTATCTTGTGTTAATTCTCCATATAATCCAAACACCATATCACTCCAATACCTGTCTGTTAACTGCCCATAGTTTCCATTCAGGCAAATATCTATATCAATTAAAAAATCGTCTACATCATCAATCTGTCGCCAGATATATAAATATGAACTAAGTGCTGTTTTTCCATCCGGATGCTTACTTCCATTTAAATTCTTAAAAAAGGAAATATTGTATTTTTTTAAAATTTCTTCATTCATATTAATGGTAGAAAAGTATTATTTCCTCAACGTATAATTAAACACATCTTTTTTCCACTTACCATCTTTACCCTTTTCATCCAAAATACAATCCATTTTTAGCGGGCCGATGCGCTTGTAAGTAATCAAAACCGACTTATCAAGTAATTGAAATGTCACTTCGTTTGCGGTAAGTTTTATAACAGGCATCGGGTAGGGTTTATCTTTATCCTCCCAGCCTATGCTGCCTTTATTAAAATGGCGAAGTTTCATGATCGGTCCGGCTTCAGATTGTTCTATCGCCATAAATTCATAAAACACGATCTTTCCATCTTTTACACAGCGGAAGGTGCTCACCATGTTGTCGCCCATTGGCGGCCCCCAAAACTCTTCCATATCGCCCCATTCGTGTTTAAGCGTCCAGGTACCTGCAATAAAAGCAAGATCTTTAACCGTAGCTTTTTTGAGTTGTGCCGATGCGGAACCGGTTATTGCTGAAATAAGCAGGATGAATAATAAGGATTTTTTCATGTCTATATATTTGTTTCGCCCTTGTTGGTGCTGTCAGCTGCGTTAGAGCATTTCAATTCAAAACTGCGCTAAATGTTGTTGGTGACAACACCAAAAACGGCTGGCATGGTTCAACAGCCTCACCAATAAAAGAATCCAACAATTAGGCAATTCTAATCACTAAATAATTATATCCCTTCCCACCTGTAACTTTCGTTCTCCAAACCAATCAGGTCAATTATTCGGTTTACTACCGTCATGGCCAGTTCTTCGATGGTTTTTGGTTTACTGTAGTACGATGGGATTGCGGGGCAAATGATGCCGCCGGCTTCTGTGATGGTTTGCATATTACGAATGTGGATGAGGTTTAAAGGGGTGTCCCTCGCAACAAGTATCAGCCGGCGCCGCTCTTTTAGTATTACATCGGCAGCGCGGGTAATTAGGTCGTCGGATACGCCGGAGGCTATGCGGCCCAGTGTACCCATAGAGCATGGCACTACCACCATGGTATCAAACCTGGCCGAGCCCGATGCAAAGGGCGCCATAAAATCGTTTTTGGTGTAATATTTAAAGGGGTAGTTGCCGTGGGCTTTATCATCCAGCTCAAACTCCCAAACCTGTTTGGCATTATCGCTCATTACAATGGCAACATCCGCTACCTGGTTTTGCAGCAGCTGTAATTTATCGAGCAGTAACTTGGCGTAAATAGAACCGCTTGCACCGGTAACCGCGACAACAATTTTCTTCTTAATCATGATATATGGTACAAATAAACGGAAGAAAAGTTACAGGCACAAAAAAGGGTCGAATAACTCGTACCCGACCCTACATCTACCTATGAAAAACATGCCCTTTGAGCGGGCATCACAAATATAATAACAGTTTCTTATTTATTAAACAATTTCTTAAAATAAATTTAATGTACTGAGGGATAATTCTTTTCAATTAAAGTTTGGATAATCCCGTCTACCATACCCACTGTAGGCACATAAATGCTCTTGATATTGGCGCATTTTAACACGGTAAGATAAATCTCGCAGGCCGGGATAATAACGTCTGCCCTATCATGGTTCAATCCCAAAACATTTATACGGTCTTTCAGCGAAAAACTATCCAGGTAATTATATAGCGCCCTAAGTTTTAGATAACTTAACGCCGCGCCGTCTTTTTCCTGCGATAATTTATAAAGTTTGTTGATGTTACCACCTGTACCAATACCATAAATATTTTTTAAGCCCTTGGTATGCTCACGAATAAAATCCTTCATCTCTGTCCAGGTTTCGTCCTTGTCCTGGTTATCCAGGATGCGGATGGTACCCAGGTTAAATGATTGAGATGCCAAGATCTGTCCATCGCTGAATAACGACAATTCGGTACTGCCGCCACCCACATCAATGTATAGATAGTTTTTGCTTTTATCTATGTTGATCTCGGCGTGGCTGTTGTATATGATCTTGGCTTCGCTTTCGCCGTGTACAATTTGCAGGTTGATGCCTGCCTCGGCCATAATTTTATCGGCTACTGCCTGCCCGTTCACGGCTTCGCGCATGGCGGATGTGGCACAGGCCATATAATCGGTTACCCGGTAAACATCCATCAGGTTGCGGAAAGCCTGCATAGATTTGATCAGATCAATGGTTTTCTTTTCAGAAATTTCTTTGTTTAAAAAGGCATCGTCCCCAAGCCTTACGGGTACGCGGATCAGCGTAATTTTTTTGAAGGATATCGATTCGTTATTCTCGATGATCTCCGCGATCAGCATCCTGACGGCGTTAGACCCAACATCTATGGCTGCGTATCTCAATTTGTGTTTTTATTTTTTAGGTAGGTGTAAATGTCTTTCTGGGCGCGGGTTAGTACCTCCGATTTTGTTTTGTGGTACCTGTTAACTGCGTTCCCGCTTATATCGCGCGCTTTGGTGTTATCCTGTAACTGTATCTCGATAATATCCCTCACCTCGCGGCGCAGATCATCATCCAACACCGGGAAGCCAACCTCTACACGGTTATCGATATTACGGGTCATGAAATCGGCGCTGGTAAGGTAAACGAGTTCCGTGCCGCCGTTGCCGTAAATATGTACACGGGCATGCTCCAGGTATTTATCCACAATGCTTATCACTTCGATGTTCTCGCTAAAGCCTTTTACACCCGGTATTAAACAGCACATACCACGCACAATAAGTTTTATACTTACCCCTGCAGTGCTGGCCTGGTAAAGTTTATTTATCAGCTGTTCATCTGCAAGGCTGTTCATCTTGAAAATCATGTAGGCTTCTTTACCTGCTTTGGCAAACCTTACCTCATTATCTATCAACTTATAAATAGCCATGCGCGAATCTATAGGCGATACCATAAGTGTTTTTAAACCTTTTGGCAATACATTTCTGCTTAGTGATTTGAAGATAGCCACCAGGTCGGTGGTTATCTTTTTATCGGCAGTAAGTATCGTATGATCGGCGTAGATGCTGGCCGTTTTCTCGTTAAAGTTACCCGTAGATAAACAAGCGTAGTGGAAAGGTTTGCCTTTTTCCATGCGGGTAACGAGGCAGATTTTTGAGTGTACCTTATAACCGTCTATTCCGTAAAGCACATTCACTCCTTCTTCTTCCAGCTTGTTGCTCCAGTAGATATTGTTCTGTTCATCAAAACGGGCGCGCAGCTCTACCAAACAGGTTACCTTTTTACCGTTTTTTGCAGCGTTTATAAGGGCATGAACTATCTTTGAGTCCTCGGCCAAACGATAAACCGTTATGCTGATCTCTTTAACTTTTGGATCGATAGCGGCCTCGCGCAAAAAGTGGATCACATAATCGAACGATTGGTATGGCGTGCTGATCAGGAAATCCTTTTTGGCGATCATCCCCATCAAGCTCTTCCCAAAGGAAAGATCGGGAACGGGCAATGCGGCGTTCTTTTTATACTCCAGGTCGGGCCGGCCAACGTTGGGGAACGATATGAAGTTTTTAAAATTATGGTAGCGGTTACCGGGGATAAGGCTGCCCTTATCCAGTTTCATTTTCTTGACCAGGTAGCTTACCATATCCAGCGGCATTTCGCTATCATACAATAAACGCATCGGCTTGCCTTTGCGGCGTTTAAGCAGGCTTTTGCTTAGGGCATCTACAAACTTTACGCTTACTTCCTTATCCAGGTCAAGCTCGGCATCGCGGGTTAGCTGTAGCGAGTATGCTTCTATCGAATCATGGTCGAAAATGAAGAAGATGTCCTCTAAACTATAGCGGATAATATCATCCAAAAGGATAATAAACTTTAGGTTATTGGTTTCCGGCAGTACTAAAAACCTCGAAAGGTTATCCGGGAACTCGATAAGCGCGTAGCGCGATTTTTTATTTTTGGTAAGCCTTACAAAAAAGTAGATGGCACGGTCGCGCAGTTCGGGCAGCGGCAGGCTGTCATCCAGCATGATGGGCACCAACGTAGATAACAGTTTATCCCTGAAAAAGCCCTTCACAAACTCGCCACGGGTAACGTTTAGCTGTTTATCGTTCAGGATAAAGATCTTTTCTTCGGCAAGCTGCTTTACAATAATGTTCTCGTAAAGGTTGTTGAATTTTTTTTCCTGCTTTACAACGGTGGTTTTTATTTGGCCGAGGATCTTTTTTGGGTTATAGCCCAGTATCTCCTTAGCCTTTTCGTTCAGGTTGGCTAAACGGGTTAAAGTGGCTACCCTAACACGGTAAAATTCATCGAGGTTGGATGAAAATATGGCCAGGAACTTTATCCTCTCAATAAGCGGCACGGTAGGGTCGGCAGCTTCCTGTAAAACCCTGTCGTTAAAGTATAACCAGCTTATTTCTCTATTTATTAACGGAATGTTCTTAGTATCCATACTGTGATAGCAACAAAACTGCTCATTTATTTGTTAAGTTAATATTAACTTATCTGCATAAGTAGATGTTTTCAATATTAAATTTAATAATCCGCGGCAATAATATGCTGCGTATGCAAATGTTACTTAGCTTTGCAGCGATAACAAAATCATTATTATGCCTTCATTTGATATAGTAAGCAAGATTGACGGACAAACTTTAGACAACGCCATAAACGTAGCCAAAAAGGAAATATTGAACCGTTACGACTTTAACGGATCTAAAAGCACTATCGATCTGGATAAAAAAACCAACGAAATTACCATCGTTACCGAGGATGATATGCGCCTTAAAGCCATTACAGATGCCATCATCAGCCGCATGATCAAGCAAGGCCTGGATTCAAAAGCGCTTGATTTTGGTAAAGAGCAGTACGCATCGGGCAGCATGATCCGCAAGGAAATTATGATAAAGGAAGGCCTTGATAAAGAAGCCGCCAAAAAGGTTGTCAAAAAAATTAAAGACAGCGGGCTTAAAGTACAGGCCGCCATAATGGACGACCAGGTACGCGTTACCGCCAAAAAGATAGACGATTTGCAAGATGTTATTAGCCTGTGCCGCACCGAAGATTTTGGCCAGCCGCTGCAATATATTAATATGAGGAACTAAGGGGTATTTACGATATACGATTTTAGATTTACGATTAGGAAATCTAAAATCGTATATCGTACATAAAAAAGGCCGCTTCTTTTTACAGAGAGCGGCCTTTTACTAAACCAACTTATGAAAACACTCTTTGTGTTATTTTACACTTTTTACTTTAAACTTATTTGATCGCTATTTCTCTTGTTTGAAATTTAGCTTCTTCTCTTTTTGCTACGGTTAATCTTAAGATGCCGTCTGCATAATCTGCTTCAATTTTTGAATGGTCAACAGACTCAGGCAAGGTGAACGACCTTACGAATGAGTTGTAACTGTATTCGCGCTTGCTGTATTTTTTAGCTTCGGCATTGGCTTCCGCTTTCTTTTCGGCAGATACGGTAAGAATGTTTTTATCCAGGTTGATCTTAAAATCTTCCTTCTTTAGGCCAGGTACCGCTAATTCGATATGGAACTCATTATCATTTTCGGCGATGTTCACAGCAGGTACGCGTGCAACTAATTTATCGCTGATGAACGAATCGTTCAATAAAGAATCGAAAACGTCGTTAAAGAAAGGATGCGTGTTATTTTTTAGTCCGTGGTTAAATTTTACTAATGTCATGGTCTTATTTAATTAAGTTTTTGTTTTTGTTAACTTCGTAACCAATCAATCAACTGTTATACCAACAGGTATTAAGCGATTATTGCAAGACAAAATGTCTTACATATTTATTTATTAGCGACAAAATGTCTTACAATGGCTGAAAAATTAACAGATTACAAGTATAAAACCGACATAGCCATTCGCTTTTCGGATATAGATGCGCGCGGCCATGTAAACAATGCGGTGTACCTCACCTATTTTGAAGTAGCCCGTTTTAACTACTGGCGAGATGTTGCCCACTGGGACCTGAAAGAAATAGGTATAGTAGTGGGGCGGTCAGAGATCCATTATTTAAAACCAGTTACCATTGACGATAAACTGGTTTGTTACGTACGTGTGGTAAGAATTGGCAACAGCAGCTTTGATGTGATGCACGTGCTTGCTAAGGTGACCGAAAAGGGCGAAGAGATCTGTACCACCTGCAAAACGGTATGCATCAGTTACGATTATGATACCAATAAATCTATCGCGATAGATAAAGCCGGCCGCAAAAAAATGATCGATTACGATGAGCCAAGGTTAATATTGAATACGAATTAAAACCCAATGCGCCGATTCAGATGTGCGAATGTGCAGATACATTTATCCCTGCGCCGTTGTGAAGAACGATAGCAAAGTGAGAATCCCCGACTTGCTTGTTAACCGATTTTATTATTTAGGGTTGCCGCGCTACGCTCAAATGAAGGGATATTATATTTGCGCGTTTAATTAAAAATTTTACCCGGGTTCAATATTCCGTTAGGGTCAAATACTTGTTTAATGCCTTTCCAGATCGCAAAATGCATTGGTGTGTACTTCAACGCCATGTAATCCTTTTGTACCAGGCCTATGCCATGCTCACCAGACAGGGTGCCTCCGAGGGCGACTGTTAGTTCGAACACCTCGGTAATACCGTCTTTTAGTTTGCTATTCCAGTCGGCATCGCTCATGCCGGCCTTCACGATGTTCACATGCAGGTTACCATCGCCGGCATGGCCGTAACAAACCGATTCGAAACCATATTTAGCGCCTATTTCTTTGATGCCTTTTATCAGTTGCGGCAAAGCGGCACGGGGTACAACGGTATCTTCTTCCTTATAAATAGAATTTGATTTTACCGATACCGCCATGGTACGCCTGATGCGCCATAGTTCTTCTTTTTGTGCTGATGAATCTGCAAACAGCACCTCTTGACAATTGTGCTGCTCTAAAACCTCATTTATCTTTTCGCAGTCGGCAAATATCACATCCTGGTTGGTACCATCAGCCTCTATCAGCAGGAAAGCCCCTATCCCATCTTTAAGGTCGAATGCGATGCCATCATGCTCTATCACCCACTCCATGCCGCGGCGTTCCATAAATTCTACCGCCGATGGTATTACCCCCGCCCTGAATATCGCCGATACCGCCGCGCAGGCATCCTCGTTGGTAGCGAATGATGCCAGCATTAACGCGTCAAGCGTTGGTTTTGGGATTAGTTTGGTAACAATTTTGGTAACGATTCCTAAAGTACCTTCGCTGCCTATCAGCAATTGGGTTAGGTTATAGCCCGATGCATATTTAAGGGTATTTGCGCCCGTCCAGATGATATCTCCGTTAGGCAAAACAACTTCGAGGTTAAGCACGTACTCGCGGATGGTGCCATATTTTACCACCCTTGGGCCACCACTGCAATTGGCTACATTGCCGCCAATAAAACAGCTGCCTTTACTGGCGGGGTCTACCGGGTAAAGCAAGCCCTTTTCAGCAACGGCGTTTATAAATATTTCGGTAATCACGCCGGGCTCAACGGTCGCCTGCAGGTTCTGCTCGTCAATGTCCAGGATGTTATTGAAACGTTCCATCGAGATCATTAACCCGCCGTTTATGGCCAATGCGCCACCGGCAAGGCCCGTACCTGCACCACGCGGCGTAACGGGAATCACGTTCTCGTTACACACCTTCATTAAAAAAGAAACCTGCTCAACGGTTTCCGGCGTAGCTACAACCTCGGGGTAATAAACCAGGTCTTCGGTTTCGTCGTGGCTATAATTCTCTATTTCGGCTTTGGTAGTGAGTATATTGTTATCGCCAACTATAGCGGTAAGCTGGCTTAGTATCCCGGCTGTAATTTTATTGTAATTCATGAAATATATTATTTATGATAACTAAGCGTAATAACCGATTGTTTAAGCGGCCCGCGGAATGGTGGCCTTTGCTTGCGGATGGTTACTTCGGCAGTTTCTATAAAAGTAAACTTGGTTTTAACGCGGTTAAGTATGCTTTGCGCAACAGTTTCTAAAACTTTACGGGTATGGCTCATCTCTTCTTCGATAATAGCATACAGTACCTCGTAGTTTACCGTGTTATGCAGGTTATCCTCGTCCACATAAATTTCAGCATAGAAACCAACTTGTACATCAACCAAAAAATGAGTTCCTATCACCTGCTCCTGGGGGTAAAAACCATGGTAAGCATAAAACTCGGCGCCTTCTAAAGCTACTTTTATCATATTTCAAAAGTAATGGAATATTTGGAGGTTTAAAATTTGGTTGGCACCCAGTTTACTCCCCCCCGCGGCACTACGTGCGCGGCCCTCTCTTCGCCGCGCGGAAAGAGGGTAAGGAATATATATCTTACTTGTTTTGCGAAGCAGAGAAGGATGACCAGGGTAGCAATACCGATACCTATCAGGCCGGGATAATAACGATCAAAGTGCCTTTTATTACCCTCTTTCCGCGCAGCAAAGAAAGGGTGGTCGAGCGAAGCAATGCCCGGGTGAGTAAAATTCTCAAAAAATAGTTTTCACCAAAAAATATGTTTAAACCGTTTAAACCTACTTTTTGGCATAAAGCGCCTTGTGGTATTCAAAAACAACGATTTGGGCTTTGTTTAACTCGCGCTTAATGCCCTATATTTGACCAACCAATTTATAATGCTATGGCTAAGAACGACCTGTACGAAGCACCGGATTACTATCTTTTAGACGAACTTTTAACTGATGAACATAAATTGATCCGCGCCAGCGTACGCGAATGGGTTAAGAAAGAAGTGAGCCCCGTAATTGAGGACTATGCCCAACGTGCGGAGTTCCCTAAGCATTTATTAAAAGGTTTGGCCGAGGTTGGCGCGTTTGGCCCTACCATTCCCGAAGAATACGGCGGGGCGGGTTTGGATTATATGGCATACGGTATTATTATGCAGGAAATTGAGCGTGGCGATTCGGGCATCCGGTCAACAGCATCTGTGCAGGGATCATTGGTGATGTATCCTATTTTTGCTTACGGCAGCGAAGAGCAGAAACACAAATACCTGCCTAAACTGGCCAGCGGCGAACTGATGGGCTGTTTCGGCCTTACCGAGCCTGACCATGGTTCGAACCCAAGCGGTATGGTTACCAATATTAAAGATGCCGGCGACCATTATATCCTTAACGGTGCCAAAATGTGGATCTCTAACTCACCTTTTGCGGATGTTGCCATTGTTTGGGCAAAGGACGAAGAAGGTAAAATTCGCGGCCTGATAGCTGAGCGCGGTATGGACGGCTTTACCACACCGGAGACGCATAACAAATGGTCGCTGCGTGCATCTGCCACCGGCGAACTGGTTTTTGATAACGTAAAGATCCCGAAGGACAATGTATTGCCAAATGTATCCGGTTTAAAAGGCCCCCTTGGTTGTTTGAACCAGGCACGTTATGGCATTGCCTGGGGCGCTTTAGGTGCCGCCATGGATTGTTACGATACCGCCCTGCGCTACTCAAAAGAGCGTGTACAGTTTGGCAGGCCAATTGGCGGTTTCCAACTTCAGCAGAAAAAACTGGCCGAAATGATAACCGAGATCACTAAAGGGCAACTGTTGGTTTGGCGTTTGGCGACACTAAAAAATGAAGGCCGCGCTACTGCCGCGCAAATCTCTATGGCTAAGCGTAACAGTGTAGAAATAGCTATAAATATAGCGCGCGAAGCACGCCAGATGCTTGGCGGTATGGGTATTACAGGCGAATATCCAATAATGCGCCATATGATGAACCTTGAGTCGGTAATTACTTATGAAGGCACACATGATATCCACTTGTTAATTACAGGTATGGATGTTACAGGCGAAAACGCTTTCAAATAAACTTATAAGAAAATATAGCCTTAAGTAGTGAAAATGCCCCGCGAATATTATATTTGTGTACCCATTTATACATTACTATTGTGACCTTTACTAAAGACAGATATGCCTCAATTTTAACCAGGCATGCATGGCTGTATATACTTCTGCTCATTTTAATATCCTGCAGCCAAAAGAAGGTTGATGATGGCGAATACTCCGATGAGTTTATTCCTATTTTTAACAGGGTTAATAAGCTTTATGATACAGGTAAAGTTGATCAAGGTGTAAAGTACCTTGATTCAGCTTATAAAACGCTTACCTATCCAACCCTTAATGATCGGTTCAGGTATTACTCTTACCTGTTTATTTATCATAAAAAAGTAAAGCACCAATACCAACAGGGGCTTCTTTACGCAGATAGCATGCTGCAAATAGCAAAACTAAGCGAAACCAAAAAGCAATATGCGGCAAATTTTGCAGAGGCCAACTTTGCAAAGGGTGACGCTTACTTCGAACTGAAACAGTTTAACGATGCCTATCAATATTATTATAACGGCTACCTTACCGGTAAAAAATATTTAAATAATCTCGCCATGAGCGATTATACCTACCGAATGGGGATGATCATGTATAAAAAAGGGCATTATAGTCGTGCAGCGAATTATTTTAAAGATAGCTATAACCAAAACGTAAACATTAAAAACGATTTCCCTAATTTTTTCAGGAAACAGGAACTTTTAGATAACATTGGCCTAAGTTACCGCCACAGCGGGCAAAATGATAGTGCATTGCATTACTTCAATGCAACGCTTAATATGCTTAATCAAAACCAGGCGGAATTTAAAGAGCAGGCTTTACTTTTCAATTCGGCCCGTGGCGTGGTTTACGGCAATATGGCCGATATTTATATAACCCGGAAAAACTATACTAAAGCAGCAGCATTACTTAAAAAAAGTATTGCTATAAACCTGCAAAAGGGATATGACAACGCCGACGCGGAACTATCTGAAACTAAACTTGGGCAGATCTATTTAGAAACAGGCCAATTGGAACCATTAAAGAAATTGGTTGATAACCTTCGTAACCAACTGGATACCGTAAAAAATCCGGACGCCGAAGCGGACTGGAACCGGCTTCTGGGTAATTATTATATTAAACAAAACAACCTGCAACTGGCTGTAAACCACATACAGCGGTATAATATATTAAAGGATTCTATCTCACAAAAAGCCAGTTTACTAATGGAGAGTGATGTAAACCAGCAACTATCCAATTACGAGAAACAGCACGAAATAGATATCCTTAACAACGAAAATAAACTACAGGTTATCTATCTATATGTAAGTGTATTTTTCGCGGTGATGGCATTGATCATTGTATTGCTGGTGTATCGCAACTGGAAACGCAGCAAGCGGGACCTGCAAACCGTTAATGTGCTTAACGGCCAAATAAACGAGCAGAACTACGTATTAGAAAAAGCGCTTAGCGAGTTAAACACCAGCAGCCAGGAAAAGGACCGAATACTACGCACCGTAGCGCATGACTTGCGTAATCCTATTGGCGGTATAGCATCTCTTACCACTATGATGGCCGATGACGACTATACAGACGAGCAAAAGGAACTGATAAACCTGCTTAAAGAAACGTCATTCAATTCCCTTGAACTGATCAACGAGATCCTGGAGGCTACCAACTTGAACTCGGTAGCGCTTAATTTAGAACGGGTGGAAATTAACTCATTGGTGAACAACAGCGTTGAATTATTGCGGTTTAAAGCTGCCGAAAAAGGCCAGACAATCTTGCTGGATACCTTACCCAAGGCACAGGAACTGTACATCAGCCGGGAAAAGATCTGGCGGGTTATCAGCAACCTTATCAGCAATGCTATCAAATTTAGCCCGGGTAACGGCGAGATCCATGTAAAGGTTGCGGAGGTAAACGGCAAGATCATCATTGCTGTGCAAGACCACGGCATTGGCATCCCCGATAAGTTAAAAGATGAAGTGTTTAATATGTTTACCAGCGCGCAAAGGCCGGGCACATCGGGCGAGAAATCGTTTGGGTTGGGCCTGTCTATCTGTCGTCAGATAATGGAAAAGCATCACGGTAAAATTTGGTTTGAGAGCGAGCCTAATATCGGCAGTACCTTCTTTATCAGCCTGCCAATCATATCGCGCAGCATCCCTACCGATTTACCTGAGCAGGTTAGCGAACCAATGGCCTGATGATTTGATAATGCGCTCCTGCGTGTCAAAGTTAACGTGTATGAGCCCAAACCGTGGGTGATAACCTTCGGCCCATTCAAAATTATCGGTAAGCGTCCAAACAAAATAACCATCTACCTTGCATCCCTCCTGTTTGGCTTTTAAAACCTGTGCAATGTGGTTTTGCAGGTATATAACACGCCGTTTATCGTCTACCTTGCCATCAAAAACCGTATCAGGGAAGGCCGCTCCATTTTCGGTAACTATGAGTTTTTTTATCTGCGGATAAGCATCAAACTTTTTAAGCATGTGGTAAATGGCCTGCGGATATACCTCCCACTTCATATCGGTAAGCTCTACGCCCCTTTTCTCGGCCTTTACCAGGCTTGCACCGATGTATGGGGTAAAGAACGAGTACTTGACAATTTCACGTGTGTAGTTTTGAATGCCGATAAAATCAAAGTCGAAACTCATGTTTGCTTCATCGCCGGGCAATATATATTTATTGATGCCTTTTAAGGCGGTAACCTCATCTGTAGGGTACCCCAAACCTAATAAAGGCTCGATGTATAAACGGTTGATGAGCGAATCGGCACGTTTAGCGGCCTGATTGTGCCTGGGGCTATCGGCATAAGGCTCGATATACGAGCAGGAAAAGGTATTGCCAATGTTAGCGCCGGGCACTAACTCCCTCAAAATCCTGCCACCGGCTACTATGCTTAATACCACGTGATGGATAGCCGGCAAAAAATTGCGTAATCCCGTACGCCCCGGTGCATGGATGCCTAAAAAGTAGCCTGCGCCTGTAAATACGGCAGGCTCGTTCATCACCATCCAGTTCTTTACGCGGTCGCCAAAAGCCTTTGCGCAAATGGTGGCAAATTCGCTGAACCAGCTCACCATTTCGCGGTTTGTCCAGCCGCCTTTATCCTCGAGCGCTTGCGGCAGGTCCCAATGATAAATGGTTACCCAGGGTTCTACACCCTGCTCAAGGCAGTAATTAATAAGTTTATTGTAGTGATCAATCCCTGCCTGGTTAACTTTGCCTGTACCATTTGGCAAAACGCGGCTCCAGGCTATTGAGAACCGGAAATTTGGGATATTAAGTTGTTTAACAAGGTCAACATCCTGACGGTACCTGTTATAAAAATCGCAGGCGATACTGGGTTTATCACCATTTAAGATCTTGCCTTTTCGGTTGCTATAGGTATCCCAGATAGAGGGGCCTTTGCCATCGGTATCGCATGAACCTTCTATCTGAAGCGCGGCAGTAGAAACTCCCCAGGCAAAATCGTCGCCAAAAAGTTGTTTAGAAAGTGGTGTATCCAGGTTCTCGGTATCCATTGATTTGAGCTGATGCTGAGCCCAAAATGTACATTATTATTTTATAAATAAAGCGCAATTTCAAAAAACTTAGTGCATGAATGACGAACGCATGCTTTTAAGGAACAACCACTCGCGCAGGTCGCTTACTATGGCTGCTAATTTTGTGATGATCTTCATGGTGCTGTTTATTGTTTACTCAAATGTAACGCGGCAGTGTGTAGTTACAATAAGCACAAGATTATTAAATTGTTAAGGGATATTGACGGACAAAAAAAATATCTTTGTTTAAAACCGGCACAATGAAAATCATAAATATAACGGCTACCACCTTATTGATCTTTGCAGCTGTCTTATTAACCAGCGCAAAACCTCCTGAAGACGCTAAAGCACTAAAAGCGTTTAACCGTGCATCGGCACAGCTTGCCGCGCTAAAAAAAGTAAAATACCATTACAGCCGTGAGTTTAACTACCCTGCTGAAGATTATGTGAGTAAGGCTGAAGGTGATATGTACATTGAGTTTGGAAAGGAAAATGATGTCGCGGGTTTCAGGTTTCAATATTTTTCTGCCGAAGGCTTTTCTATTTTTAACAACGCGGAGATTTTTGACGGGAACATCAAAGACAAAAAGTTGAAAGTAACGCCAAAGGTTAAAACGGAGCAGTTGGAGGGCAAATCGGCTTTGTTTAATTCTGTTATTACGTTAAGAAATATATTACCGATAATTATCGCCGACAATGCCATTCCTAAAACAATTGCCGACACACTAATAAACCGCAAGCCATACAACCTTTTGCAGTTTGTATTACACAATAAATTGGTAAACTACATAGGTACGGGCTTTACCGGTACTACCATTGATATAACCTTTGTATATAAAATTATTACCGATAAAACTACCGGCTTGCCTGTAACTGTTTTGCAAACAAAAATAGGCAGCAAGGATCTTAACCGTACCGATTTTGCCTACCTAAGCGCGCCCCCCGCGGTTGCCGAGCAATCCTGGTATTACTCGAGCTATTTAAATACCTATGCTTTAACCACGAAAGGTGCGCCTGTAAACCTCATCGCCACCGGGCAAAACGCCCCGGAATGGAGTTTGACCAATTTTAACGGCAAGGCAAAGGAAGGCTTAAGCCAATACAGTGGTAACGTGGTTTTAATGGAATTTTGGATAAAAAATTGCGGGCATTGCATTGAAGCGGTAGCACCATTAAATAAGCTGAATGATCTTTACAATAAAAGCCGTTTTAAAATTTTAGCGATTAATACCGAGGACAGCGAAAAAGCAATTACTACCTTTATTACCACACACGAGGTGAAATTCCCGGTGATGTATGGCGATGACCCTACGGTTAACAAAAACTATGGCGTAACTGCGTTTCCACAAGTAGTTTTGCTTGATAAAAAGGGTGTTGTTATCTACTCGGGCAACCTGGATGTAGAAAAATTGAAACCGTTGATCGATAAAAGCTTGATTTGACCTTCCCGTTAAAGTAATATTTTGCCCGCATCATTTGTATTTAGCCGATGATGTTTACTTTTACTGCCGATGAAAAGCCATTTTATCCGCCTGCTTAATTACGATTTTTTTGCCAATACCAAAATTGCAGAACTGTTACTGGAACGGGCTGCTACGGCTAAACCTGTAGAATTGATGGCCCACCTGCTTGCGGCGCAGCAAATTTGGGTAAAACGCCTTAAAGGGTTACCTGCCCCATTAAAGCCCCTTTGGCCCGAGGCAACCGCCGAAGAAATTATGCCCATTGTAAATGCCAATTACCTGGAGCTGCTGGCCTATTTCGATTCCCTGCAACCGAACGATTTTGACCGGGTGATAGCCTATACAAATTCCGTTGGCTATTGTGAGAATAGTGTGAGCGATATACTTACCCATTTAATAAACCACGGCACCCATCACAGGGCGCAAATTGGCACACTTTTAAAAATAGACGGGGCAACCTTACCCATGCTGGATTACGTACTTTACATCAGAAACTTAAACCAAACTATATAAATACTATGAAGAAGTTAATTGCCGCCATATTATTAAGCTTTGTAATATTTAGCTGTACCGATACTAAAAAACAAGAAAAAGATCTGTTTAACGAGGTAATAAAGGTGCACGACCGCGTGATGGGTATAGAAGAGCTGATCATGATCAATAAAATGCAGCTGGATACTTTGATAAAAGACAGCATATCTGCCGGTGTAAGCGCGGCTGCCGTTACGCATAACAAAGCCCTTGATAGCGCCGATACCCGTATGGAGAATTGGATGCATAACTTCGACGCGGAAAATAAAGGCAAAAGCCATGATCAGATCATGACCTACCTTACCGACCAAAAGAAACAGATAGACGCTATTGACAGCACCTTTAATGTTACGGTTGCCGCGGCAGCAACATTCATCAAGAAAAATAAAACCACCAAATGAGAAAAATAGCGGCATTGGCCCTTTTAGCATTAACTGTAACCGCCTGTAAATTTAATAACGATAAGCCTACCCTGCCTATTATGGGTAACCGCGATGCGGTTACTAAAATGGTTAACGGTAAAGAGGTTGTTGATACGGTTTACCAAACCATCCCCGATTTTAAGTTTGTGAACCAGTATGGCGATAGCATCACCCAGAAGAACCTGAAGGGAGATATTTACGTGGCCGATTTCTTTTTCACCACCTGCCCTTCTATCTGCCCTATTATGCACCGCAATATGTTAAAGGTGTACAACGAGTTTAAGAGCGCGCCCGATTTTAAGATCATATCGCACACCATCGACCCAAAACATGATAGCGTTGCCGTGATGAAAAAATATGCCGATAAACTGGGTATCAGCGGCAACAGCTGGTGGCTTTTGCAAGGCAATAAAGAGAAAACTTATGACCTTGGCCAAAAGAATTACCTGGTTGCCGTAAAGCAAGACGATGGCACCCCCGGCGGCTATGTACACCAGGGCTGGTTTGTATTGGTTGATAAGCAGAAACGCATCCGCGGATATTACGATGGTACCGAGGAAAAACAGGTTGCCAAAATGATAGAAGATATCAAGACCCTACGTGCCGAAGTTAATACCGAAATTGCCCAGTAATGAAGTTAAAGGTAATTGGTTTCATCGTCGCGCTGATGGCTGTCGCAATTGCATCCTGCCAAAGCGATGCCGAGCAGGAGTTTAAACGCTACTATACAGGAGGCGCGGCTATCTATAAAACCAATTGCCAAAACTGCCATGGCGCAAGAGGCGAAGGTTTATCGAGCCTGATCCCCCCGCTTACCGATACGGCCTACCTGAACAAGAACCGCCATCAACTGGGCTGCTTTATAAAATACGGAATAAAGGAAACCATCATCACCGTTAAAGGCAAAGCCTATGAAGGCGCCATGCCCGCCAATGTTGACCTTCCCGCCATTGACGTTGCCAAAGTGCTTACTTACGTAGGCAACTCGTTCGGCAATAAAATGGGGACAATATCGGTAAATGAGGTGGACGGGGATCTGGCGAAGTGTAAGTAGTTATTGGTTGATCGATAATGGTAGCTGCGGACCAGTTCATTGTAGTTATCCAAATTATTAAAAACCTTATTCACGCGTCATTGCGAGGTACGAAGCAATCTCTGCTTTGCAGATCGGGTTGGCATTACGCATTTATACTAACGAGTTCAGTCGCAATTTTTAATTTAATGACAGGAAAAGTCTCCAGATCAATAGTCGGAAATTCTGCTAAAACTACCGTAACAATTGATGAACATCTTTTGCCATACTTATTATTAATGAAAGTTCTTGTAATACTTTTCTCTCTAATTAGATCATTGTAAACCGCTTCAATTAGGTCTTTTTTTATTTTACTTAAATTACCTTTCGAACTTATTCTCACAATATACTTTTCAGTGACCGCGTTAATAATATTTTCAGCTCCAGTTGCTGTAAATATTTTTTTGCCTACTAACGGTTTAGTATGTTTTTGCCATAAACTTTCAAAATTTTCCACAGTTATTATTAAAGATAATGTTGCTATTCGTTATTAAACAAAAGGCTTGTTAAAATTAATAACAAGCCTTTTGTTTATCCAATTGACGATAAAATTTTAACCTTATTCCCCTCTCTTCAAACCAAATTTCTCGATTTTGCTGTAAAGGTGGCTGCGTTGGATATCGATATCGTCTGCGGTTTTTGATACGTTCCAGTTGTTTTTTTCCAACTTGAACTTGATGTACTCGCGTTCGGCGTAATCCTTGTACTCCTGGAAGTTGGTGAACCGGTCAAAATCGGTTTGCGGCGCTGCTGCTGCTGTTGCAGCACCTGCATCGGCACTTACCGGGGCAGATGGGTTGGCAAATGCCTTTACATCGCCGTCGGTAATGGTTTTATCACTCAGGATGATCAAACGCTCTACCATGTTGCGCAACTCACGGATGTTACCCGTCCACGGTAAAGCTTTAAGGGCTTCAAGCGCGGCATCAGATGCCTTTTTGACCGGCATACCATAATCATTGCAGATCTCTTCCAGGAAACTCTGGGTAAGCAGGGTAATATCGTCGCGGCGTTCGGTCAACGGTGGTACGTGGATCAGGATAACGCTTAGGCGGTGGTATAAATCCATCCGGAAGTTACCGGCCTCAATTTCTTTAAGCAGGTCCTTGTTGGTTGCCGCTACTACGCGTACATCCACATCAATTTCCTTTTCGCCACCCACACGGGTAATTTTGCTTTCCTGCAATGCACGCAACACTTTTGCCTGTGCAGATTGGCTCATGTCGCCTATCTCATCCAGGAAAAGGGTACCGCCGTTGGCGCTTTCAAATTTACCTATGCGTTGTTTTATAGCTGATGTAAACGAACCCTTTTCGTGTCCGAACAGCTCGCTTTCAATTAATTCAGAAGGGATAGCCGCACAGTTAACCTCAATGATGGGGCCATTAGAGCGGTTAGATTTTTCGTGCAGCCAGCGGGCAACAAGTTCTTTACCACTACCGTTAGCACCGGTAACCAACACACGGGCATCGGTAGGGCCAACACGGTCAATAGTTTCCTTGATACGTACAATAGCCTGCGATTCGCCAAGAATAGGGCGCACCTTTGATACCTTGCGCTTTAAAACTTTGGTTTCAACAACCAGGCTCCCGCGGTCCAGCGCATTACGTACGGTAATTAATAAGCGGTTTAGATCGGGCGGTTTCGAGATAAAATCGAACGCACCTTTTTTACTGGCTTCAACAGCGGTTTCTACCGTGCCGTGTCCGGATATCATGATGAAAGGAAGATCGGGTTTTATGTTTAAACCTTCGGTAAGTACTTCCATACCATCCATGCGGTTCATTTTTATATCGCACAGTACCAGGTCATAATCGTTCTTGCGGATCAGCTCAAGGCCGTCAACGCCATTATCTATATCTTCAACAAGATAGTCTTCATACTCCAATATCTCACGAAGGGTGCTGCGGATAGCCCGTTCGTCGTCAATTATTAAAATTTTTGCCATGTGTTATTTAAACTTAAAACAGGTGGTAATGTTTGCGGCTAATATATAAAAATGTATAGTATTATGAGCAGTTTTTAAGTGAGTGGTTTTGTTAGTTGATAGATCATGGTTAATGGTTCATGGCAGCTACGTTTAACCATTAATACTGAGCCGTTTGCTAACTATAAATTATAGCAAATGCTTTTTACCATGGGCTATCAACTTCGAACCATATGCTTTATAAGCCATAAACAGAAAAACCCCCTTACGGGGGTTCTTCACAGCAGCAAATCTGTAAGCCGGGTTTTGTACTCCCTTGCGGGGGCTTCTATCATTAATCTGGCCTTGCCGTTGCCGGCAAGTTCAATCAACCTACCCATTCTGACATTCTGTTACCAGACGTGGATGCGAGCAGCACCGCTTTCAGAACCTATTTGGTTTTTCAACTCCTGAGGTTTACCGCGATCCCGGTCGCCCGGAAAAGCCGTGAGCTCTTACCTCACGTTTTCACCCTTACCCTTGCAGGCGGTATATTCTCTGTGGCACTGGCTGTCGCCCGCTGCGGGCGCCTTCCCGTTAGGAAGCAGGATGCTCTATGTTGCCCGGACTTTCCTCACCCGAACAAGCCGGGAGCGATAGAACGTTTTGCAGGGGCAAATGTAATAATTAACTTTAATGTCGCACAAACGCATCTATTAAAGCCCCCAGCACCATGGCCGCTATTGTAAAACTTAACACGCCAAGCAAGTAGGCAGCAATTGACTTTATGTAACCGGACACTTTTTTAGCGTTGAAAAATTGAGCGATAGCCCAGGAACAATAAATTATGCCCACAGCCCCGGCAACTTTCATCAAGCTTACTTTTAGCAAACCTGATGCAATTGTAAATACAGAATAGATCAGCATGCCCATCCCCATTACAAAACACAACAGGATCAATATTTCAAAAAAGTTGTATTGCTGTTTCCTGAAGAATATTTTTATCCACGGCGCTATAAATACCCCCATAATAATGTTGGCATAACCGTAATGGTTTTCTACCCAGGTAAATATTTGTGTTAATGCAGAATTTTTATCGCCCTGATAATTGACGTACCCTTCTTCTATATGGAAAAAATGATTAACGGTAGAATATACCAGCGATGTAATAATGATAAATACGATAGGCTTTACAAGGCGGCTCCGGTCATGGGTGATATATTCCCGCACGCGTAAACCCGGGCGGATCATCAGTTCCTTGATGGTGAATAAAATGCCCTTTTCGAAATGGAGCAGGTGCTGGATCTCGTGTGATACGTAATGCGCATCTACCCTTTTAAGGGTTTTGGGCTGGCCGCAAGCCGGGCAAAATTTATCGGTTATTAAAGTGCTGCAATTTCTGCAATCAATAGCGTTATCTACCATTTAACAATGTGATTGGTTGGTTTTACGGCCAAAAGTGTCGCCACTTAAAACCAACGGAAGATAGTAATTATCAGAATAGCGGGAGGGCTATTTAAAAAATAAGAGTTCAGTGCCTCCTGCAAAAGGCACCGGCTGTAGTGAAATATTTATTACAGCTTTAATACTTCACAGCAAGTTCATTAGTTTCTATAAAGGCTTTTATAGCGTCAATAGCGGCGCTGTTGCTACGGTTAAGGTCCAACTCCTTAACAGATCTTAAATAGCCAACCAGCTTTTCGGTTTTTTCTTTATCTGCAGTTGCGAAGCCCATAAGCCATTGCGCAAAACTTTTTTCGGCAATTGGCTCATCAATCAATTTAATGATGTTTTTATGGCGCGAGTCTGCCTCTATCCTGGCATACAGCGCGTTTATCATACCGTCTTTGCCTTCTAATACCTGTATAAAAATACCTTCAGAATAAAGCAACACGCCCGATATATTAAGCGCCGCGTTATGGATCCTGGAATTATGTAAAATGTCAAACAATTGATTTTCGTGCATCAACGTGACAGCGGTGCTAACGTAAACTATATTTTTCATTAATGGTGAAGTTGCCGCAATTTACCAATTTGCCGCCTGTAATACCGCATTACGGTATTTAATATGATATTTTTTTATAATTTTTCTTTCAGCATCTTAGCCGCCTGCGTGTATCCACCTTCAGATCCATCTACGAAATGGATATGGCCGTCTTCCAGGTCGCGTACGTAGCAGGACATGATACACGCGCTGCTGATGTGCAGGCCGTATTTGATAGCCCCCTCCCGCTCAAGTTGGTTCAGGGCATTTTCTAAGGCTTTGCGTTGCATGATGGTGCCGGATATTACAGTATTTATTTTACCGTCTATAACCAGCGTGTCTGACATTTCCACCAGGCTCTTCAGGTATTTTTTACCGCTTTGCGTGCGGAAATAAATATATCCGTAAAGCGTAGTAAGCCAGGTTTTAACCAACTCCCACCATTTTATCTGCCCCAGCCTAAAACGCATTTCTTCGCCCAGGCTGCTAAAAGTTGTTTTAAGTTTTAATTGTTTAACCGATATAGGCTGGCGGTTCCGGGGCGGGCCGTATAACTCATCTATCTTATTCATCACCTTACTAAACGCCGCCGATTGCTTATTACCTTCGGTTGCCACAACCAGCAGGGTAACAACTTCTTCCTTATCATCGGGCGGGGCAATCCTATCCCATCGGCATTGCATTCCGGTAAGGTCAAGCTCTCCGGATTGAGCAGGATGATCTGACAATAGCGCGTCATCTCCCTTAATTAATTTTTCGGCATAATTAAGCCCGTTGCCCAACAGTACGGGGATAAAAAACGACCGCGAGCTGCTGAACTTAGCGAGAAGCATATGATACCCCTTAGCATAGATCTCCTTCACCGATACCGTCCCTGTACGAATTTCAAGATTGAAATTATTGAGCGTATTGGTACGATATAGCGCCAGGGCTTTCATCAATTTATCTATTAAATTTGGTGGTACTATAAAAGTAGCCCCATCGCCCCCAAAAAAGAACGGGATAGTAACGTTATGATCAAAAGCAATGTTTAGAACCGTAACAATGCTGCCGGTAGCTATAAGGTTTACATCCTCGTGCCGGCCGCCAAAAACAGCGTTGGTAGATCCTTTGATATCGGTGATGATAACATGCCAGTCGGCAGGGATAGCGTGGAACAGTTTGTCGTCCGTCAAAAGATCACCCAAAAACATCTTATTTGGTGGCAAGTCGGTGTAAAACTGTTGGTTATCAACTGGCATATAATTACATACGTAAAAAGCCCCTGCAAGTTTTATATCAGCCTCAATTTAAACCCAAAGTAGTTGTTTGGGGCTTGTTAAACTTACCTATATTTACAATGGTTACACCATTGCCCTTTACATGAATTACGTTACCCTATTGCCATGCTGCTAAAGCCAAATAAGATTACAGGTACACGTTTGCAGGTAAACATCTACGCTGCAGTTACGGTATTTTTGGCTTACACCATGATATTTGGTTTCCGTAAATCGTTTACCGTAGCTACGTTTGATGGTATTACCGTGGCCGGTTACAGTTATAAAACGCTATTAGTTATCAGCCAGGTTTTGGGCTATATGCTGGCAAAATTCTACGGCGTAAAATACATTGCCGAACTTAAACGCAGCGGCCGTGGGGCTGTTATTATTTTACTTACGGGCATCGCATGGATTAGCTGGCTGGGCTTCGCGTTGGTGCCGGTGCCTTACAATATTGTTTTTTTGTTTATAAACGGTTTCCCGCTGGGGATGCTTTGGGGCGTGGTTTTTTCTTATATCGAAGGCCGCCGCGGTACCGATTTTATTGGCGCCACGCTGGCTGTAAGTTTCATTTTCGCTTCGGGGTTTGTGCGGTCGGCAGGCGGCTGGCTCATGCTTGAGTTTGGCGTTACGGAGTTTTGGGTGCCGTTCTTCACCGGGCTTTTATTTGCCGCCCCGCTCCTGCTGTTCGTTTACATGATGGAAAAGATCCCCTCGCCTGATGATGCCGACATTGCCGACCGGATGGAGCGCACGCCAATGAGCAAAATACAACGCAGGGCATTTGTGCGCGGTCTTTTACCGGGGCTTGCGGCTTGCATCCTCATCTACACATTTGCCACCATCTTCAGGGATGTCCGTGATAATTTTGGCGCGGAAATGTGGAAGGAAATGGGTTTCTTTAATCAGCCCGCCATATTTTCTAAAACAGAAACACCGATAACCCTGGTCATTCTGATACTGATAGGCAGCATGGTGATGATCCGCAACAGCTACAAAGCATTGATGACCGCCCATGTATTTATTGGCATAGGATTTTTATTGGCCGGCATCTCCACCGTGCTGTTTATTGCCGATAGTTTAGAACCCGTTTGGTGGATGACGATCGTAGGCCTTGGGTTGTATATGGTTTACATTCCCTTCAACGCCGTGTTTTTTGAGCGGTTAATTGCAACGTTTAGGTATGCCGGCAATGTAGGGTTCCTGATATACCTGGCCGATTCTTTTGGGTATGTGGGTAGCGTTAGCGTGCTGCTTTTTAAAGAGATCTTTAAAGTAAAACTAAACTGGGTCACATTTTTCTCTAACAGCGTGATTGGTTTATCGGCGGTAGGTTTGTTGCTTACGCTGTTCTCGGCGCTTTATTTCGCACGCAAATTCAGGCAGGCCACAGCAAACGGGCTATCCGCCAAAGCATAATCCATTATCTTATTCGGATAATCCATTCAGCTATATAAAACAGATAGACGGCAAGCCATACCTGTTTAGCTATTTTGAATATGTGGGCAATAACTTTAACGCCGATATGCAAAAAATGGCGGCCGACCCTAACACCCAAAAATGGTGGAAACGTACCGACCCAACCCAAATCCCCCTGCCCGATGCCGCCGCTAAAGGCAAGATATTGAGCGATATGCAGGAGGTTTTCCATACGGAATAGTTATTGCTTGCTAAAGCCTTTTTATTTAAATTTGAAGTAAGTTATCAGCATAATCTGTGGACATCTTCGATAAAAATATTCTAAGTTTCTGGAAATCCCTTCAAATTAATAAAGTTCAATACATTGTAGTTGGCGGCAACGCTTTAAAGCTGAATGGATTGCAAGGCGATACCAGCGATTTAGATCTATGGTTAAACGACACGCTTGAAAACAGAAAAGCTTTTAGAAGTGCGCTTGTTGATTGCGCCATGGGTGACTACCCGATGATTGAGTATATGCAGTTTATGCCCAATTGCACAGAGTTTATTTTACACAACGGGCTTAAATTGGATGCCCTCACTACTATGTCGGGCCTTGAGCAACATTCCTTTTTCGAATGCCTGGAGATGGCCCCCGTGGCTGATATTGAGGGCATAAGCGTTCCTTTCCTGCACATCGATCAGCTTATTGAGAACAGGAAAGAAATTAACCGCCCCAAAGATCAGATAGATGTTGACGCCCTTGAAACGATCAGAAAGTTAAGAGAAGACAGCTAATCCTCCTTTTCCTCATCCTTATTACTTACATTTGGGCCGATGTAAGTTCTTTACTTTCCTTCATCAACCGGTATAGGTTTTACTTAATTGTAGATTAATAGGGAATAGTGTGCAAATCACTAACTGTCGCGCAACTGTAAGTAACACAAAAAGGTTTTTGCCAGAATATATGCCCACTGATTGTCCAAAAACGGTCGGGAAGGGCGGCAAAAATGTTACAAGTCAGGAGACCTGCCATACCGAATTGACAATGCTTCCGCGGTATGGGGCAATGGTCGGGTGTTTGATATAGTTTTCGTTACAACCTGTATTTTTATGCAAGGGCGCGCTATATCCATACTTTTCCGCCAATCCATTCCAACAAACGCATTGCGAAGTTTAGCTAAAAGGGCTTTTAACCGATTTATTTATTTAATCAATTAAAGCAATGCTAACGCAAAATTTAGGCTACCCGCGTATTGGTGGCCAACGCGAATTGAAAAAGGTCTGCGAGGGTTACTGGGCAGGCAAAACGGGGCACAAAAATGTGCTTACCGTAGGTAAAACCATCCGCCACGATAACTGGCTGATGCAAAAAGAAGCCGGGATCGACCTGATTCCCTCGAACGATTTTTCGTATTACGACCACGTGCTGGATCACTCCCTGATGTTCGGCGCTATCCCCAAACGCTATAACGAGGTAATCCTGAAACAAGGCAAGGAAGAACTCGACCTATACTTCGCTATGGCCCGCGGTTACCAAAAGGACGGGCTGGACGTAGTAGCCATGGAGATGACCAAGTGGTTTGATACCAACTACCACTACATAGTGCCCGAGTTTTATAAGGATCAGCAGTTCAGATTATTTTCTACCAAGATCACTAACGAGTTTTACGAGGCAAAACAGTTAGGCATCATCACTAAACCGGTGTTGATAGGCCCTATTACCTACTTGCTTTTGGGTAAGGAAAAAGAAGCCGGTTTTGAAAAGATAGACTTGCTTAAAAATCTGCTTAAGGTTTATACCGAGATCCTCACTAAACTGCAGGACCTTGGCGCCGAATGGATCCAGTTTGATGAGCCCTTCCTGGCGCTTGATCTGAAGGAGAAGGAACAACAGGCTTACCGCGATGCCTACAAACAACTGCGTAAAGATTTCCCGCGCTTAAAGTTTGTACTGACCACCTATTTTGAAAAACTGGGTAGTAATGCCGAACTGGTTACCTCCCTGCCTGTTGATGCCTTGCATATCGATCTGGTACGCGCACCGCAGCAACTGGATGAAGTGCTGAACTTGCTGCCCGCTAAAACCATCCTGTCCTTAGGTGTAATTGATGGCCGCAATATCTGGAAGAATGATTTTGAGGCATCGCTCGCCATCATCAAAAAAGCAAAAGATAAGCTTGGCGATGATCGTGTTTGGATAGCACCGTCCTGTTCGTTGATCCACGCGCCGGTTGATCTGCGGAATGAGCATGACCCCGAAGTGCTTACGCCCGAGATAAAACAGTGGCTTGCCTTTGCCCGCCAGAAAGTAACCGAGATAGCGCTTTTAAAAGTGTTGTCGTCTGATGAAACAGGTGTTGGTACACAATACAAACTGGCCGAAAACCAGCATGATATCGGTTCACGTAAAACTTCAGTACTTATACATAATAATACTGTTAAAGAACGTGTTGCAAAGATAACCGAAAGCGATTCGCAACGATTAAGCGACTTTGTATCACGTAAGCAAAAACAACGGGCTTTGTTAAATTTGCCATTGTACACTACCACCACAATCGGTTCGTTCCCGCAAACTGCAGAGGTGCGTAGCTGGCGTGCCCAATTAAAAAAAGGCACTATCACCCAGGCACAATACGACCTTCACATTGCCGACGAAACTGAACGGGCCGTTAAGTGGCAGGAAGATATCGACCTGGATGTACTGGTACACGGCGAGTTTGAGCGTAACGACATGGTGGAGTATTTTGGCGAGCAGTTGCAGGGATTCACCTTTACGCAAAACGGTTGGGTGCAAAGCTATGGCAGCCGTTGTGTAAAGCCCCCTATTATTTATGGTGATGTGTCGCGCCCTAAACCGATGACGGTTAAATGGTCGGGGTATGCGCAGTCGCTTACTGATAAATGGATGAAGGGCATGCTTACAGGCCCCGTTACCATCCTGCAATGGTCGTTTGTGCGGAACGACCAACCACGATCTGAGACCTGTACGCAGATAGCTTTGGCCATCCGTGATGAAGTTTGCGACCTGGAAACTGCCGGCATAAAAATTATCCAGATAGATGAACCGGCCATCCGCGAAGGCTTACCTTTGCGGATGGCAAATTGGGCAGATTACCTGGACTGGGCAGTAAAAGCGTTCCGTATTTCGGCAAGCGGTGTGCAGGACGATACGCAGATCCATACGCACATGTGCTATTCGGAATTTAACGATATTATACAGAACATTGCCGCTATGGATGCCGATGTGATCACCATTGAAACATCGCGCTCGCAAATGGAGTTACTGGATGTATTTGCCGATTATAAATATCCAAACGAGATAGGCCCGGGTGTGTACGATATCCACTCGCCACGCGTACCAAACCGGGATGAGATGACCCACCTGCTTAAAAAAGCACGGGCGGTAATCCCCGATGCACAACTTTGGGTAAACCCGGATTGCGGCCTCAAAACCCGAGGCTGGGACGAAACCAAAAAGGCACTGATAGAAATGGTAGCCGCCGCCAAAGAAATGCGCGCTGCCGTCGCAGAGCCTGCACTAATTTAAACAACATGCCAAGCTTAAGCCCTCTCCTATGGAGGGGGCTTTGGTGAGGCTTTTATATTTGAACTATGACAACAGACGAAAGAATCGAAGCATCAGAAACGCGTATTTTTAAGGCCGTGTTCCCAAATACCACCAACCATTACGATACCCTGTTTGGCGGCACCGCCATGCATATGATGGACGAGGTTGCCTTTATCACCGCCACCCGCTTTAGCCGCCAGGTAATGGTGACCGTAAGCAGCGATAAAATAGATTTTAAGAAACCCATCCCGGCAGGTACCATCGTAGAACTAATAGGCCGCGTGAGCCATGTGGGCAATACCAGCCTGAAGGTTGCTGTAGAGATCTACGTTGAGCAAATGTACTCTGAAGGCCGAGACCTTGCCATACATGGCAGCTTTACCTTTGTAGCGATAGATGAGCACAAGAAACCGGTGAGGATAATTAAATAGCAGGTTTAGCGTATCTTTGCGGCTTATGATACAGCAAGCGCTTACCAACCTCAAAATAAATGCCCTTAATCCCATGCAGGAGGCTGCCATTGCCGCTGCTAAAAAAGGCGACGTGATACTGCTTTCGCCTACCGGTTCGGGTAAAACGCTGGGGTTTTTGCTGCCGCTGCTGGGTTTGCTGGATGCAAAGATCAACACCGTACAAGTGATGATCATGGTGCCCTCGCGCGAGCTGGCTCTGCAAATTGAGCAGGTATTTCGCACTATGGGCAGCGGGTTTAAAATTAATTGCTTTTATGGCGGGCACCCGCTCAAGATAGAGCTGAACAGCCTGTCGCAGCCGCCTGCAGTGATAGTTGGCACACCGGGCCGTATCGGCCATCACATCCGCCGTAAAACCTTTGATACAAGCACCATAACTACGCTGATACTGGATGAGTTTGATAAATCATTAGAGTTTGGTTTCCAAACAGATATGTCATACATCATCAAGGAATTGCCTAACCTTAAAAAGCGCATTCTTACATCGGCTACGCAGATGGACGCCATCCCCTCGTTCACGGGCGTTAACCGACCCGCCAAGCTGGATTACCTGACCAACGCCGCATCTACCCCCGACCTAAAACAGAAAGTGGTGATATGCGAACCCGCCGACAGGCTGGACGCCCTGTTTGCTTTAGTATGTAAGATAAGTGATAAGCCAACCCTGGTATTTTGTAACCACCGCGAAGCGGTAGACCGCATAAGCGACCTGCTGTATGATATGGGCCTGCCACATGATATTTTCCACGGTGGTATGGAACAGGACGACCGCGAACGGGCTTTGCTAAAATTCAGGAACGGCAGCCACCATATTTTGGTTACTACAGATCTTGCCTCGCGCGGGTTGGATATCCCCGAGATAGAGCATGTTGTGCATTACCAGTTGCCGCATAACCAGGAGGCGTTTATTCACCGCAACGGCCGTACGGCCCGGATGCACGCCACGGGTACCTCCTACTTATTACTTGCCCCCGGCGAAAAGCCCGACTACTTAGATAAGATCCCCGAAGAAGAGGTACTGCCCGAAAAAACGGTAATACCAAAACTATCGCCATGGGCAACGGTTTATATCGCCGCAGGCAAAAAAGATAAAATAAACAAGGTTGATATTGTAGGCCTGCTGCTTAAAAAAGGCGAACTGGCAAAAGAAGACCTTGGCCTGATAGAAGTTTTAGACCACTCATCCTACGCGGCTATAAAACGCCACCTGATAGAACGCACCGTAGCATTAGTGAAAAACGAAAAGATAAAAGGCAGGAAGATAAAGATTGACGTATCGGTATAGATCGATCTACCGCCTACTTGTCATCCTGAGCGATAGCGAAGGATCTATTATTGAATTTGCAATCGCAAAATGCAGGGTGTAGAATAGATGCTTCTCTACGTTCAGCATGACAAAAGTAGCCTATATAGATTAATTCGTTTTCTCCAAAACCGTCAGATTACCGCTTTCGCCGTTCATTAGCGTCATCTGGATCCAAATTTGTTTTTCTTTGGTTCGGATAACGTAGGTCTTTACATCGTCTAATAAGTTGTAGTCGATAGAGTGGCCGTAGTGTTTGTCAATCAGTTCTTTATTGCCAATGCTATCTATCTGCGTTTTAGGTATAGATACATTGTTTACCTGCACGCCACCTAAGGCCTTAATGGCTTCATCATAGTATTTACCAACCGTTAGGCTGCTAAATTTTCCCTCGGCACTTGGTAACTGGATATGCGTTTTAAAGGTTTTACCCTCCTGCGGTATCAGTTTGCCATTTACGGCGAAATATTCCTTATCCATAGCATTGGTGTTTTCGGCCGGGGCTTCGGCCTTATAATCGAAGGTATATTTAGCGGGCAGGCCTACATACGGGAATTTGCCCGGATCTTTATCGCTAACTGGTATCGTATTGATGTCAAACGGCGCTACGGCTACAGGCGTATTATTAGCCACGGCATCGGGTGATGTTTTGCTTTCTTCCGCTTTGTTCTTCGCGGTATCGGTACCTGCGTTATCATTTGTTTTGCTTTTGCATGATGCCATTGCGGCCATTATCATTAGCGCGTAAATAGATCTTCTCATATTACTTAATGGTTTTAAGGGCGGTTTTTAACTGAGTGGCTGCGGCTATTATCTCTTTTGATAAGATTTTGCTGTTGGTAGCTGCATCTTCATCATCGTAACGCAGGTATTTCCAGGTGTTGCCGGTGTAGCTGTCTTTAATGGCAAGCAGGTATTGGGTGCCTTTCATACGCACTTTGTTGGCGCTTATCTTTTCAATCCTGGTGCCCTGCATTTGGGTTTTGGTCATCATATCTATCAATGCCGGGTTTTTAAATTCTAATACCATGCTTTGGTTGTACTTACCAAGGCAAATATTAGCATTAGCAAGTTTTTTAACAGGGCTCAGCTTTAGCATCAGTGGCACCTCTTCAAAAATGGTTTTGATACCCACACCATCAAGCATGCCGTTTGCCATGGCTTTCATCTGTGCTTTGGGCATCACGGTAAAAATGCGCGGATAGGTCATGTCTATTACCTTATCCATATTTTTTTGATGGGTGTAAGTAACGATGGTTTCAAAGTCTTTTTTAATGATCTGCGCGTCCTGGGCAAAGGTTGCCCCTGCAGACAGCATAAAAAGGCAAAAGAGTAATTTTTCATATAAGGCGGTCGGGCTAAATGTGTTGGTTAACATTTCCACCAATAAACAGCAGCAGCGCCAATTAGTTTTTTAAAACCGTAATCGCTTGTTAACTAACACCTAAAAATTTACCTTTATCACGAAAACTAAAATTAACCTTATTATGAAAAAATTATCATTTCTGTTAGCCGTTATGGCGCTTGCCTGCACCTCGGTTTTTGCACAGATAACCAAAGACGAAACCGCTGCCGAGTGGACCCGAGCAAAAGCTTACACCAAAGCTTATTTAGATGCTATGCCTGCCGATGGTTACACCTTTAAAGCAACGCCCGAGGTACGCACCTTTGCAGGCCAGATGCTTCACCTTGCCGATGCCAATTACTTTTTCATCGCCACAGCAACAGGCAAAGTGCCCCCGTTGGCTAAGGATGTAACGTTAGAAAAAACTGTAGCCCAAACCAAAGAGGCTACCACCAAAGCGGTTTTAGACAGCTACGATTTTGCTATTGCCAGCATTAAAAGCATGACGGATGCTCAGTTCAAAGAAGAAGCATCGATGGGTAAAATGAAGTCGACCCGTGGTTTATTGCTATCAAAAGCGTTTGAGCACCAAACACATCACCGCGGCCAAACCACCATTTACCTGCGTTTAAAAGGTGCCACCCCGCCGCCAGAAATGCTTTTCTAAACCGAAGAGAAATTTATCCAAAAAGCCATCCCGGTCACTCGGGATGGCTTTTTTTGTGCCTAATGCGTATCTTGTTCGCTTTGCGTAATAGCACAACGGATATGGTGAAAATAGTATGTACGGTAATGATCGCGGTGCTTGGGCTTTCTAAATGCCACTTGAAACCGCGCGAGAGATTCGTGGCTGTGCAAGATACTGTTCAACTACTTAAAGCCGGCGATACATCCGATGCCGACAGCAACCAAACGCCGCTTAAAAACATGTTTGGCGTAAACAGCTACGAATGGAATTTTTTGGAGGATCCCGCTAATAAGAAAGATCATAGCCGGATCTACGAGACTAATATGTCGCTCATCAAAAGCTTTAGCGCGGTTAGGCATTACCTTAACTGGAACAAGCTGGAGAATACCCAAGGCAACTACACCTACAACCCCACCAATAACGGCAGCTGGTATTACGATGTGATGTACACCCGCTGCAAGCAGGACAGTATTTTGGTTTTGGCCGACTTGAAGAACTTACCCGTTTGGATGATGGACACCTACCCTGCCGACGAGCGCGACGACGAGAATGTTCCCGTTTCGTTTGGCGCTAATCGTGGCTTTCCGGCATCTTATGTAGTACAGGCACGTACTGCGTTTCAGTTTGCCGCGCGATACGGGTATAATACAAAAATAGACCCAGCACTTGTAAAGGTCGACAACCGCCCGCGTTGGACAAACGACCCGGTAAATACGGTAAAGATTGGCCTTGGGCTGATCAAATATATAGAATGTGGTAACGAACCTGACCGTTGGTGGAAGGGAGATAAAGCCACCCAGTCACCGGAGGAATATGCCGCAAACCTATCCGCTTTTTATGACGGGCACAAGGGCACACTGGGCAATAACGCCGGGGTAAAAACTGCCGACCCAAATATGTTAGTTGTAATGGGAGGTTTGGCTACCGCCGATGTAAAATACGTTGAGCGGATGGTAGCCTGGTGCAAAACCAACAGGGGTTTAAAGGCCGATGGTAGCGTAAACCTGTGCTTTGATGTGCTCAATTACCACCTGTACAGTAACGATGGCAGCGTATTTACACATCAACCCTCTACAACGGGTGTAGCGCCCGAGCTTTCGGGATCGGGCAAGGTGGCCGATGGTTTCGTTAGATTAGGTAAGCGTTTAAAACTACCGGTTTGGGTTACCGAAACAGGTTACGACATTAACCGGGAAAGTTATCAGCAAGCGCCTGCAGTAGGTAATAAACCTGCCTTAATAACGCAAGCCGACTGGACTTTGCGCTCGTCGTTGCTCTACGCGCGCCACGGGGTTCAGCGGATTTTCTTTTACCAGTTGTTTGATGCTACGCCCAATAACCCCGAGCAATACGCTACATCCGGCCTTGCCGAGAGCCCCAAACGCCGCCCCGCCGCCGACTACATTTTGCAAACCAATAAGCTGATGGGTAATTACATTTATAAAGGCACCATAAACGCCGACCCATTGGTTGATAAATACCAAAGCGGCGCGAATACCATTTATGTACTAACCATTCCCGACCAGGCAGGCCGTAAAACGGAGTATAGCCTGGATCTTAAAGGGGCGAAAAAAGGTGTTATTTATACCCTAAAAGTTGGCGCGGATGCAATGGAAAGCAAGCAAGCGAATACGGTAAATGGCAAGTTAAAAGTAAAGGTAAGCGAAACGCCCGTGTTTGTGCAGGCGGTATTAAATAGCCCTTTATGAGGGTGTCTCACCCTGTCCCACACTGTACCGTTTTTTGTCAAAATGGGACACCTGCCAAAACCACACAACTCTTTGATTATTATATAAATGGATAAACTATTTAATATTTTACTTTGCGTAAATTAATAAAACGAAAATTTATAAGAAATTGATAATTAGTGTGTTAAGTTTTTGTCTCGCTGTTAGTAATAAAAAGTGGGACAGTAAACTTAAAGCAGTGCCTTTAACCCTTAATTATGCCCCTACCAGCCTTTCCACGCATAATTGATAAGTAGATACGGATTTATCCGCTTAAAAAGTTATTTTTGCGCCTGAATGAAGCACATACGTAATTTTTGTATAATAGCCCATATTGACCACGGTAAAAGTACCCTTGCCGATAGGTTATTAGAATATACCGGCACCATCACCCAGCGCGAAAGCCAGGCCCAACTGCTTGATGATATGGACCTGGAGCGCGAGCGTGGCATAACCATAAAAAGCCATGCCATCCAGATGGACTATGAGCTGGACGGACAAAAATACGTCCTGAACCTTATTGATACCCCCGGCCACGTAGATTTTTCTTATGAAGTATCGCGTTCCATAGCTGCCTGCGAGGGCGCATTGCTTATTGTAGATGCGGCACAGGGCATCCAGGCGCAAACCATATCTAACCTTTACTTAGCGTTAGAGAATGACCTGGAAATTATCCCCGTATTAAACAAAATGGACCTGCCCGGCGCCATGCCCGAGGAGGTTAAAGACCAGATAGTAGAACTGATAGGTTGCAAACGCGAAGATATTCTTGCCGCATCGGGTAAAACCGGGATGGGTGTATTTGACATCCTGCGTGCCGTTATAGAGCGTGTACCTGCCCCTGTAGGCGACCCGGATGCGCCTTTGCAAGCTTTGATCTTTGATTCGGTTTATAACTCGTTTCGCGGTATCGTGGCTTACTTTAAAGTTGTAAATGGCGAGATCCGCAAGGGCGATAAAGTAAAATTCTTCGCTACCGAAAAGCAGTACATTGCTGAGGAAGTAGGGACGTTAAAGCTGAAACAACAACCCAAAGACGTTATTAAAACAGGTGATGTAGGTTACATCATTTCAGGTATAAAAGAATCTCGCGAGGTTAAGGTTGGTGATACCATTACTACCATAGCCCGCCCCTGCGAAGGTGGGATTCAGGGTTTTGAGGAAGTAAAACCTATGGTATTCGCAGGTATTTACCCTGTCGATACTGAGGATTACGAAGAACTGCGCGAATCGATGGCCAAATTACAGCTTAACGATGCTTCATTGGTTTTTGAACCGGAATCATCGGCAGCTTTAGGCTTTGGTTTTCGTTGTGGTTTCCTGGGCATGCTGCACATGGAGATCATCCAGGAACGTTTGGAGCGAGAGTTTGATATGACGGTTATTACCACCGTTCCCAACGTTTCATACATTGCCCACAGCACCAAAGGCGAGCCTGTTATTGTAAATAACCCGTCTGACTTACCTGATCCAAGCAGGATAGATTTTGTGGAAGAGCCGTACATCAAGGCAACTATTATTACCAAAGCCGAATTTGTAGGCCCGGTAATGTCGCTTTGTATTCAAAAACGTGGATTTATTAAAAATCAATCGTACCTGACTTCTGATCGTGTAGAACTTATATTCGAGATGCCAATGGGCGAGATCGTATTCGATTTTTACGATAAACTTAAAACCATATCAAAAGGTTATGCCTCTTTTGATTACCACCAGATAGGCTACCGCCAGAGTGATCTTGTCCGTTTGGATATTAAACTAAATTCTGAACCGGTTGATGCTTTATCATCGTTGATATTCCGCGGTAACTCATACGATTTTGGTAAAAAGATCTGTGAAAAGCTAAAAGAACTTTTACCCCGCCAGCAATTCGAAATTATTATACAGGCGTCTATCGGTGCAAAAATTATTGCCCGCGAAACCGTTAAGGCTATGCGTAAAGACGTTACCGCCAAATGTTACGGTGGTGATATATCTCGTAAGCGTAAATTGTTAGAAAAACAAAAGGCCGGTAAAAAACGCATGCGCCAGGTTGGTAACGTAGAGATACCACAAAGCGCGTTCATGGCGGTTTTAAAATTAGATTAATTAATAGAATTAAGAAATAAGAGCCAGGAACCAAGACCGATCCGGTTATTTCCTGACTCCTCTATCCTGACTCTTGACTTTATAAAAAATGCAGTTACTCGACGGAAAATACGTATCAGAAAAACTTAAAGGTGAAATTGCCGAAGAAGCGGCAAAAATTTTAGAGCGCACGGGCCGTAAGCCACATTTGGTTGCCGTTTTGGTAGGCCATGATGGCGGCAGCGAAACTTACGTTGCCAGCAAGATGAAGAACTGCGAAAAGGTAGGCTTCAAATCTACCCTGGTACGTTATGAAGATAACGTTAGCGAGGATGAACTGCTTGCAAAAGTAGCGGAGTTAAATGCTGATGCGGATATCGATGGTATCATTGTACAACTCCCGCTCCCAAAACATATTGACCCTGAAAAAGTAACCGAGTGCATCGACCCTAAGAAAGATGTGGATGGTTTCCACCCCGTTAATTTGGGCCGTATGCAGCGTAACCTGCCTTCGTTTATCCCTGCTACCCCCTACGGTATCACCCTGATGCTAAAAGAGTATGGCGTGGAAACCGCGGGTAAACATTGCGTGGTTGTTGGCCGCAGTAACATTGTGGGTTCGCCAATGAGTATCCTGATGGCGCGTAATACTACTCCGGGTAACTGTACCGTAACCATTTGCCACAGCCGCACGCCAGATATTAAGAAATTTACGCTTGATGCTGATATCCTGATTGTTGCCATCGGTAAAAAGAATTTTATTACTGCCGATATGGTGAAGGATGGCGTTGTAGTTATCGACGTTGGTATGAACCGGGAAACATCAACCATAACTAAATCTGGCTATAAGCTTTATGGCGATGTTGATTTTGGACGTGTATCCCCAAAAGCTTCATGGATAACCCCCGTACCGGGTGGCGTAGGTTTGATGACCATCATTGGTCTACTAAAAAACACTTTGGCTTCGGCTAATAAAGAAGTTTATTCGTAGTTTTTAGTGAGTAGTTTATTAGGTTAATTGGTAAGAAGCTTTACTTACTGTTAAACACCTTGTCCCAAAAATTTTCGATCCCTACATATAACTCTCCCGCTCTGATTTCAATGGCATAGCTATCTATGTAATCGTTTTGGCCCGGGTTGCCTTTGCCAGTTTTCAGATCATAATTATACCTATGGAACGGGCAAATCAATTTGCCATCCTTACACCAGCCGCCACTTAATTCGGCACCGGCATGCGGGCAGGTTGCGCCAAGTGCATACAGTTCGTTTTCGTACCCGATGATGAGGATATCCTTACCACTCGCTTTTGCTTTTTTAATGAATGGAAGGCCATTTAGTTCGATGCCGGGAATTGAGTACCACTTCATTGGTATGTTTAGAAATCTATTCGCAAGTTCATTAAGGCTGGGTTTTTGATCACCTCGTCCATACTGGTAATTAAGGTTACCTGTCTCCTGTCGGCAGATAGGATCGCTTTTGAGTTATCTATCTTTTTTACAGGCTTGGCAAAACGTAACACCATTTTGTAAGGCATATCTATCAGTATTGCCTTAGCCATTGCCAATCGAGAACCCGCCCCTTTCAGGAAATTATTAAATTTGGTTTTGTTAATAATGCGGGAGAATTTATGGTCGGTTATTTCATAAGTGTAATAATCCTGCCCTCCTAATAAAAGTTCACTTTTGTATTCGCTTTTGTTATCCTTTAGATCACCTGGTTGCAAAACCACTTTTTTATTAGGGTCTGCAAATGCTGCCTGTTGCGGCACTTTTACCGAAAATGCCGAAACGTGGTGCAGGTAATAAATCAATTCTGCCGGGGTTTTGGCAAGGTAATCCAGGTTTACCTTCATCTTATTTTTGGTAAGGTCCATATCAATATGGAGCGAGCTATTCTTAGCCGTTTTGATATCATCGGCACTCATTTTACGCACAATGCTATCTGGCAGGGTGCTAAAGTAGTTTAGGGAGGTGTCTTTTGCCAGGCTAAACTGCGGCGTTGCCCTCACCGAATCCGAAATTAAAACGTTTAAAACCGAGAGCGCTCTGCTCATATTAAAACCATAGGCAACGGTGCAGGAGCCGTCGGGATTAAAATTATAGCGCTCCTGAATGTCAACGCATGAGGTAAGGCAAAAGAAGGTGAAAAATACAACGGGTAAGTATATTTTCTTCATACGTTAGAATTTAGGTAATATTAGTTAATTTACTTGAAAGCCAAAAAATTAATATGGTTGAAACGCAAAGGGTAAAGGCGTAAGCGTGAAAAATCAAACAATGTTACTGCATCCTTATTATCTGTTTAATATCACAATCCAAGCCTTTTGCCTCACACCTTTTACCTTTAACCTCAAAAAGATTACCTTTGCGCCTTATTATGGCACACCAGGTTCCGGAAGATGGCACATTGCTTCCTTTAATGGAAGAGTTTTATACGATACAGGGAGAGGGATACAATACCGGCAAAGCAGCCTATTTTATCCGCCTTGGCGGCTGTGATGTGGGCTGCCATTGGTGCGATGTTAAAGAAAGCTGGGATGCCGAACTACACCCGCTTACCCACTCTGACACCATCATAAATAATGCAACTAAATTCCCGTCTAAAGCGGTAGTAGTAACAGGTGGAGAGCCGCTGATCTACAACCTGGATTATCTTACCCAAAATCTGCAGCAAAAAGGTATCAAAACGTTTATAGAAACATCCGGCGCTTACCCCCTTTCGGGTAACTGGGACTGGATATGCCTGTCGCCAAAGAAGTTTAAAGCACCCACGCAAGTAGTTGCCGATGCGGCGCATGAATTAAAGGTCATCATCTTTAATAAATCGGATTTTGCTTTCGCAGAACACAATGCGAAGCTTGTTGGCCCAAACTGCAAATTGTATTTACAGCCCGAGTGGTCTAGACACACCGAGATGACCCCTCGTATTGTGGAATATGTAATGGCAAATCCGCAGTGGGAAATATCTTTACAAACCCACAAATACTTAAATATCCCTTAATATTGTAACTTAGTGTATTGATTATCGTATCAGTACCCAATGTGCAAAACCTATCTTCTGTTAATTTTATTGGTGATGTTATCTGTAAGCGTATCTGCCCAGCAAAGGCCGTATTCTACTACGGATAAAGAGGCTATTAAATACTTCGCTTTAGCTAACCAAAGCATTGATGAGCATTTGTATGATGAGGCTATCACCCAGCTTGAACAAGCCATTAAGGCCGACCCTAAATTTGTAGAAGCGCATGCCCAATTAGGCGATGTGTTGCGGATGCGCCGCATTTATAAGCCGGCAATTGCCCAGTTCCTGAAAGTTATCGAGTTAGACCCTGAGTACAACCGATCTATATATTTAAAAATTGGCGAGGTAGAAATTACCAGCGCCATGTATGAGCCGGCCCAGCACCATTTAGAAAAATACCTTACCTACCCTAATATTACCGCACAAAACCAGGCGTATGCGCAGAAATTAGTTGCCGATTGCAAGTTCAGCATCCAGTCGTTAACCCGCCCTGTTGCGTTTGTGCCGATAAATATGGGTGCCGAAATCAATACCGCTGCCGACGAATATTTGCCCGTTGCTACCGCGGATGAGGGTACGTTGATATTTACCCGTAAGATAGATAATAACGAAGATTTTTATAAAAGTATTAAGTTAAATAATAACTGGCAAAATGCCGAATACCTGAGCGACGTGATAAATACGCCTATGTATAATGAAGGCGCGCAATCTATCTCTCAGGATGGTAAGTACCTATTTTTTACCGGCTGTAACCGCCCCGATGGTTTAGGCAGGTGCGACATCTACATTTCGCAAAAAAAAGGCGACGATTGGGCTAAACCATTCAGCTTGGGCAACCCCGTTAATACCTCAGGTTGGGAGGCCCAACCTTCTATTAGTGCCGATGGCCGCACGTTATACTTTGTGAGCAACCGCAAAGGAGGGTACGGTGGTTACGATATCTGGAAATCGACCCTGAGCGATAAAGGCTGGGGCGTACCCGAAAATATGGGCCCCGAGATCAATACACCTTATGATGAGCAATCACCATTTATTCACCCCGACGATAGTACCTTTTACTTCTGCAGCAACGGCTGGCCGGGTATGGGCAATAAGGACCTTTTTGTAAGCCGCTTAGGTAAGGATGGCAAATGGGGCAAGCCCGATAACCTGGGTTATCCTATTAACTCCAGCGGGGATGAAAACGGACTTACGCTTACCGCCAATGGCTCCTACGCTTTCTTTTCGTCGAACAACTTAAAGGGTTTTGGCGGTTATGACATATATACCTTCGAGTTGCCGCTTAGCCTGCGCCCTAACATTGTTACGTATGTAAAAGGTACTGTTGCTGATAAAAACACCAAAGCGCCGTTAGAGGCGGCCATTGAGATCATCGACCTGCAGAAAAACACTCCTGTTTTTCAGGATTATAGTTCGGCAGAGGGTGGAGCGTTTTTGGCGACGTTGGGCGCTGGTAAAAACTACGGTTTAAATATTTCGAGAGAAGGTTACCTATTTTACTCTGATAATTTCTCATTAATAGGTTTAAAGGATAAAAAAGCCTTTAATATCTCGGTGCTCCTCTCTCCTATTGAAGTGGGCAACAAAGTGATCTTGAAAAACATCTTCTTCGACACCAACAAATTTGAGCTTAAGGCCGAATCAAAAGCCGAGTTGCAAAAACTGGTAGAGTTTTTACAGCTAAACAAAACGGTGAAGATTGAAATTGCAGGTTACACCGATAATGTTGGTAACGAGCAAGCTAACGTAACGCTGTCAGAGAAACGCGCCAATTCGGTTTATCAATACCTATCAGCAAACGGCATTGTAGCAACCCGCCTGGTTTATAAAGGCTACGGTGAAGCACAACCCATAGCACCAAATACAACAGAAGATAACCGCGCGTTAAACAGAAGGACGGAATTTATGATCATATCTAAATAAGCTGAAAGTAAAAAGTCCAAAGCTTTAAGCGGATTATCTGCCTAAAACCTTGGACTTTTAACTTTATGCTTCAACCTAATTTCCTATTTCCGACATAAATTTGATGCGCATAAGCTGCACTTCTTCGCGAGTGTAATCGTCAGAACCAAGTTCTGCCAGGGCATCGTCGATAGAATCTATTTCGGCGGTTTTAAAATAGTCGTACACTTCTTCCTGCTTATCCTCATCAATCATCTCATCGATGTAATAGTTAAGGTTAAGCTTAGTGCCCGAGTTTACGATGGTTTCCACCTCTTTCAGGATTTCCTCGTAAGTCAAACCTTTTGAGGCGGCAATATCATCCAAATTTAAATGGCGGTCGATATTCTGGATAATGAAAACTTTAAGTGCCGATTTATTGGCGGCACTTTTTATCACCATATCAATTGGGCGGTCAATATCGTTATCCTCTACGTATTTTTTGATCAGGTCTACAAACGGGGCACCAAACTTTAGTGCCTTGCCCGCCCCTACGCCCGAGATCTGTTTAAGCTCTTCGGTGTTTATTGGATAGTGCGTGCACATCTCCTCTAACGACGGATCCTGGAAGATAACGAACGGAGGCAAACCTTTTTGCTTGGCCAGCTTTTTACGCAGGTCCTTAAGCATCTGCAATAACGCAGTATCTAATGCGCCGCCACCTTGTTTAGGCCCATCCTCGGCCTCATCTTCATCTGTCGGGCCCATTTCCTGGTTTAACAGGAAGCGGATACTGTACGGGTTATCGATGAACGCGTTACCGGTTTTGGTAAGATGCAGCAGACCGTATTGATCAATATCTTTCGACAGGAAGTTGTTCAGTAAAGCCTGGCGCATCAGCGAGTTCCAAAGGTTCTCGCCCTGCTCTATGCCCGAGCCAAAGTAATCCAGTTTATCGTGCTCGTAGTTTTTAACCTGCGCGTCGTCTTTACCCATCAAAATATTGATGATGTGGCAATCGTCGAATTTCTCGCCAATTTGTTTGATAAGGCTTAAGGCCCTGTGCAGGTGCTCCTCGCCATCAAAATGCACCTTAGGGCCGCAGCAGTTGTCGCACATATTATTACAACCCGCTTCGTTAAAGTTCTCGCCAAAGTAATGCAGTAGCTGCTTACGGCGGCATACCGATGATTCGGCATAATCTATAACTTCTTTCAGGATCTGTGTACCAATCTCGCGCTCAGCAACGGGCTTATCCTTCATAAACTTCTGCAGTTTATCAATATCCTTGCCCGAGTAGAATGCCACGCAAACACCCTCGCCGCCATCACGGCCTGCCCTACCGGTTTCCTGGTAGTAGCCTTCCATACTCTTAGGCATATCGTGGTGTATCACATACCTTACATCCGGTTTATCGATCCCCATCCCGAAGGCGATTGTAGCCACAATAACGTCAACATCTTCCATAAGGAATTTGTCCTGCGTATCGGCACGTATTTTTGGGTCTAAACCGGCGTGGTATGGTAATGCTTTTACGCCGTTAAGGCTCAGCGCTTCGGCCACTTCCTCCACCTTTTTACGGCTAAGACAATAGATAATGCCCGATTTGCCCTGGTTTTGCTTAACAAACTTTACGATCTCTTTTATAGCGTTACGCTTCGCCCTAACCTCGTAAAAAAGGTTATTACGGTTAAATGATGATTTGTAAACCGTGGCGTTATTCATTTGCAGGTTCTTTTGAATATCCTGCTGTACTTTTGGTGTTGCCGTAGCGGTAAGGGCGATAATTGGGATATTGTCGCCAATATTGCTGATCACCTGGCGGATCTTGCGGTATTCCGGGCGGAAATCATGCCCCCACTCCGAGATACAGTGCGCCTCATCAACGGCCACAAATGATACCTGGTTAAGCCTTAAAAAGTCAACGTTCTCTTGCTTGGTCAATGATTCGGGTGCCACGTAAAGCAGCTTTGTTTTGCCACTCAGTACATCGTCTTTAACCCTTAAAATATCTGCCTTGGTAAGAGATGAATTTAAAAAATGTGCTATACTGTCCGAGCCTCCGAAGGCCCTTAGCTGATCTACCTGGTTTTTCATTAGCGCGATAAGCGGGGATATCACAATCGCAGTGCCCTCGCTCATGAGTGCCGGCAATTGATAACACATGGATTTGCCACCACCGGTAGGCATTATCACAAAGGTATCGTTACCCGCTAAAATATTAGTGATGATCGCTTCTTGCTCCCCTTTGAAGTTATCAAACCCGAAAAAATTTTGCAGGTTATCAAAAAGCGACTTCTTAGTCTCTATCATTATTTACTTGTACTTTTGGAAATTATGGTTCAAAATAACAAAAATTTATAAATAAACGGTTGGTTTCATTAAAAATTTTATACTAAAATGATTATTTGATTAAAAACAATTTGTTTATTTATCGCTTTTAAAATTGGTAAAATGCGGATAGAAATATTTTAGTTTTACACTTTAATAAATTTACAAATTAATGCACATATTTAGCACGGATTTGCCAAATTAAAATCTACAACACACACAATGAATAAAAATTACTACGCCATTATTATGGCAGGCGGAATTGGCAGTCGTTTTTGGCCAATCAGCAGAACATCGCACCCAAAACAGTTCATAGATATTTTGGGCACCGGCAAAACGCTTATCCAAAATACTTATGATCGCTTCCTTAAAGTTTGCCCTCCCGAAAATATATACGTTGTAACAAACGAAAATTATACAGGCCTTGTTAAAGAACAATTACCGGAAATGGCAGATCAGCAGATACTGACCGAACCCGTTATGCGTAACACCGCCCCTTGCGTGGCCTACGGTTGTTTTAAAATTGAAAGCATGAACCCTGATGCCGCTATTGTGGTGGCACCATCAGATCACCTGATACTGGACGAAGCTGCTTTTGTGGCCACCATTGAAAAATCTTTAAAAACCGCTACAGAAAATAATTGCCTTATAACGCTGGGTATTAAACCATCAAGGCCTGATACGGGTTATGGTTACATCCAATACACCGATCAAACCCTTAACGACGATTTCCATAAGGTAAAAACATTTACAGAGAAACCAACTGTTGAGATCGCTAAAACATTTATTCAAAGCGGCGATTTCCTCTGGAACGCCGGTATTTTTGTATGGTCGGCAAAAGCTATTGTAGCGTCCTTTGATAGCCACTTGCCCGAGATGCATGAGATTTTCGCTGAAGCCCGTTCGGTTTACAATACCGACGAGGAAAAAGCATTTGTACATAAGGTTTACCAGCGTTGTATCAATATTTCTATTGATTATGGCATCATGGAAAAGGCATCAAATGTTTACGTACTACCGTCAGAATTTGGCTGGAGCGACCTGGGTACCTGGGCATCCATCTACCAGCTTGCCGATAAGGATTACGTAGGTAACGCGGTTATACCGTCAGAAAAGGTAATTATGTACGATAGCAGCAATTGTATGGTGAATGTACCCGGCGATAAACTGGTAATATTACAAGGCCTGCATGATTACATCGTGGTAGAATCAAACAACTCCCTCCTGATCTGCCCACGCGACCAGGAGCAAAATATCAAACAAGTTGTTGCTGATGTGAAAAGCAAGTTTGGGACGAAATATATTTAGGGAAGAGAGCAAGACTGTTAGATTCAAGAGAAAAGAACATAAGATTCAAGTGAAAAAAGTAAATAAATAAGGAAGCCCGACTATCATTTAGTCGGGCTTCCTTATTTGTTATAGTCTCGTCTTGATTCTATTTAAGCGCTTCGCGTTGCCTAATCGCCTCATAAAGTATCACCCCTGTTGATACCGATACGTTAAGCGATTCTATTTCGCCGAACATGGGAATCTTGGCAAGATGGTCGCTAATGCGGATGATCTCGTTACGGATGCCGTCTTCTTCGGAGCCCATAATGATGGCCGTTGGCGCGGTATAATCCGGTGTATAGATATAGTCGTTGGTTTTTTCAGTACAGCAAACCAACTGTAAGCCCGATTCCTGGAGGAATTTAACGGTCTGCATAAAATTATCATGGCGGCAAACCGGGATCTTGTACAATGCACCTGCCGATGTCTTGATGGCATCGGGGTTTATCTGTGCCGAGCCTTTGCCCGGGATAACGATGGCATGCACACCCGCGCATTCTGCTGTACGGGCAATAGCGCCCATGTTGCGTACATCGGTAATGCTATCCAATACCAAAATCAGAGGCACTTCGCCCCTTTCAAAAACTTCCGGGATAATGTTCTCTATCTTTTGGTAGATGATGGGCGAAATGAAAGCAATGGCACCCTGATGGTTTTTCATGGTGATGCGGTTCAGCTTTTCTACCGGTACCTGCTGCGCGGTTAGTTGATATTCGTTCAGTACATCTTTAAGTTCGTTTAGTAAGCCGCCGCCAAGGCCGCGCTGTATATATAACGATTCGATTTCTTTACCTGCCAATATCGCTTCAATCACTGCTCTTATACCAAAAACCATCTGATTGCCTTCGCGTGGCGGAGGTTTAGAATTATATGCCATTTTAATAAAATTATTTTAACCAAAAGTAGCGATATTAACTCATTTTATGGTTATCTAAGTTGAAGGGGCGATTGAAGTGTTAACAATACTTAACAAGCGGCTACATTTATCAACACCTGTGTAAATGAGATACTTACAACGATATTAACACGTTATACACATGCGATGTTAATTACTACCGTTGAAATTTATAGCACTGGTAATGTTTTCGTTATGTTGATAACTCTGTTGTTAATCATTTAAAAAACAGCTAAGACCATATTTTATATATTTTTGTTCGTCATGAATTTTGAGAACGATTCCCCTAATTATAAACAGAACACCGACCGAAGAAGCAGGATCACCAATCCGCAGCCTTTTGCCGGCAATGGCAAGCTGCAGCCGCAAGCGTTAGACCTTGAAGAGGCTGTGCTTGGCGCCCTCATGCTTGAAAAAGACGCCCTTTCATCCGTTATAGATGTATTAAAACCCGAGGTTTTTTACGAAGTTAAACATCAGAAAATATTTAACGCCATTGCGGTACTGTTCGAGAAAACATCACCGGTAGATATCCTTACGGTTACCGCGCAGTTACGCCAGCAAGGCGAACTGGAAATGATTGGCGGGGCCTACTATATTACCGAGTTAACCAATCGTGTAGCATCTGCTGCCAACATTGAGTACCACTCGCGTATCATTATCCAAAAATACATTCAGCGCGAGCTGATCCGCATCTCAACAGATGTGATAAACTCAGCCTATGAGGATACCAGTGATGTACTGGAAATGCTTGACAAGGCCGAGAAAAACCTTTTTGAGATAGCCCAGAACAACCTTCGCCGCGATTCGCGCAAAATGGACGACCTGGTGCACGAGGCATTAAAAGATATCGAGGCCCTAAAAGATAAAAAAGACGGTTTAACGGGTGTTCCATCCGGCTTTACCGATCTTGACCGTATGACCTCGGGCTGGCAAAAATCCGACCTGGTTATTATAGCTGCCCGCCCCGCAATGGGTAAAACAGCCTTTGTGCTGAGCTGTGCACGTAATGCCGCGGTTGATTTTGACAAACCGGTAGTCGTGTTCTCGCTGGAAATGTCGTCGGTACAATTGGTTAATCGTTTGATATCCGGTGAAACCGAAATAGAGCAGGAGAAGATCCGTAAGGGTACTTTGGAAGAATGGGAATGGCAGCAGATCCACTCTAAAATTGGCCGTTTAGAAGCTGCCCCGCTTATCATCGATGATACCCCGTCGTTAAATATTTTTGAGTTCCGCGCTAAGTGCCGCCGTTTAAAATCTCAGCACGATATTCAACTCATTATCATTGACTACTTGCAGCTGATGCAAGGTAAGGCCGAAGGTAAAGGTGGTGGCGGTAACCGCGAGCAGGAAATTGGTAGTATCTCGCGTGCGCTTAAAACCGTTGCTAAAGAATTGAATGTACCGGTAATAGCACTATCGCAGTTAAGCCGTGCGGTAGAGAACAGGCCCGGTGGTTCTAAAAGGCCAATGCTATCAGATTTACGTGAGTCGGGTTCTATCGAGCAGGATGCGGATATGGTACTGTTCCTTTACCGCCCTGAGTACTACGGACTGGATGTGGATGAGGATAACAACCCCACCCAGGGCGTTGGTGAGATCATTATCGCCAAGCACCGTAACGGTGAAACGGGTAAAGTAAGATTGAAATTCGTTGGCAAGTATGTAAAATTTACAGATCTTGATCAGGGTATGGACAGCTTCCCGGTACCTGCCAATAACGCATTCGCGGGTATAAATCCTTCACAAGATTTCGACAGCAAACCAAGCAACTTCATTATCCGCCCGTCACGTATGGATGATATGGAGGATGAACCGCCGTTTTAAGAAAGTGTAGAAGGATAAAGATATAAGAATCAAGAGCCAAGACTCGGAAAAATAAGAAGCCCGTTTAATTGATAAACGGGCTTCTTAATGCTATCTTGATTCTTATATCTTGATTATTTATACTCAATAATCATCATCATCTTCTTCAAATCCCTTTGCCGATCTGTAAACAGATTGCAATTCGCTAAAGGCGTGCATATCTCGTTTGGCTTTGGTTATCTCCATGCCTTTCTCGTAGTTGGTTATGGCATCATCTTTACGGTTAAGGGCTTCGTATAATTTGCCGAGGTGATAGTAAGTGCCGGTATAACCGGGGTGGTTGTTCACCAGGTCTTCGTAATAGCTAAGTGCCTTCTCCGTATCGCTAAGTCGCAGGTATTCAGTAGCCAGCGCGTATTTTAAAAATTCATCTTCGGGTTCGTTCTGTATAAACGCCAATAGCTTATCTAATCTGCTTGTATCCATTTTAAACTCTCTCTTTTTTAACTTAAATTTGCAGTGTCCTAATTACAAATACCTGTAAAAATATAAACCAATTATAATGAGCAAAATACTGGTATGTATCAGCAATGTTCCGGATACCACTACAAAAATAACCTTTACTGATAATAACACCCAATTTAATACGAATGGTGTTCAGTTCATTTTAAACCCTTACGATGAAATTGCCCTTGCGCGCGCTATTGAACTAACCGATGGCGGCAAAGGCAGCGTAACTGTTATCAACATTGGCGAAGCTAATACCGAGCCTACCATCCGCAAGGCATTAGCCATTGGCGCTACTGATGCGGTACGGATAAACGCGAAAGCACATGATGCCTTTTATGTTGCATACCAAGTAGCTGAATACGTGAAGAAAAATCCATTTGACCTGATATTGACAGGCCGCGAGTCTATCGACTACAATGGTTCTAAAGTTGCCGGTATGCTGGGCGAAATGCTCGACCTGCCATCGGTATCCATCATAAAAAAACTTGACGCCACCGATAGCGAAGCAACAGTTGAACGTGAAATTGAAGGCGGTAAAGAAGTGTTGACCATCCCGTTCCCGTTTGTAGCCGGTTGTGCCGAAGGAGTCGCCGAGCCTAAAATACCCAATATGCGTGGTATTATGGGTGCCCGTAGCAAACCACTAACAGTAGTAGAGCCTGTTGAAGTGAAAACTTTATCAGAGATCATCAGTTATGAAACCCCTGCCCCACGCGGTCAGGTAAATTTGGTTTCGGCAGATGACACCGCCAAACTGGTAGACTTGTTACATACCGAAGCAAGGGTTATATAATTAAAGGTTTAAACATTAACATTCCACTATGTCAGTTTTAATATACGCGGAAAACGCGGCGGGCAAATTCAAAAAATCAACTTTTGAAGCTGTATCATACGCCAAAGCAATTGCCGCCCAAAATAACACTAACCTTATTGCCATTTCTATTGGTGATGTTGCTAACGACGAATTAGCCGCCTTAGGCAAATACGGAGCCGAAAAGGTATTGAAGGTGAGCAACGATAAGTTAAAGAATTTCGTCAACCAGGCTTACGCATCAGTAATTGCCGAGGCTGCCAAAGCCAATGGTGCCGATATTGTGGTGCTGTCAAACTCGTTCAGCGGACGTGGCCTTGCCCCTCGTTTGGGTGTAAAGCTGCAAGCGGGCGTTGCCGATGGTGCCGTTGCCCTGCCGGAATTGAAAGATGGAAAATTCACAGTAAAGAAAACAGCCTTCTCAGGTAAAGCATTTGCCGTTGTGGAGTTGACATCGACCAATAAAGTTATCGCCCTTACACCAAACGCTTACAAAGTGGTTGACGGTGGCGTTGCTGCCCCTGTTGAAGACTTTAATGTGGAAGCCAATGCATCCGACTTTAAAGAGATGATTAAGGACATTGTACGCTCTACAGATAAGGTATCATTACCCGATGCGGAGATCGTTGTATCAGCAGGCCGTGGTATGAAAGGGCCCGAGAACTGGGGGATGATAGAAGAGCTTGCCGATTTGTTGGGCGCGGCTACTGCCTGTTCGAAACCAGTATCAGACTCGGGTTGGAGGCCACATAGCGAACATGTTGGGCAAACGGGCATAGCTGTCAGTCCAAATTTGTATATTGCGATAGGCATTTCGGGCGCTATTCAGCACCTTGCCGGGGTTAGTTCTTCAAAAGTTATTGTGGTGATAAACAAAGATGCCGAAGCGCCGTTTTTTAAGGTAGCTGATTACGGTATAGTTGGCGACGCGTTTGAAGTATTGCCAAAATTAATTGCTGCTGTTAAAGAGTATAAAGCATCAGCCTAAAAAATAAGATAAGATATCGCTGTGATGGGTAACGACATGAAAAAGATTAAACTGGATATTGTAGGCCTTTCCTACAGCCAAACCCAGTCGGGCGCATACGCATTGGTATTGGGCGAAATTAGCGGCCGCCGCAGGTTGCCTATCATTATAGGTAGTTTTGAGGCGCAGGCCATAGCCATAGAGATAGAAAAGATGACGCCAAGTCGCCCCCTAACCCATGATTTATTCAAGAGTTTGGGCCAGGCATTTAACATTACTGTGCAGGAGATTATTATTTATAACCTGGTAGATGGGATCTTCTACTCCAAACTTATATGTTTCGACGGTAAAAAAACGGTAGAAATAGATGCGCGTACATCCGATGCCATTGCTGTATCGGTAAGGTTTGAGTGCCCTATTTATACTTACGAGTTTATACTATCTACAGCCGGCATCGTTATAGAAGGAAATGATTTTGTTTACCTGGAAAATATCAGCGAAACCCCGGAAGAAAAAACAAATTCATCAGCTACCGGCACTTACACAACATTGAGTGAGGATGAGCTTAAAACGATGTTGCAACAGGCACTATCCGAAGAGGCTTACGAAAAAGCAGCCAAAATACGGGACGAGCTCACCAAGAGGAAATCGTCATAAAACTAAAAAGGAGGATATCTAACCGATATTCTCCTTTTCTTTTAAATGGTAATTTTCTTATTAGAATGCGAAACCAATGTTTACTGACGATGCACTGTTTCTTAATGCCGGGCCTGTGTTATTTTTTACCATATCGGTAATCCCGCCGGCGCCGTTAAGTTCAATAAAGAATCTGGAAGTATTTGTAACTGGGAATTTTACACCGATGCCTAAATCTAAACCCACGTCGGTACTATTAAAATAATCTTTAAAGTCTGTGCCGCCGGCACTTTCTTTAGCGTTTAGTAAAACGCCAACATATGGGCCAAAGTTTAAATACCAATTTTTGGTGCGGCCAAAATGCCAGTTTGCCATAATAGGAACAGTTACATAATCAACCTGATAATTTGTGGTAAAACTACCCGACGGGCTACTTATATAACCACTGTTCCAGCCTTTTTGGTCATAAAGGGCTTTTGTTTTAATGCTCCAGCTGTTTGAGAAGTAATGATCCATTACGATGCCAGCGTTAAAACCACTGCGGTAATCGGTATTGGTATATCCACTTGCTGTAACCGTTGTGGCGTTGTAACCTACCTGGATACCGAATTGATTTGTACCTTTTGTTTGAGAAAATGATGCTGTAGAAATTACACATACAGCAATAAGGGTCGTAAAAAATTTATTCATGAATTAAGATTTGGTTGCGCGAAGATAAGCATTTAGATGAAAATACGGCCTCAAATTCGCTTAAAAACCACCTTTCCCATATCGCTTTATTTCACTATTTTCAGCCTTTGCTTTTTTAACTATTAACTGTTTAAACCTGTGCTGTATGAATATTAAGTTTCGCTTAATAGTGATGAATTTTATGCAATTTTTTATATGGGGAGCCTGGCTTATCACGATAGGCAGGTATTGGTTCTCGAATAATTTAGGCAGCAACATACAATTCGGAGCTATTTTTTCCACTATGGGTATCGCTTCAATTTTTTCTCCGACAATAGCAGGAATTATATCAGACAAATATATTAATGCCGAGAAGCTGTACGGGTTACTACATATTTTTGGGGCAATTACTTTGTTTATAATTGCTCATGTAACAAATCCAGTAACATTTTTTTGGGCTATGCTCTTAAACATGTTCTTTTACATGCCGACACTTTCCCTATCCATAGCTGTTTCGTATTCTGCCCTTAAAAAATCAGGAGAAGACATAGTAAAAGTATTCCCTCCTATCAGAACTTGGGGGACTGTAGGATTTATAGCGGCACTATGGACAATTAATCTTACTCATAATGGAGCTTCTGCCAATCAATTTTACATTGCTTCTTTTGTTGCACTGTCATTGGGTGTGTATGCTTTTACACTACCAAAATGCCCCCCTATGGCGGCTAAAATTGAAAAAAAATCTTGGGTAGAATTATTCGGATTTGACGCATTTAAACTTTTTAAAAGCCCACGTTTCGCGATATTCTTTGCATTTTCAATGCTTTTAGGTGCGGCCTTACAGCTTACAAATGCCTATGGCGATACCTTCCTCGGCGATTTTGCTAAAAACCCTGGCTACAAAGACACAATTGCGGTAACTCATTCTGAAATCATTATGTCGATTTCGCAATTTTCGGAAACGCTTTTTATCCTTGCCATACCGTTCTTCCTGCGCAAATTTGGGATCAAGTATGTGATGCTGTTCAGTATGATAGCATGGGTACTAAGGTTCGGCCTTTTCGCCTTTGGTAACCCGGCCGATGGCTTATGGATGATCATCTTGTCTTGCATAGTTTACGGTATGGCGTTCGATTTCTTTAACATCTCGGGATCGTTGTTTGTAGAAACCCAGGCAGCACCAGAGATCCGCGGAAGCGCGCAAGGTTTATTTATGATGATGGTAAATGGCTTTGGTGCATTTTTTGGCAGTAATATAAGCGGTTGGTTAATAGATAAGTACTTTATTTTACCTAATGGTGAAAAAGACTGGCACGGCATCTGGCTAAGTTTTGCAGGCTACGCTTTGGTAATTGCCATCATGTTCCCGTTTGTGTTTAGATACAAACATAATGCTGCACTTAAACACGCTATAGAACACGCCTAAAAGCAACCTAAACCAATGAAAAAACACTACCGTAAAGAGAACGACTGCCTCAATTGCGGGACCATCTTAGAGGGCAATTTTTGTCATAAGTGCGGGCAGGAAAACCTGCAGATGAAGGAAAGCTTTGGCCACATGCTAAACCATGCCGTGAGCGATTACTTTCATTTTGATTATCAGTTTTTTCATACCATGCGGCCTTTATTCTTGAAGCCCGGGCTGTTGACTAACGAATACCTCGCCGGGCGCCGGGCGCAATACCTGCACCCGATTAAAATGTACATATTTATCAGTTTGGTGTTTTTTGTTTTGTTTTTTCAAGGGAACAAACAGGAGAAAGAAACTATAAAAGCTAATAAACAAACCGAACAAAAAAGCGCCGATAAAGCCCAAACAGCCATTGATAAGGGCATCAGCAATAATAAAAACCTCACAGCTAAGCAGAAAGATCAACTTTCGAAAGCTATTAAAGCCTATGTGCCAGATACGCTCGCTAAAGAAATAGATGCCGATCTTGAAAAAGATTCTGTTAAACTGAAAGTACGTAACGACGATGAAGATGGCGGGTTTCCTTTTTTTCGAGATGATGGGTTATCCAAATTTGTTACCTATAATGATTATTTAGTTTCCCAGGCAAAGTTCCCTGCTGCCGACCGCGATAATATGCTGAAGCGGTATATGATAAAGAAAAATTACGACTGGAAAGTCAAAGGAAAAAACGCGAAAGAAATTTTGTGGGAAGGCTTTAAGCACAATGTGCCCAAAATGATGTTTTTACTGCTGCCTTTATTCGCGCTGATATTAAAGTTAGCATTCTGGACAAATCATAAACTTTACGTGGAACACATTATTTATGCCATACACCTGCATTGTTACCTGTTCTCGTTTCTGGCTTTCACAATAATTTTAAAACTGCTATTACCCGATAGTTGGGAAACCATTATAAACCTGTTGAATACAGCTACAACACTAATTATTATTTGGTACATATATCGCTCGTTACGGGTGGTTTATAACCGCAGCCGCTGGCGCACCATCAGCAAAATGATAGGTGTATCGTTTATGTATTCAATGGTATTTGGATTGTCGGCAACTATTGTCCTTTTAATAACAGCTATAACGTCGGTATAAAACAAGTCGACTATTTAACGGTTAAATCTTTTTGTAAGGCCTCAATAGCGTTTGCAAGGTATGCTATAGGTGCGTTCCAGTTAATGGCAATTTCGTTTGTTGCGTAAGCTCTGTCGTCGTCAATATAAGCTTCATCAGGTACTATTGAAAATAATTTAATCCCATCCTGTATTCCAGGGTTCGCACCTCCTGATAATAAGCCGGGCACCGGATCGATCACATTATCGGCAACCGACGGCCTGTGGTGCGGGTGCATTGGGCTTTTGGCACCATAACCGGTTATGTAGGAATAACCCGCAGCGTTCCTGCCTAAAATATAGTCAAGGTTAGCCAAAGCATAATTTAAATACTTTTTATTGCGCGTTAACTGGTACGCCTTTATCAGTAATACCCCTTGGTTCGCGGCATCGCTATTGCTGCCCCATTGAAACTTGGCAGGGCCTTTGGTCATTACCGTTTGGTAGGCGTTGCCATCGGCGTCTTCAACCATGGAATCCGCAAAACTTATAAGTAACTCTGTCATTTTTGCTAATGCCGGATAATTAGCAGTATTTAAACCCGCATGCTGTGCCAGGGTATAAACACCTAATAATTTTACCTGCGCCCATGATGCCGGGATACTGATCTTACTATTTTGTTCAATTTTCAAGTTGTTGTAATATTCATCTTTACCGGTTGTTGCTAATAACTCGGATGCAGCCCAAAACCATTCATCATCAAAATGCCTGTCGCCATAAGCGCCGGTTGTAATTTGGGGTGTAAAATGCTTGTTAAGCTCATCTTGATTGTAAACTACGGACGGATTTTTTATAGCCCAACGCCATGCATATTCCGCGGCTTTCAGGCACGAATCGGATAAGCCTGGCACCTGGTCTGGATAATTCTTATAAACCCTTGATGCCTGCGCCATCACCGCGGCAAAATCAAGCGTGGCGGCTGTGCCTTTTTGCACCACGTAGCGGGTAGTGGTTGCATGGTCGGGCATTATCATTTTGTCGAAATTGGCATTGGTTAGTTTATGATAAACTCCACCATCTTGGGGGTCTTGCATGGTAAGCATCCAGCGCAAATTCCAAAGCACCTCGTCTAATACATCAGGCAATTGGTTGTTACTTTCGGGTATATTTAGTTTTACAGTCTTCATGTAGGTCGGCAAGTCCTCATAAAGCGAAAGTAAAGTGGCCGTACTGATGCCACTGTTAACAATGTACTTGTTGTAATCGCCTGCATCGTACCACCCGCGAGAGCTGGATATTATTGTTCCGGCCGGGCGGTTTTCGCTTATAGCCGATGGATGTATAAGCACCTTATCGTCCGGATGTCCCTCGGCCCTTTTCCACTTTCCTGCGTATTTCTCTTCTAAAGCGATAGAAGCCCGCTGGTAATAAAATGCTTTAATGGTAGCATCAGCAACGTTTCTATAAATAACCGGCTTAATTTCAAATGTGTAAGAACTACCTACGCCGGGGATATTAAGCGTATAGCGGCCAGGTTGGTTAAACAGGCCGAAATTGGCTACGTACGTGTACTTGCCTGAAAAAGCCGGCTGTACAGATTGCTTTAAGTTGCCGTTAAAAACAGTTTTACCTTTACTGTTTTGGATATAAAACTTACCCGGCTTTCCATTGGTGACAATAGCTATCTTAGGCGCACCCGGATAAAAGCCAATCTGGTTTAACCTGATGTTTACAGTTTGCGCGGATGCTATGAATTGTAACGAGCAAAACGCTGTTAGTAACGTTGTTTTTAGGTATCTATTGGCCATTGGTTATCATTTTGTTGTGCTAAATATAAGTTTAGTGATACCAAATACCTAATAATGTTTAAAGCAATATAAAACAAAGAGGCCTGTGCAGATTTTGCACAGGCCTCTCGTAATAATTTTTGTCGCTTATAAAAACGCGTAACCTAAGCTCAGGTTAAATAAGCTTACACGTGTTTTAACGCTTGTTGATCCGTCTACGTATTCTTGTTTAGTTAAACCCGCCTCGTAACGAAGATCGATAGAAATTTTTCTGATATCTACACCGGCACCAACAGTTGCGGCAAAATTTGCGTCTTTGTAACGAAGGTTTACGGCATTACCTGCAGCAGACCCAAATGAGTTACCATCCCTGTTTATTGCAAAAGACATAAGCGGGCCTGCGTAAAACCTACCACCAAAACCAAATGCTCCAATTTTGGTCCCCAATAATAACGGTACGTCTATACTGGTAAATTTTGCATTACTCGAAGCACCGTTACTTGAATTGATATTTACATTTTTACTGGTTACATATAATTCCGGTTGGAAATTAAAACCTAATGCACCAAACCGCGCCCAGATACCGCCAAGGTAACCCGCACGGTTGCTTGCACCAAATGTACTTCCTGAATTTGATAAGCTTGATAAATTTACACCGCCTTTAACACCAAATTGCACGCTTGGTAAAACCTGTGCTTGTGTTGCGGTTGCTACGGCTATAAATAAGCCTAAAGTAAGTATGATTTTTTTCATGGTTTATGATTTTAGTTTTAACGCATTGATATAGCATTTGTTTTAAAGACAAATATCCGGCCCGCATAATTGCGAGGGCCGGATATATAATTCTGATATAACATCACAACTTATATGGATAACTTGCCCTGGTAATAATCTAATATTTTGTTGTAAATAAAGCAATCGTAACGTGCGTTTATCAGGTTTAGATTTGCCCTGTCCAGGTAGTTCTTGGCCAGTACAAATTCTACTGAGTTAAGTACCCCTGCGTTAAAACGGATCTCAGCAATTCTGAAAGATTCGGCATAAGCCTTAACCTGGTCTTGTAGTGCTTTGTAACGTTCAAGGGCATTGCTCATATTTAAATATGCCTGCTCTACATTTTGGCGAAGCTGGATCTTGGTGTTCTCTTCAACGTACTTGTATGACTGCAAATCGATTTTGGCAAGCGTAACTTTATTACGGTTTTGGAAATAGTTCAGGATCGGGATCCGTACGCTTACGCCAAAGTTGTTATTAAAGTTGGTTTTTAACTGGTTGCCATAAGGTATTGTAGCACTACTCCCATCGTTTAAGGTAGTAGCGCTTGAATAATTTGTGTTTAAACCGGCAAATAACGACACCGTTGGCGATAAAGCACCTCTTGCTGCCGACACCCCTTTCTCGGCACTTTGCCTGCGCAATACTGCTGCTTTTACATAAGCCAACTGGTTTAATGCTGTCTGGTAAACGTCCTCTGAAGTGCCGGTTTGCTGAAGTATATCTGAGTTAGTTATTTTTTCGAATACGATATCAGGCCTGTATGGAATATTTAAGATCTGTAGCAAATTAAGTTTTGATGTTTGCAGGGTAGCTTTTTGGTTTACGTAGCTTACCTGGTTATCTGCATAGGTGCCTTTAAGATCGGTAAAGTCGTTAGGTTGTTTGTTGGCACCCTGGTTTTCTAAGATCTGTAACCGGTCCAATTGCTTCTTTGAAACTTGTACCTGGTTTTGCACCTGTGATAAGGCTTCGGTATTGTTAAGCACTTGTAAGTAAGCGGTGATGGTATTGATAGTCACCAGATCCTTTGCCTGTTGCAGGTCCATTTCACCGGCTTTGTAGGCAAGTGAAGTTTGTTTGATGCGGTTAAGGTTTTGCAAGCCGTTAAACAAAGTCAGATCGGCATTGGCGTTGTAACTGGCAAATTTTGTTGATGCGTTTACATAACTATAATCTACAAGATTAACACTACGCCCATTATTTATACCATGGTCTACCTGTGCATTTACGGATGGCAAAAGATTCTCTTTTGCCTGGTTTTTATCAACCCTGGCAGATAGTAATGTCAGCTCACTTTTACGTACATCAAGATTGTGTTTCAGGGCAATATCAATACATTGCCTTAAAGTAAGTACACTATCAACCGCCTGGCTGTGTGCCAATACCGGTACAAGCATTAAGCTAAAAAGTAAAAATTTAAAGTATCGCATTTTATGTTGTAGTTCAGAATTTTTTAGAAGATTCTACCTTGCCATCCAGCAGGTTAATGATACGTGTGCCGTACTCGGCGTTTTTTTCGGAGTGTGTTACCTGAATGATGGTAACGCCGTCCTCTTTGTTCAGCTTACGGAAAAGCTCCATGATCTCTTCCCCTTGTTTAGAGTTCAGGTTACCGGTAGGCTCATCTGCCAGTATTACTTTTGGTTTGGCAATAAGCGCGCGGGCTATCCCCACCAACTGCTGCTGCCCACCGGATAGTTGCGCCGGGAAAAGGTCTTTTTTACCTACGATATTAAAACGGTCCAACATATCGGCAACCATGGCCTTACGTTCAGATCCTTTTACATCCTGGTAAATTAAAGGGGTTTCGATGTTTTCGTAAACGGTAAGTTCATCTATCAAGTGGTACGCCTGAAAAACGAAGCCGATATATTGTTTATATAAAGCAGCACGTTGCTTCTCCTTAAGCTGATGAACGGGCTGGTCAACAAAGTAATGGAAGCCGTCGGTTGGTTCGTCAAGCATGCCTATGATGTTAAGCAAGGTTGATTTGCCCGAACCTGATGGGCCCATGATAGATACAAATTCGCCCTGGTCAACATCAAGACTGATGTCGTTTATCACGAAATTTTTGTTGCCGCCTACCTGGTAATATTTTGAAATATGCTGAAGAGATAACATGTTTAATATTGTGTTAAATGAATTAAGTTAAAATGAGTTGCAATTTCTCAAACTGATTTGGGTATTCAGGTATCAATAATATACCAAAATTATAAATAGCTTATTATCAGTTTATTATATTGATTGCTAAAAGCTAAAACTGTACGCTTATGTACAGCGTGCGTTCGGTTATGATACAGTTTAAAGGATAGAGCCAAGAAGTTAGAAACAGGAAACAAGAAGAGAACTTTAAAGGGGGAATTAGATATAAAGAAAATAGCCAGGATAGCGGGTGAAATCATCCTGCTTCCTGGCTACTGTTATCTTGTTTCTTTTAGCTACTCCGACCTTAAACTATTAACCGGGTTAGATAGCGCAGCCTTTACAGATTGATAGCTAACTGTTAAAAAGGCTATAAGCGCCGCTGCACCGCCTGCAATGACAAACACCCACCAATGTATCTCTGCACGGAATGCGAAGTCCTGCAGCCACGTATGCATGGCATACCAGGCCAATGGCGAGGATATCAGAATGGCGATAAGCACCAGCTTGATAAAATCGAACGATACCAAACTTACTATGCTTAAAACACCTGCCCCTAACACTTTACGGATGCCAATTTCCTTAACACGCTGGCGGGTAGAGAATACAGCCAGACCAAACAAACCAAGGCACGATATAAATATGGTAACAATGGTAAATGCAGTAAGTATAGACCCGGTACGCTGATCTGTTTTATACAAGGCCTCAAATTCCTGATCAAGGAAATGGTACTCGAACGGTGCATTTGGATAAAATTTATGCCAGCTGGCCTGTATCGCGGCAATGGTATTAGCTGTGTTTTTGCCCGATGTTTTCACCAATAGCTTACCAAACCAATCGTACTCGGGGAACATTACAATTGGCGTAATTTCTTCATGCAGGGATGCAAAGTTAAAATCTTTGGCAACCGCTTTAATAGTACCCATCCGGCCGTTCAACCCAATTTTTTTACCAATTGCCTGCTCAGGTTTCCAACCCATTGCCTTTACCGCTTTTTCGTTCAGTATAAAGCTGAAACGCCTTTTGCTTTCGGCGGTATCCAGTACTTGTTGTTCGTCACCAAGATCCAGGTCGCTGCCGGCAACTAATTTTATGCCCAATGTTTTGGTGAAGCTTTTTTCGATCGGGATGGCGGTTACCGAAAGGTTAAAGTCGGCATTTTTGCCTTCGGCTATGTTAATGGAATATCCACCGCCGACATTCACCGGCGAATCGTAACTCGCGGTTGAACCCAACACACCCATTTGCCTGCTTATTTCGGTTTTAAAGGTTTCAATTTTACTGTACGGCATACCGCCCATATCTAAAACCAAAACCTGGTCGCGGTTAACGCCGGTATCTAAACTTTGCATATAGTGTAGCTGGTTGCCTGCAATTAAGGTGCTAATGATAAAAAATACTGATACCACAAATTGAAACACCACTAACGATTTACGCAGCATGTTACCACCCGCTTGCATAGACGAGCCGCCCTTAAGCGTAATAATGGGCTTAAAGGCCGATAAGTACAGTGACGGATAAGTACCCGCTAACAATGTAACCAATACAAACAAGGCTACCAATGCGGTTGCAAGCCATGACAAATTCCATGTTTGCAGGCTTAGCTGCTGGCCTGTAAAATTGCTGAATGCGGGCAATGCGACATCTAATAATGCAAAGCCGACTATCAACGATAATAACGTAATTATCCCTGCCTCCATTATAAATTGGATGAACAACTGGCCACGCATAGCCCCCATTACCTTGCGCACACCAATTTCTTTAGCACGTTCGGCAGAGCGGGCGGTTACCAGGTTCAGGAAATTAACACAGGCCAAGGTCAACAATATAATGGCAACTAAGCCCAAAATGTACATATACTTAATATTGCCGCCCGGCTCTAAACCACCCGCGGTAGAGCGTAAATGCACATCCGTAAGGGGTTCCAGGTTAAACCACATTTTATTGCGTGCTTTTGGCCTGTCTTTAGTGATGTAGTCGGTCATTTGTTTAGCAACTGCCAGCCTGTTGGCATGGGGCTTTAACAGTACGTAGGAGTAATCGTTTGATGAATCCCACGCGCGGGTCAACGAACGGGGCATCATGGCGTAGCTTGCCATCAGGTCGAACTTGAGCTGTGAGTATTCGGGCACGTCCTCTATAACACCCGTTACCATCATACTATTCTTTTGATCTACCTTTAATATTTTACCTATAGGGTTGTCGTCGCCAAAGTATTTTTTAGCTGTAGATGCTGTGATTACAATAGATGATGAGTTTGCCAGTGCCGACTTAGCATCACCGGAAATAAACTTAAAGTCGAAGATCTTGAAGAACGATTCATCAGCGGCAAGCATCTTTTTCTCTTTAAATATCTTGTCGCCATATTGTACCACGGCGGCGCGCAGGTTTGAATAATTTACAACGCGTACGCCATCTTCAATATCAGAAAGCTCCTGCTTAAAAACAGGCACAGGCCCTGTAGGCGTCATCGCGGTTGTGTTAACATCGGCATCGTCTGCAGATTTGTAACTGAAGGTCAACCGGCTTATCCTATCGGCCTTTGTGTGGAAACGGTCGTATCTAATCTCGTTGATCAGGTAAGTGGTAAGCAACAGAAAGCAGCAGATCCCCACTGCCAGCCCTGCCATACTTATTAGCGATGTGGTTTTGTTTAGCACCAGATTACGCCATGCCGTTTTTAAATAGTTTTTGATCATCTACTACAGATTTAATGATTAATATGATTTAACAGATTCTCTCTCTTGTTTCTTTACTCGTGATATCTTGCTTCTCTATTCACTCCTCAAGCTTTTAACCGGATTTGCAATCGCAGCCCTTATTGCCTGGAAACTGATGGTTGCCAAGGCTACTATCATGGCCAATATGCCCGATACCGCGTATACCCACCATTGAATTTCTATGCGATAGGCAAAATCCTGTAGCCATTTGTGCATAAAATACCAGGCAAGCGGCGAGGCTATTAGAAATGACATTCCTACCAACTTTATAAAATCTGATGATAACATGTTTACAATACCCGGCGTTGATGCACCCAGTACTTTACGGATCCCTATTTCTCGGGTACGTTGGAAGGTACTGTAGGATGCAAGGCCCAGTAGGCCAAGGCATGATATGGCTATTGCTAATATAGCGAAGTTGAAAAACAACTTACCAAAACGCTGTTCGGCACGGTATTGCCTGTCAAAAAACTCATCTAAAAAGTAATAACTGAAAGGCCTTTTCGGAATAGCCTCTTTCCACTTAGTTTCGATAGCGGCAAGCGTTGCAGGTAGGTTTTTGGCGTCAACTTTAATAGATATCAGGTCGAACCCGCCCAACTCTACACGCATGCTTAGCGGTTTTATTTTTTCCTGTAACGACCGGAAGTGAAAATCTTTCATTACCCCTACTATTTTACCTTCGCGCCCCCACTGCTTAAAACGGCGGCCTATAGCTTCTTGCGGCGAATTGTAACCGAATAGCTTTACAGCTTCCTCGTTAAGTATCATGGCTTGCGATGTATCCGTGCTAATAAAATCACGGGAAAACGGCCTGCCTGCAACCATCTTGATCTTAAACTGGTTCAGGTAATCAAAGTCGACGAAATACAGGTCCAGATTGGCGACCTGTAGGTCGCCTTTTTTATTTTCAATTTCTGAGTAGGCGCCACTGTTGTTCCCACCTGGCACGCTTGATGACTGCGATACCATTTTAACGCCGGGCAACCCTTTTACCGATTGCTGAAAAGCATCTTTACCGGGGTCGCTGTTGGTATTCATCACCAGCATCTGGTCTTTAGAAAAACCAAGGTCGCGGTTACGCATAAAGTCCATTTGGTTATAAACGATTATAGTGCCGATAATAAGCGCTATCGAAATGCTGAACTGTGCTACTACAAGGCTTTTTCTTAACAGGTTACCTTTGGTGCCTGATGAAAACCGGCCCTTTAAAACCATGATAGGTTTAAACGACGATAACACCAAAGCCGGGTAAATGCCCGCCAAAAGACCAATGAGTACCGATGTGCCAAATAAGATAACCACGTAATATGGTGATGAAAAAATTCCGGGGCTAACCACCTTACCAGATAATTGATTAAACATGGGCATTAACAAGGCAGATAGCACCACGGTTATCACAAATGCTATCAGGCAAAGTACAACACTCTCGCCAATAAATTGAGCGGCCAGTTCGCCTTTTGCGGCACCCACAACTTTACGGATCCCAACCTCTTTGGCGCGCTCAACAGATCGCGCTGTAGTTAGGTTTATGAAATTGATACAGGCTATCAACAATATAAATATGGCTACAATGCTAAATGTATAAACGTTACTCATGCTGCCTACTGCCGAACCACCATGTGTAGAACGCAGATAAACATCTTTAATGGGTTCTAATATTAAAGTTGCAAACATTTGTTGCTTGCGGCTTTGTTCGCCATTACGTTTCTCTATAAACGCCGGGAATTTTGACTGAAGCACTTTGGCATTTACACCCGGTTTTAAAAGCAGGTAGGTGTTTGCGCCATAATTACCCCATTGTTCATCTATCCCTTTCCTAAACTTTTGGGTTAGTGATGACATAGACAGAATCATATCCGCCTTTATCTGCGAATTTTCAGGCAGATCTTTCATTAAGCCGGTTACCATAACGGGAATCGCGTCGCCGGTTAGCAATACGGTTTGGCCAACCGGGTCGGTGTTGCCAAAGTATTTTTTAGCAGCGGTTTCGGTAAACACCACGCTGGCTTGGGCGCTTAACGCCGTTTTAGGGTCGCCTTTTATAAGTTTAAAGTCGAACACTTTAAAAAACGCCGAATCGGCAAACAGGGTTTTTTCCTCCTGAAATTTAACGTTGCCTTTAGTTACCAAATAACTGCCGCCACTAACCCTTACAAACGACTCGATCTCCGGGAAATCGAGTTTTAAATTGGGTGCGAACGCCCACGATGTTGCATCGGTGTTGATCGTTTCCGAAGGCGTTTTGATATCAGTTACCACACGGTATATCCGGTCTGCCTTGGTATGAAACTGATCATAGCTAAGCTCGAACATTACATACATGGAGATAAAGAAACACGCGGTTATCCCAACTGATAATCCTGTAATATTTATAAACGAGAAAACTCTATGCCTCCACAGGTTTCTTAAGGCGATTTTAAAGTGATTTTTTAACATGGTTTGGTTGTTGTATCCTATTAATTCAATTAATTATTCGCTTCGTAAACTTTTCACCGGGTTTGCCAATGCGGCCCTTATGGATTGAAAGCTGATGGTTAATATGGTTATGGTTATTGCAGTTATTGCAGATATTACAAAAACGCCGGGGCCTATAGTTATCCTGTAGGTGTATTTGTTAAGCCAGTTTTGTAAAAAGTATAATGCTATTGGCGATGCTATTACACAACTGATCACCACAAGTAAAACAAGATCTTTTGATAGTAAATACCACACCTGTGCTACCGATGCACCCAAAACTTTACGTACGCCTATTATCATGATGCTGAGGTTATCTTTAAACTAAATTTTGTATTGATTCTTACTTCTAAAGGTCTTGACTCTCTTCTATTCGCTTTTTAAACTTTTTACAGGGTTAACCAGCGCCGCTGTAATGGCTTTGTACCCTACCGTTATCCAAGCAATGATAATAGATGAACCGATAGAGATAACGAAAATGCCGATCCCCGGCTTTATCTTGTAGGTAAAATCCTGCAGCCATTGCTGCGTGAAATACCATGCAATCGGCGCGGCAATTACAAATGAAACCACGATAAGCAACGTGAACTCTTTAGAGAACAAGTACACAATATTGGCAACAGATGCGCCCAAAGTTTTACGAATACCCACCTCTTTGGTGCGCTGTACCGCCATAAACGATACCATACCGTACAGGCCCAAGCAGGAGATAAAAATGGCCATGCCCGCGAATATTTTATACAAGATGGATAACTGATCTTCCTTTTTATAGAAACTGGCTATCTTTTCATCCAAAAACTTGTATTCGTAAATCTCTTCGGGAAATGTGGCTATCCACAGTTTCTCTATCGCGGCAAGCGTTTGCTTTACGTTGGCAGGTTTTAATTTAATATTTGCCTTTTGATATTGCCCAGTCCACGTACCCATTAGCACTGGTGGGATCTGCTCGCGTAACGATGAAACGTTAAAGTCTTTCACCACCCCTACGATCTTCTGTGTGAGGTTTTTATCGTCCCATAGGTTTATAGTTTTACCAATAGCTTCTTTAGGATCGGTTACGCCAAGGTTTTTCAAAAGCGTTTCGTTCACCACATATTCCCTTACAGTATCACCCTTTGTGAACGGGCGGCCGGCAATAAATTTCATATTATATAGAGCAAAATAATCGGCATCCGCCCATTTCATGTTTACCCTAAAGTCTGTTTCCTTTTCGGCGTTATCGTATTTGATTGGGCTTGCCCCGTTCATATTGTCAGACGGGCTTGCAAAGCTGTAGCTTAAACTTTTCACGCCCGGTTGCTGGAGTATCTCACTTTTGAGCGCGCTCAGTTTCAATCGGCTTAAGCTGTCGTTTGGTAAGGAAACCGTTATAATAGCATCTTTATCAAAACCCAAAGCTGAGTTTTTAAAGTGGTTGAGCTGGCTGATGATCACAATGGTGCCGATGATCAACACCTGCGCAATGCCAAACTGTAACACGACAAGGCTTCTCCTTAAGGTTATCCCGTTTGATTTGCCACGGGTTATCTTATTCTTAAGCGCGGCTATCGGGTTAAAGCCCGATAAAATCAATGCTGGATACATGCCCGATAACAAGGTAACGCCAACCAATACCGCTATCAGGAACGCGATTATTACCGGGTTGGTAATGAAATTAGCGGTGAGTTGTATTTCCAATAGTTTGTTTAACGACGTTAGTCCAAATTCGCTTAACCCGATAGCAAGTATAATGGAGAATAGTGTGATGATAAATGTTTCGCTCAAAAACTGCAATATCAACTGCCGGCGCTGGCTACCCAAAACCTTACGGATGCCAACCTCTTTTGAACGGTTAACCGCCTGGGCTGTAGCCAGATTCACAAAATTTACACAGGCAATTATCAGCAAAAACAAACCAATAAGGCTTAAGGCCTTAATAAGGTCTTTACTAAATACCTGGTTGGTGTAAAGGCCGGCGCGGGTATCATAATGCATCTCGGCTAATGGCTGTAGCAGGAATGCATCCCTTTTTACATCATCAGGTTTGTGCTTTTTAATGAAACCTACCAAGCTTTGATTAAAGCTTTTTTCAGTTACGTTATTGGGCAATAATACAAAACACGAATGAGAGCCGAATGTACTGCCCCAATCTTCCTGGTTGTTTTTATACTCCGTATTTTTAAGTGTGCTGTATGATACCGCTATGGTTATCGGCAAGTCGGTGTTGGCTGGCGGGTCTAGCATAATACCGGTAACCTTTAGGTCTAATGTGTTATTGTACCTGATGGTTTTGCCCATTGCGTTAACCCACTTACCAAAATACTTTTCAGCCACTTTTTTGCTGATGATAATGGTATTTGGTTCAACCAGTGCATTTTTCTCGTCGCCGGCCAGCCAGCCAAAATCAAACATCTTAATAAGCTGCGGTTCGGTAAAAAACACATCAGTTTCCTTAAAGCGCTTCACTTCGCCGTTGTTGGTTGTAATGCTTAATTGTTTGTTGTTATCATCAAATATGGATCCGATAAGCGGGATGTTTGAATAATCTACCCGCATGCCCCTGCTGGTTGGGAATGGCACACCGGCACGGTACTTCACTCCTTCGGATGAAGTGCGTTTAGCTAATACGCGATAGATGTGATCTTTGTTAACATGATAATTATCAAAGCTTGTTTCGAAGTTTATCACCAAAAAGATGAGCAAGCAAGCCGCTATCCCAACGGCCAATCCTACGATATTGATAATGGTATAACTCTTGTTGCGGATCAAACTGCGCCAGGCGGTTTTAAAATAATTTCTGATCATGATAATGTTTTAAATAGTAATTGTAAATACTAAAGCCAACGATTAATGCTTAAAGACTTGTCCTTAAGCATTAATCAAATATGTGTATCAACTAATCTTCATTTCTACTCGCTTCTTAAGCTTTTCACCGGGTTTACCAATGCGGCCCTCACGGCTTTATAGCCTACTGTTATCCATGCTATGGCAATTGATGATACCATCGCCAGCCCAAACACGCCGGCTGTTAATGGGATTCGATAAGCAAAATTTTGCAACCAGCCCGACATCATATACCATGCTACCGGCATGGCTATTGCAAAGGCGATGGAGATAAGGATCATAAACTCTTTAGAGAACAAGAACACGATGCTGAATACCGACGCGCCTAATACTTTGCGTACCCCTACCTCTTTAGTGCGTTGTATCGCCATAAAAGATACCAGGCCATATAAGCCAAGGCACGATATAAAAATGGCTATGAACGCGAAGATCTTGTAAACCAAAGCCAGTTGGTTTTCCTGCCTGTAAAACTGGGCTATGTTTTCATCAAGGAAGAAACCGTTGTAAGCATACTCCGGGTAAGTAGCTTCCCAAAGTTTTTGGATCTCTTTGGTTGTTTTGGTAAGGTTACGTGTCTGGATCTTGATAGCTGCTTGGGATAGTACCGACTTGCGTGGGGATATTATAATTGGTTTAACCGCGTCACGTAACGAATTGGTTTTAAAATCTTTAACCACACCGGTTATTGGTGCCCATGCCCCTCTGCCACCAACGCGTATTGTTTTACCAATAGCGTCTTCGGCCTTCATCACACCCAATTTATGGATCAGGGTTTCGTTTACTACAACCTGGCGGGTAGTATCGCTTTGGTCGTAACCATGGCCGGCAGCGAATTGCAACCCAAACGTTTTAAAGTAATCGGCATCACCATATTTTAAAAATGTGGTAAATGTTACATCCTTAGTAGAGTTATTATAGTAGAAGTTAGTGCCCCAATTATTGTCTGATGATGGCGCATCCGAAGCAAAACTCATCGACTTTACATCCGGGTTTTGCAATACCTGCTGCTTAAACGACTGCATTTTGCTCAGGCTGAGGCTATCAGTATAGCCTGGTATGATAAGGACCGCATTTTTATTAAAGCCAAGGTCGGCATCATTCACAAAATTCATCTGGTTAACGGCTACAATGGTACCGATGATAAGTAGTTGCGCAATAGCAAACTGCGCTATAACCAAGGCCCTGCGTAACGGGATGCCACCTATAGAAGCGGCAGTTATTTTATTTTTAAGCGCGGCAACCGGTTTAAAGCCCGATATGACCAATGCAGGATAAATACCAGATAATAGTATCACGGCGAACATGGTAATAACAAGGAATAATACAGTGCCTGTATTCAATAATGCAATATCATCCGGCACGCTGGCAATATTTTTAAGATAAGGCAATGCTATTTTTGCCATCGAGACAGCTAATATTACCGAGAACAGGACCACCATAGTGGTTTCGCCAATTACCTGTGCTATAAGCTGCTTGCGTGTACTGCCCAATACTTTACGGATGCCTACTTCTTTAGAACGGCCTACAGATTGCGCGGTTGACAGATTGATGAAGTTGATGGACGCCATCAGGATAATTAAAATGGCAATAAATGTTAGGGTATTTAAAGTGGCTTTGCTGGTCAAATGGTCGCCCAGGGTGTTGCCCACCCTGGTATCAAAATGCATAGCGCTTAATGGCTGTACCAAATGCTCGCGTACAGAAAGTGTTTTTTCATTCAAATTCTTTTTGGTGAAACCTACCAGTTGCGACTCGAAACTTTTTTGACTAAGATTTGCAGGCAGCTGTGCAAATACCTGGTGATTACTGCTGATCGAACCCCAATCAGTATTATACTGATAACTTTTACCGCTTTGTTTCCAGGTGATGTATGATACCATTATTTTCAAAGGGATATCGCTATTACTTGGCGAATCGTCCACAACACCCGCAACGCGCAGGGTTAGGGTATTATCCATTTTAATGGTTTTACCAACGGCGGTATTCCAGTCGCCATAGTATTTGGTGGCGATGGCTTTGCTGATAACGACCATATTTGGCTGGGAAAGTGCATCCTTTGTTCCGTTTAACCACTTGGTTTGGAAGATATCGAAGAACTGCGGCTCTATAAAAAACACACCAATTGGTTCGATGAATTTTTTGTCGGCGGCCGCGTTATTGGGGTCTGCACCGGGAACCGTCATTTGGCTGCCGTAGCTGCTGTTTAAAGCGGCAAAGTTGACCTGCGAAAAATCTAAGCGTAAAGCATCAATGGCAGGTACCGATACGCCGGGATTATAATTTACACCATCCTCTGCAGTTTGCTTGGTAATGAGGTGATAGATGTTTTTGAAATTGCTGTTAAAAGTATTGTAGCTAAGCTCGAATTGCAGGATAACAAATATGAGCAGGCAGGCACCAATGCCAACGCTTAAGCCCGATATGTTTATAATAGAATGTGCCTTATGACGGATGATGTTTCTCCAGGCAATTTTAAAATAGTTCTTTAACATTGTGATGGTAATTTGCTTAACACTAGTTAAAACATATACCAAAGTATTAAATACCTATTTATCAGATGTTTATACAAATAAAAAAGCGTACGCTATGTACGTAACTGTAACAGTATGTGTTCGGTATTGATACAGTGGCAGCGATCAGAGGTTGGTGATTGGAGATTAGTTAATACATTGCAAATTAAAAGTACGAGATCAGAGGCTGGAAATAAAGCAAATAATCTCTACCCTCCGGTCTCTGATCTCTAACTCAAAACCTAAAACCCAAAATACTTAATATAGGTATCCAAGTCCTTATCCCCCCTGCCTGATAGACAGATCACCACGTTATCGTTTTTCTCGAATGTCATTTTTTCTAAATAAGCCAGCGCGTGCGCGGTTTCAATTGCAGGGATAATGCCCTCCATTTGCGAGCATTGCAGGCCTGCATTAAGGGCTTCTTCATCTGTTATACTAACGTAACTGGCGCGGTTGATTTTGTAGAGGTGTGCGTGCTGCGGGCCAATGCCTGGGTAATCTAACCCGGCAGAAATAGAGTATGGCTCAACAACCTGCCCGTCGTCGCTTTGCATCAGTATGGTACGGCTGCCGTGCAGTACACCTTCCCTGCCTAAAAATGTAGTAGCCGCCGAGTGGCCGCTATCAACACCTTTACCCGCTGCCTCAACCGCAACCAGTTTTACAGATTCGTCATCAAGAAAATGGTAAAACATACCCATAGCATTACTGCCACCGCCCACACAGGCCATTACATATTGCGGTACTTCGTTACCGGTTTGCTCTAAAAGCTGCTTTTTAGTTTCTTCAGAAATAATGGATTGAAACTTTGCCACCATATCCGGGTATGGGTACGGGCCCACCACCGAGCCGATAATGTAATGCGTATCTATCGGGTTGCCTATCCAGTCGCGCATGGCTTCGTTGGTGGCATCCTTAAGTGTTTTACTGCCGGATGTTGCCGGTACAACCGTTGCGCCCAGCATTTTCATCCGGGCAACGTTTGGCGCCTGGCGCTCCATATCTATCTCGCCCATATACACCACACATTCTATACCTTTTAAGGCACAAACGGTGGCCGTAGCTACACCATGCTGACCTGCGCCCGTTTCGGCAATGATGCGCTTTTTGCCAAGACGTTGTGCCAGCAAGATCTGCCCTATGGCATTATTTATTTTGTGCGACCCTGTGTGGTTCAGGTCTTCGCGTTTGAAAAAGATGTTAGCGCCATATTTTTCAGAATACCTGTCTGCACGGTACAAAGGCGAGGGGCGGCCAACGTAATCTTTTAATAGTTGGTTAAACTCGGAAATAAAGCCTGGGTCGCTCATTATTTTAATATATTCCTGCCTAAGCTCTTCCACATTAGGGTACAGCATTTCCGGGATGTATGCACCGCCAAAATCCCCGTAATATCCTTGTTCGTTAACTCCGTATTTCATTGTATTTAAATTTATTGTCCCGATAGCTATCGGGATAGTGATTGAAAGGAAATATTTTACAATTTCAACTTTTTAACCTTCAACTTTTACCTTATCAAATGCTTGTTTTAATTTATCTATATCTTTTAAAGCCGGCGATAACTCGAACTTACTATTTAGGTCTACGCCGTAAAATGCCGCGTGTTTAATTTGCTTTACCTCGTCCAGATTATCTAAACTTAACCCGCCCGATAAAAAGAACGGTACATCCAGTTTGTAGCTATCCAGTATAGCCCAATCGAAAACCATGCCCGAACCACCATGCACGGGCGTTTTAGTATCGAACAGGAAAAAATCAACCGAATTTTTGTAGGCGTCCAAACGTCCAAAATCAAACTTTTCATCTATTCCAAACGCTTTTATCACTTGCACCTCGTGCCTGTACATATCGCAAAACTGGGGGCTTTCGCTTCCGTGCAATTGTATGGCATCAAACTTATATTTATAAATCAGTTTACTGATACTGTCAGCATCTTCATCCACAAAAACGCCTACTTTAATGATATCCGTTGGGATGTTTACCAACTCGTCATCATCCATCCCCCCAATAAACCTGGGCGATCTATCATAGCAGATAAAGCCCATATAGTCGGCTTTTAAGGCCTCAACAGCCTTAATGTTATCCGTGTATTTTAAACCGCAAACCTTTATCTTCATGGCTTAATTGGCTATCAGAATTTTGAAGCTATGCAAAGCTTTTTTGCTAACAAGCGCTTTTTCTGCCTCATAAAAACAATCCGCAAAGCTTTTTTCGGGGTGGATTGTTTTGATGGCCATAGCGGCGTTGCTTAATACTACGTTTGTTTGTGGCAAGGTAGCCTCATTATTTAGCACGCTCATAAATATGTCTGCTGAATCGCCAACGGTATGCCCACCGGTTATCTGGTCTTCGGCCAGTTTCTCAAAGCCAAGGCTCTCAATACTGTTTATTTTTTCTCCTTCGGATGAAAAGGTCTTAAAATCGCAGGTAAGCGAGATCTCGTCATAACCGTCCAGGGCATTCAGGATAGTGTATTTTACGTTAGATTTTTGGTAAAGATAAGCGTAGATCCTTGCAAGCTCCAGGTTAAACACGCCAACCATTTGGTTTTGTGGCTTCGCCGGATTAACCAACGGACCAAGCATATTAAAAAATGTTTTAACCCCCAACTCGCGGCGAATGGGTGCAACGGTTTTCATAGCCGGGTGAAAAAGCGGCGCATGCAGGAAACAGATATTTGCCTTATCAACACTGCGTTTTAGCGCGTCGGTATTGTTAGTAAATACATAGCCCAAATGCTCCATCACGTTAGACGAACCACAGCCCGATGACACGCCGTAGTTACCATGTTTAGCCACCTTATACCCTGCCCCTGCCACCACAAATGATGCAAGGGTGGAGATATTGAAGGTGTCTTTACCATCACCACCGGTACCGCAAAGGTCTATCAGTTCGCCTTGTTCAAGGTCGATAGGCAGGCAAAGTTCCAGCATTGCATCGCGGAAACCTTCCAATTCGTTTACAGTAATGCTGCGCATACAATAGGCCGTCATAAAGGCTGCCATTTGCGAGTTATTGAACTTACCCAAAGCAATATCCTTTAGGATATCTTTCGATTGCTCGCGGGTAAAGGTCTTGTGTTCAAAAAGGTGATTAAGTATCTGTTTCATTTATTAAGGCATAAAAAAAGGGTTACCATGTGGCAACCCTTCTGTATATTTTATAAAAAACAAAAAATGAGGTTGCCTTACGAATTCTCGTTAAGCCACCACCAATTGTTGTTTAATATTTGGACTTTCATTTTGTTAAGCAAATATGGAAATTGTTTTCACTAAAAGCAAGCATTATGATATTTTTACGGATAACAATTAGTGAATTATAGATTTAATAAATTAGCGAGTGATAGCTCCTTATTTTCTATCAGCAATTCGCTAAATGACTAATTAAAGCCATGGCCATACACAACCAGCAGATAAATCCCGAAAATGATCTTGGCTTTGGCCCGCAACCGGTGATCAAGAACCAACCGCTGATTAATAAGGATGGATCTGTAAATGTAAAGCGACGTGGCCTCTCCCGCTTTAATACCGCCGACAATTACCACACCCTTATCAAAATGAGTTGGGGTAAGTTTTGGGTGGTGGTACTAAGTGGTTATTTAGTAGCCAACCTGATCTTCGCTTCGATTTATGTGTTGATAGGCATGGATAGCCTTGACGGTGCAAGCGGCAATAGCCTTGGCAGCCATTTTTTGGATGCGTTTTTCTTTTCGGCACAAACCATATCTACGGTTGGTTACGGGCACATCAGTCCGCGGGGTGTGGTAGCTAATAGCGTGGCGGCCTTTGAATCTATGATAGGCTTGCTGGCATTTGCTTTAGCTACGGGTTTACTTTACGGGCGTTTTTCGAAGCCATCGGCAAAAATAGTTTATAGCGAAAATCTATTGGTATCGCCCTATAAAGAGAACGGTCGTGGGTTGATGTTCCGCCTGGCTAACATCCGTAAAAATGTATTGATAGACCTGGATGTAGAAGTTATCTTCTCCTACAACGAGTTTGTAGATGGTAAAACAATCCGCCGCTTTTTCCCGCTGGAACTTGAACGTAAATATGTGAGCCTGCTTACGCTCAATTGGACGGTAGTGCACCCGCTTGACGCCAACAGCCCGCTAATAGATATTTCATTTGAAGACATGGAAACTTACCAGGCAACCTTTGCCGTATTACTAAAAGCTTTTGATGACACCTTTTCGCAAACGGTGCATTCACGTACCTCTTACACCGCGCAGGATATGGTTTGGAACGCCAAATTTATACCAATGTTTAACCGCGACGAAGAAGGCCGGATAGAATTGGATATGAGTAAGGTTGGTGAGTTTGAAATGATCGGATAGCTATTTAAGCAACGCATTCTTTTCTCTCGCGAAAACTTTAAATACCTGCTTATCCAAAAAGGCAGGAAGGAACTTGCTTAAAAATACCGTTAGCTTTCCCTGAAAGGTCATGATCAAAGTAAGTTCGCGGTTTTCTATACCGTTGACTATGAGGCGGGCAACCTCTGCCGCCGGCATCATTTTATCTTCTTCAAGCGTGCTTTCGCCCTGTGGCTTTCCGTTTTTATCAAGGGCTGTATTACGGATATTGGTTGAGGTAAAACCCGGGCAGGCCACCATTATGTGTACGCCCGTACGCAGGTTTTCTACCCGCAGGGCATCCAGGAAGCCGTTCATGGCATATTTGGATGCCGAATATCCGGCACGGCCCGGCAGGCCTTTATAACCGGCAATAGATGATACCCCTACTATGCTGCCACGTGTCTTAACTATCTCTGGCAGGGCATATTTTGTACAGTAAACCGTTCCCCAAAAATTAACGTCCATCAAGCTTTTCATTACCTGCAGGTCTACATCTTTGAAAAGGGCCCGCATGGAGATACCCGCATTATTTATCAGGATATCGATATGCCCGAAGGTTAGTTTAGCTTGTTTGACAAGGGCGGCGCAATCTTCCTCAACCGTCACATCGCATTGTACGGCTATGGCTTTGATATTGTATTGGGCTTGCAGGTCTTGCGCTATACCGCATAGGGTAACGTATTGGCGGGCGGCCAAAACCAGATTTGCACCACGCAAGGCAAATTCGATAGCGAGCGCCTTGCCTATCCCTGAAGAAGCACCGGTGATAATTACAACCTTATCTTTCAATTTCATATTTCGGGGCGAAGATCTGCGGAATGCCAGGTATTTTAATTTCCGGCATATGCAATAAATACTTCGCGGCGAATATAATCATAGCGCCATAAAAACTTTTGATGTAAGCCCAGCCAAATTTTGTGTTTGGCTGATTTTTAAAGTTTAGGATATAGGTTTTGGGGAAGTAATAGTTTTTATATCCCGCCAGGCGGATGCGGAACGACAAGTCTATATCATGCCCAAATGCTGCCAAACGCTCGTCCAGAAGGCCTATTTTAATTAATACAGATCTGCGTAACAGCATGAAAGCACCGTTTATAACATCTACCTCGGTAGTAGCAAATTCTTCGTCCGCTACCCAGTTATCATCGGTTTTGTAAAGTCGCGATTTTGGGAAGTATTTAGCAAGGCCGGTAAGTTTCAACAAACCACCCCAGGCACGTGAAAAGCCAACGCGCGATTCGGGAAGGAATTTGCCGCGGGGACTAAGCATCCGTACGCCAACACCACCGGCATCTGCATGGGCATCCATAAATTCAACAGCATGCTCCAAAGTTTTTTTGCCGCTTATTGTATCCGCATTGACCAATAAAACATACTCTCCTGATGCTTTTTCAATGCCTTGGTTCCGGGCTTTTGCCATACCCATAGGGCGTTCATTTTGGATTAAGCTAACTTCAGGAAACTCATTTTGTACCATCGTAACTGACTTGTCTGTCGATGCATTGTCAATCACAATCACCTCATGATCAATATGTTTACAAGCCCTAATTAGAGTAGCTAAGGCCTGTTTTAAGAAAGAGCAGGTATTGTAATTAACTACAACTATAGAAAGTTTCATAAGCTATCGGGATAATGAATTTTCGTACGGCACACGGGTTACAATAGACCGTCCTAACGTAATCTCGTCTACGTACTCTAATTCACCTCCAAAAGCTATGCCACGGGCTATAGTTGAGATATTTATTGCAAATTGTTTTAATCGTTTATGCAGGTAAAAGATGGTGGTATCTCCCTCCATAGTGGCGCTTAAGGCAAATATTACTTCTTTAACCATACCATCCTTTAATCTTTCTACAAGCGAATCTACCTGTAAATCTGCGGGCCCAATGCCATCCATAGGGGAGATTAATCCGCCCAAAACATGATAGACGCCGTTGTATTGGTTAGTATTTTCAATAGCCATCACATCGCGTGTATCTTCTACTACGCATATCAAAGTATGATCGCGTTTGTGGGACGTACAGATCTCGCAGATCTTTTGATCAGATATGTTGTGGCAAGTTTGGCAAAACTGGATCTCGTTACGCAATTTGCTTATTGCTGTACTAAATTTATGCACCTCTTCCTTATCCCTGTTCAGTAAATGCAACACTAAGCGCAAGGCGGTTTTTTGGCCCACGCCCGGTAATTTTGCAAATTCGGAAACAGCATCCTCCAGCAACTTAGATGAAAAATTCATGCTGCGAATTTAATGATTTTGAGCGATGCTACATAGATCTCATCACCCGAATTAACTACTGTCCCACTTTTTGTATTATAAAAGCGAGACACTAACGCAATTCGCTGTAAATCAAATAAATACAAAATATAGAAAATCAACTCATGTTAAAGTTATACTTTATAATATTTATATAAACAACTATATTACAGCTATTAATAATATTTTATACCCTTGTTCTATTTCTAAAAAAACGGTACACCGTGGGACACCCCGAGACAGCACCATTTTTTTTACCAACTTTGGTCTAAAAAGACTTAAAATACTAACCTTAAATCCCATCTCCGGGACAGGAATCACTATTTAGTGCATTATTCGCTCCGCAAGTTTTTAACCGGGTTAACCCAGGCTGCTTTGATGGCTTGCCAGCTTACGGCAACCAGGCATAAAGCTATGCTTAAAAAAAGTGTCGCCACAAAAACCCAGATATTAAAGCCTGTATGGTATGTGTATGATTTAAGCCATTGATTGATATTATACCAACTTATAGCCGCCCCTATCACAAAGGATATCAGCACCAGTTTCACAAACTCCTGTGATAGTTTTAACCATAAACCGGCGGTACCTGCACCCAGTATTTTACGGATACTGATCTCCTTACCGCGGCGCTCGGCCGAGAATGAGGCCAATCCAAAAAGGCCAAGGCAGGATATGACTATAGCCAGGCAGGTAAACATTATCGCCATGGTGCCCAATTGCTGTTCGCTTTTAAATTTTTGAGCGAAGCTTTCGTCGGTAAACTTATAGTCGAAAGGGTAATAGGGATTGTACTTACGGTAAATATCCTGTAACAGACCCAGGTTTTTTGATACAGAATTTGCAGGGTTAAGCCGTAAGCCAATATTCCCTATCCATCCTTTTGTAAAACCAATAATGGTAGGTTTAACAGCATCGTACGGCGAACCCCAAACAAAGTTTTTAACTACACCTATAACAGTGCGCTCGGCGTTCATCCAGGTTATTTTTTGCCCAACCGGGTCATTTAAACGCATCAGGTGTACAGCAGCCTCGTTCAAAACAACTGCGGTAGAGTCTGACGGGCGGTCTGCAGCAAAATCGCGGCCTTGTATAATCTTTATCTGGTAGGTGTTCAGCATGTGGTAAGTAACCGCTATACAATCTATCGGGATCTTATCCTCTCCCGGCAATTGGCCAGGCCATTTATTTTTCCATGTGGCGCTGGTTAAAGTGGTAATGGGTTCTGAGATACTGGCGGCATCAGTAATTGCACCGGTGCTGATGGCATCTTGCCTAAAGCTTTCAAATTTATCGTACATGGCACCGTCTACCGGTAATTCGATAAGGCCGCTGCGGTTATAGCCTATGGGTAGACCTTTGATATAATTGATTTGCCGGTACACAAAAATACTTGATACAATTAAACATGTGGCAAAAGTAAATTGTACAACAACCAAAACCTGGCGAGGCTTAACGGTGGCGTTAATATTGGCAAAATGCCCCTTTAATACTTTAACAGGGTTAAACGATGATAAAAACAACGCCGGATAGCTGCCTGCAAATAAACCAGTCAATACGGTTACTGTTAATGCAACTACCCATGCCCATAAGTTGCTGTAAGGTATGTTTAGCTGTATGCCAATGATGTTTTTAAAAACCGGCATCAGTATAATGACCAACATCAATGAAATAGCGAGCGCCACAAATGCCATCAATAACGATTCGCCCATAAACTGCTGTATCAGGGTGATGCGGCGGGCGCCGATGGCTTTGCGGATCCCTACTTCCCTTGCCCGCCGCTCTGACCGGGCGGTAGACAGGTTCATGAAATTTATACAGGCTATTAACAAGATGCCAATGGCCAGAAAAAAGAATAAGCGCGCATAATCTATACTGCCACCCACGTTTACGCCGTTTTTGAAATTGCCGCGAAGGTGAAGGTCGGTAAACGGGTAAATAAATAATTTAACCTGTTTATCTGCCGGGAAGTGCTCGCCTATGAGGTTCTTTATCTTTACATTGACAGACGTGGCCGATGCACCCGGTTTCAATAGTACGTAGGTTGCATAACCGTAATTGTCCCAGTTTTCGCCTTTTAACCAGGGCTGTTGCGAAAGGAATGCATCCCACGGGATAATAACCTTAAAAGTAAAACTGGAGTTGGGGTTATCTTTGATAACCGCGCTAACCTTCATGGGGAACTGGTTGCCAAATTTCACCACCTGCCCTACCGGGTCTTTATTACCAAATATCGCTTTAGCGCTTGATTCCATCAGCACAATAGAGGTTGGATCTGTCAAGGCACTGCTTTTGTTTCCCTGCGTAAAATCGAAACTAAACATATTGAGTATGTCCGGATCAACCGCTACCGTATTAAATTTTAGACCCTTGTCTTTATAAAATATCGTAATATCTTTTGCTTCGTTTATGCGGGCAGCATTGGCTATTTCGGGGTAATCTTTTCTAAGCACACCTGCAAGCAGCTGGGGCGTAAACCACTTTGTCTGTATTTCGCCGTTACCTGGCTGATTTTTAAATACCTGGTACAGCCTGTCGCCATTAACATTGAATTTATCAACGCTGTATTCATTGTAAACATATAGCAGCAGCATAAAACTCACAGCCATGCCAATTGCAAGCCCGCCAATATTGATAAACGACGATATTTTGTTCCTGATCAGGTTACGCCAGGCTATTTTAAAGTAATTTTTCAACATATGGTAAGGGTTGTTTAATACCACAATATCAACACTCTAAATGTTAAATTATAATTTTTAACATTAGTTAACAGCCACACCCAAACCGTCTTCAAAGGAGAGGCCTTAAAAATAAAAAAAGCGACGGGTGTAAGCCCATCGCTGTTAATTAAATTTTGCGATGTTAAACATCTGCCAGTATAATTCACTCACCCCGCGACGCTACGCGCGCGACCCTCTCTCCGCAAGCGGAAAGAGGGCAAGAATTTTCTATTATTCCTTCTTTGCGAAGCAGAGAGGCATGTCGTGCGAAGCAATGACAGGGTGAGTAAACTATGCGCAATGCAACACTAACTAACCTATTCGCTTCTTAAACTCCTTACCGGGTTGGCTACCGCCGCTTTTACGGTTTGGAGGCTTAGGGTGAACAAGGCGGCTGTAAGCATCCCCGCCCCACTCAGCGCGAAGATCCACCAGCTGATGGTGGTACGGTCGGCAAAGTTTTCCATCCATTTATGCATAGCCCAATACGCTATCGGCGTTACCAGTACAAAGGCCAAAACGATAAGCCAGATCAATTCGGTTGATAACAGGGTTACGATCTGCGTTACAGATGCCCCTAATACCTTGCGTACGCCAATTTCCTTGGTACGCAGGGTTGTGGTGTATATAGCCAGGCCCAACAAGCCCAGGCAGCTAATAAAGATAGATAAGCCGGTTGCCCACGTTAGTAGTTTCGAGGTATTCTGCTCGGCTGTGTAAAACTTGGCTATGTCTTCGTCATAAAAATTATACTCAAAGTCATCCTCGGGGTAAATTTCTTTCCAGGCCCTTTCTACACTGGCAATTGCTTTTTTCCATTCGTTGCCACCGGCAGTTTCGGGCTTTAAGGCCAGGTGAAAAGTGCGGCTGTTCCATTTATTGTGGCTGGGTATCAATAGCGTAAGGGGCTTTATTGGCGAGTGTAACGAGCGTTGATAAAAATCGGCTGTCACGCCAATTATCTCCGCTTTCTTATCTCCGTAATCTATCAGTTTACCAATGGCATCACCGGGGTTACGGAAACCCAATATTTTAGCATAGGTGTTATTGATAACAAAACCACCGCCCCCGATTGTGTCTGATGCTTTTAAGTTGCGCCCGGCCAGCAACTTTATCTGGTAAACTTTAAGATAATTCTCGTCGGCATATTTTAGCTGCAGGTCTGTTTTAATCTCCTTTTTGCCATCTTTATAAGTTACTTCGGTAGAATTTGTGTTGCCGGATGATGGTGGCGATCCGCCTATGCTTATCCGTTCAATCTGCGGGATAGCGCTTATCTTATCCATAAATACCTGTTGTTTATCGGTATTTACCTGCTTGTAGGGGGTAGACATATTTACAATGGCATCCTTTTTAAAGCCAAGATCTTTATGCAGCGCGTAATAGATCTGCTTACTTACCAGGATGGTTGCCATAATGAAGAACTGCGCTATCACAAACTGCGTAACCGTTAACGATTTGCGCAACCACGCCGTACGCGATCTGCTGCCGGCCTGCACCTGGTTCTTCAAAACGTCGACAGGCTTGTATCCCGACAACATAAGTGCAGGATAAAAACCTGACAGTAAGCTAACCAATACTACCAGCACCAAAAGGAAAACAAATAAGTCGGGCTGATGAAGATAATTTACGGTTATTCCTTTTGGTATAAAATCGGCAAAAAGCTTTAATATCATCGGTGCAAGGCCTATAGATATAATAACCGCGAAAAGTGTAATTAGGAAAGTTTCGCTTAAAAACTGAGAAATTAGCTGGCCGCGTGTACTGCCCATGGTTTTACGGATGCCAATTTCTTTGGCGCGTTGCGATGCCTGGGCGGTGGTAAGGTTTATAAAGTTGATACAGCCTAATATTAACAGAAAAGCGGCGATAACCAGCAGGCCATATAAAGTTGTTTTATTGGCTGTACGTTCTCCGTCGAGGCCGCCATATACCTGGTCGAAGTGGATGTCTTGCAGCGGTTGCAGATGAAAGCCCTGTGTGTTGCCCTTGCTTTGTGGCGTTGGTGGGTTATGTTTTGTAAGCATCGCGTTCAATTGCTTTTCTACTTTCGCTGCCGATGCCTTTGGCGATAGTTTTATAAATAATTGCGATGCCGAGTTTGTATTTCCCCATTGCGTAACGGGGAAATTATCTTTTAGGAAATGGTTGGTGGTACCGGTTATGTACGATATAAAATCGTGGTAATTAAAATCGGTACGTTGTTTCAAAGGCTCTATAATACCGCTAACGGTAGTTTTTATGGAATCGTCGTAAATCACTTCCCTGCCTATCATCTCGCCATACTTAAACTTAGGGAAATAGATTTTGGCCTGTTTTGTTGTCAGCACTACCTGGTTTGGCGCTTTAAGCGCTGTTTTTGCCGATCCGACAAGCCATTTATAATCGATGAGGTTAAAGTAATGCTCTTCAACAAAAATAACACCTATCTGCTTTTTAATTTTACTATCCGCGACAGACGCTTTTGGGATTATCACTGCTGTTTGACCGTATATAAAAAAGGGCGCAATTTGGTCAATCCCCGTAGCTTCAATTGTTAAAGCGGGTGGTAGTGCCATGGTTACACCACTATTATGGCCAACTTCTCCGGAGTAGGAAAAATCTGTGGTGACCCGATAAATACGGTCGCTATCCTTATGGAACTGATCGAATGTAAAATCAAAATGGACAATGAGGTATATCACTAGGGCGGCACTGATGCCTATCGATAAGCCTACAATGTTGATCAGGGTAAACAACTTGTGTTTCCTGAAGCCCCTAAACGCGATTTTAAAATAATTTTTGATCATCAACAGCAGATTAAATGATTATATGATTTAACAGATTCTATTTCTTAATTCCTGACTCCTGATATCTTGTCTCCCTACTCGCTTTTCAAACTCTTTACCGGGTTAGCCAACGCGGCTTTTATAGATTGGAAGCTGATGGTAATAAACGCGATAACCATTGCCCCTGCCCCTGCCGATGCGATGATCCACCATTTGATGCCATCGCGGTAAGCAAAACCCGATAGCCATTGCTGCATGGCAAACCATGCAAGCGGCGACGCTATCAGGATAGATATTACCACCAGTTTTATAAAATCTTTAGAGAGCATACCTACTATGATAGATACGTTGGCGCCCAATACCTTACGGATGCCTATTTCTTTGGTGCGCTGCTCTGCAGCGTAAGCAGCCAGGCCAAATAGGCCAAGGCAGGCTATCACTATTGCCATGGTAGTGAACGAAACGAAGATCTTCCCGATGCGCTGCTCAGTGCGGTAAGTGGCGTCAAATTCCTCGTCCATAAATGAATACTGGAACGGCATATTTGGCGACACAGACTGCCATTTGCTTTTTATTTGGGCGATAAGGCCTGTAATATCCGCGGTGTTTACCTGTACGGATAATGCGTCTGTATTGGTTGTAAGCTCAAACACCAACGGGGTAACATTCTCGCGCAGCGAATTGAAATTAAAATCCTTAACCACGCCAACTATATGCACCTGTTTTAGTATTGATGCTTTTTGATCCATCGGCAGGTAAAGTTCTTTACCTATTGGGTTGGCAAACCCAAGTTGTCGCGCGGCAGATTCATTGATCATTACAGAAGCCGAATCGGTAGACATTTCTTTAGAAAAGTTACGGCCGGCAGCAATTTTCATCCTCATAGTTGAGATATAATCGTTATCCACTCCCCAAAACTGGGTAGATAAAGCGGTTTTGGCATCGCGTGCCTGGCTGGTAAAAAAAGTGGTGCTGTTGCGGTAATTAGCGGTTGGTATAAAACCGCTTAGTGTAGCATTTTTAACACCCGGCAAACGTTTCAGTTCTTCTTTTAACACTTTGGCTTGGTCATTTAAAGTACCTGTTCCTTTTATGATAAGCACGTGGTCGCGATTGTAGCCAAGGTCTTTATTCTGGATGTACTTAAGCTGATTGTAGATCACCATGGTACCGATGATCAAAAAGATAGATATTGAAAACTGGAACACCACCAAGAAACTGCGCAAAAAACCGCCTTTAAAGCCCGATGCCAGTTTGCCCTTTAATACATCGATAGGTTGGAAAGCCGATAAGAAAAACGCGGGGTATGAACCTGCAAGCCCGCCTATAACCAACACACCAACCAGCAAGACCGGCACCAACCATATGAAAGTTTGTGCGGTAAAAGCTAATTCTTTACCCGATGTATCGTTAAAATATGGCAGCAATGCCCACGCGGCAACAACACCTATCACCGTGGCTATAAAGGTTACGATAACAGACTCTGACAAAAACTGCATGATGAGCATTTTTCGTGGCGAGCCAAGCACCTTGCGTACCCCAACTTCCTTAGCACGGTTTGATGAACGGGCGGTGCTCAGGTTCATGAAATTTACGCAGGCTATCAGCAATATAAATATCGCTACAGCCAAAAAGATATACACGTACTGAATGTTGCTATTATTGCCCAACTCGCCTATCCTGTTTGATTTGAGGTGGATATCATTTAATGGGGTAAGGTTCATTTTAAAATAACTGCCCGTTTTCAAAAACTGATCGTAACTCATGCGGATAGCAGGCTCTAACTGGGCGCCGACATACTTCCTCACCATGTTTGGGAACTTCGCCTCTAAGGTATTAGGGTTTGCGCCCGGTCTTAGCAATACGTATGTATTGTAATTATTGCTTAACCAGTTATCTGTTTTACTATCTTCCAACGATATCATGGACAAGTAAATACCAAACCTGAAGTGCGATTGCGTTGGGATGTCTTTGATAACCCCTGTTACTTTAAAGTTCAGCGTATCGTTCATCACCAGGGTTTTGCCAACCGCGTTGGTGGTGTTAAAATATTTTTTGGCGATGGTCTGGTTAATTACCACGCTGTTTGGCGATTTTAAGGCAGTGTTGGGGTCGCCCTGGATCATAGGCAGGGTAAACACACTAAACAAGTCAGGGTCGGCATAAACAATGTTTTCTTCCTGTACGTTTTGGTCGCCTTTGCGAATTTTGTAATCGCCATGAATCCGCAAACGCACGGTTTTTTCTACTTCCGGTAAATCGGCCAGAAAAGCAGCTGCCAATGGCGCAGGACTTTGGGCGAACGAACGGTCGCTGCCACCAAATTTGATGTCGTTGTTTACGCGGTAAATGCGGTCTATTTTAGTGTTGAACTTATCGTACCCCAACTCATCTATCACATAGAAAACAATAAGCATGCAAACACACAAACCCATTGCAAGGCCCAAAACGTTGATAATGGTGAAGCCCTTGTTCTTTTTCAGGCTCCTGTAAGCCGTTTTTAAATAATTTCTAAACATTATATATGATTTAAGGTTCATAGATCATAGTTGATAGTTCATAGCATAAGCAATTAACCGCCAACTAAGGCCTAATCTCTAATTAACTGGTCTCTGATTCACTACTCGCTGCGCAAGCTTTTTACCGGGTTGGCCAATGCCGCCTTAACCGATTGAAAGCTTACCGTTATAAATGCTACCATTAGGGCAAGTGCGCCTGCCACTACAAACACCCACCAGTGGATCTCTACCCGGTAAGCAAATTCCTGGAGCCATTTGTGCATGGCGTACCAGGTTATAGGTACCGCTATAATAATAGACAAGCTAACCAATTTCAAAAACTGTGCAGATAACATCCCGGTGATACTGCCGGAAGATGCGCCCAGTACCTTACGGATACCGATCTCTTTTACCCTTTGGCGGATACTGAATGCAGATAAACCAAACAACCCTAAACTTGCTATGACAACCGCCAGTATGGCAAATGAAGTAAATATTTTACCTGTGCGTGCCTCATTAACGTAAAGCTGCGCGAACTGGTCGTCCAGGAAGGTGTAGCTAAACGGACTATCGGCATGATAATCGGCCCATTGTTGTTTGATGTCTGATAGTAAACCAGCTACCTCAGCGGTTTTTACTTTTACCATCACAGCGCCGTTGCTGTGGCCGTAAAGCATCATCAAAGGGGCTATTTTTTCTTTGGCTGATGAGTAATGGAAATCTTTAACCACCCCCACTATAGTAAACTCATGCTGGCCCGACCTTACAATAGTTTTGCCTATCGGGTCGGCCTTTATGCCCAGTTCCTTAACGGTTGTTTCGTTCACAATTACGGCTGATGAATCTCCGGGGGACGCGGGCGAAAAATTACGGCCCGCCGCCATTTTCATCCCCATGGTTGGAAGATAGCTATCATCGATATGATATATTGCAGCGTGGATCTCGCTGTGTGCCGCATCGGCAGTGGTTGATTTCAGGTAGATCTGTGTGCCATCGCTTGTGCGTATGGGTACATCACTGGATATAGTGGCGTTTACCACCTGCTTATTTTGTAACAGTTGGTTCTTAAATGGCTCCAGGTTATTTTTTAAAGTGTAGGTGTCGTTAATAACCAATATCTGTTCTTTATCGTAACCCAGCTTTTGGTTTTGCATATAATGCAACTGCTGGTAAACGATGATGGTACCGATGATGAACATGGTTGATATGGCAAACTGGAAAACGATGAGCCCGCTGCGTAACACGCTTTTGCTGTTTTGCGAATTGGTATTGCCCTTTAGCACACTCAATATCTTAAATGATGAGATAAAGAACGCCGGGTAAATACCAGCTGCTACACCAACTATCAAGGCAATAAGCAATTCGATAAGTAAAGCTTTATAATTTAAATAGAACTGAATGGTGGTGTTTTTGCCCGCAACATCGTTAAAGTACGGCAGCAACAGGTAAACCATAACCAAAGCAAAAACCATTGCCATAAGGGTGAGCATGATCGACTCTGCTAAAAACTGGTTAACCAGGCTACTTTTCAACGAACCCAACACCTTACGGATGCCTACTTCTTTTGAGCGTTTTGCAGATGCCGCTGTAGAAAGGTTGGTAAAATTGATACAAGCCAGGACGAGGATAAAAAAGGCTAATACGCCAAATATGTAAATGTAGTTAATATCGCCGTTTGCTTCGCGCTCAAATTTAGTGTGCGAGTACAGATGGATATCGGTAACTGGCTGTAAATTGAAGAGGAATGTATTGACCGATTTCTGTGCTTCAGCAAGGCTTACACCCATATCGCGCTGAATTTCGGGAACCACGTATTTGGCAACAAGTTGCGGGAATTGTGCTTCCAGCTTTTTAGGGTCGGCATTTTTGTTGAGTAACAGGTAAGTGTAGTACCCCAGGTTGCTCCAGGTTTGCTGTCTTCCGGCGGTATAAGTGATCATGCTGGTAAAACCGTCTGCATGGAAATGCGAATTATCCGGCACTTTATCAAGTACACCGGTAACTTTCATACTTTTATCGCCCACGGTCAGCATTTTGCCTAAAGCGGATGCGTCACCAAAATATTTCTTAGCCATCACTTTATTTAGTACAATAGCATTTGGTTCGGCAAGGCAGTTTTTTGCATCACCTTCTAACAAAGGGATAGAAAACACCTGCAAAAAGTTTGCATCTGCCATAGAAATATTGGTTTCTTTAAACTGCTGTGTGGCGGTTTTAACAAACAATGGGGGTAGGTTTGATAAACGTGTAAACGATGCAATTTCAGGATAAGCATTTTTCATGCCCTCGCCTACCGCAATATCTACTATCGGGTAACTATCGTTACCGGCATTGCCAATGGTAACCAGGTTTACCCGGTAAAGCTGCCTGGCATTTTTGGAATAAGTATCGTAGGTAAGCTCCTGGTACAGGTAGCCGGTAATAAGCATACAACAGGCAAGGCCAACAGCCAAACCAAACATATTTATGAACGAGAATACCTTGTTTTTAGTAAGGCTCCTCCATGCTATGAGTATATAATTCTTTATCATGATACCATGATATATCTAAAATCAATACCAAATTCATAAATCGTTAATAATCAATAATATAATATACGTACGAAACGCTTCGTGTGTTCGTTATCGTAACAACTATTGTTCGGTTATGATACAATTTATTTTCTGTAATAAATTAAAAAGCCCGGCCTCAAACTTTAAGTTTAAAGGCCGGGCTTTTTAATGACCATATCGGGTGTTTATTTTGATGATACATTAACGGTTCCATCACCACGTACTTCAACCAGTGCGCCGCCGCCATTAAGTTTGCCGTTAACACGTTCTTTCTCTTTGTTGCCTTCAAATTTGCCGTTCATGCTAAAGTTTACGTTGTTGCCACGCAGGTCAACATCCACTCCCTGGCTTGCCGGTAGTTGCAGGTCTACATGGCCCGAGTTAGCATCAATTTTAACATACTTACCTACACGCAGCATTTGGACATGCATGCTGCCCGCACTTGTTGATGCATCTACGCTGCCGCTCATGCCCATCAGGTTTACGCTACCGCCGCTTGTGCCGGTAATAATTTCACCATCTATGTTACTGCCGCGTACGCTGCCGCCGCTGGTTTTAGCATCTATAATGCCTTTAAGGTCGGTTAGGTTTAACGAACCGCCGCTGGTTTCTAAACGGATCTTGCCGCTGCAATCGCTTGCTGTAACGCTGCCCCCGCTTGTTTCCAGGTCGATATTTGGTTTACAACCCGCAACGTTGATGCTGCCGCCACTTGTTTCACCTTTAATGATGCCGGTTAGGTCTGTTGCAGAGATACTGCCACCGCTGGTTTCAAAATTTTGATCGCCAATTAGGTTTTTCAAATGCAGGCTACCACCGCTGGTGTTAAGGTTTGTAGTTGTGTTAGCATTCACATAAACTTTAAAGCCAATACTTAACGATTTGCGCCAGTTCATGTTATTCCTGCGGCTTTTTGCTGCGGCGTGCAGTTCGCCGCCATGGATATCGATATCAAGGATATAATCTTCTTCGAGGCGTTTTTTAATTTCTTCTTTGGTAAGCTGCTGGTTGTTATTACCAACTACATATACATCCACATGTGGCTGCTCGGTGCCGCCTGTTACAGATATACTGCCGCCACTGGTGTTTACAAATACTTGCTTAATGCCATCGTTAGCTAACGACCGGGTATAGTAAGGCGTTTTGCTATCCTGTGCCGATGCAATGCAAAACGGCGCTGCCATGAGTACTAAAAGGAAATACTTTTTCATAATATGTTTGAGTTTATAATAAGACCACATTTTTATTTAATAGGTTGCATGGGGGGGAGAGAAAAGTTCATAGTTGATGGTTCATAGATCATAGACGAAGTAGTTTAATAGATGGTCTTTAACACTTTTTTGTGAAAGCCTTTTCCTACTATTAACCATGAACTATCAACCATGAACCATAAAAACCTACTCGCTTTTCAGGCTCTTTACCGGATTATTTAGTGCAGCTTTTGTGGCTTGTACGCTAACCGTTGCCAATGCTACAAGGGCAGCGCCGCCGCCGGCCAGCAGGAAAACCCACCAGTTGATGTTTATTTTGTAAGCAAAATCCTGCAGCCATTTATCCATGGCAAACCAGGCTACAGGGCAGGCAATCATTGTTGCGATGATCACCAGTTTCATCAGGTCGGTGCTTAGTAAGCTTACAATATTGGCAACGCTGGCGCCGAGTACCTTGCGGATGCCTATCTCTTTTACCCTTTGCTCGGCAGTAAACGTTACCAAACCGAATAACCCAAGGCAGGCAATGCTGATAGCCAGGATGGTAAATATCAACAGGATAGTACCCTGTTTTTTTTCAGTTTGATATTGGGCGGCAAAGTTTTGGTCGAGGAAATGGAACTCGGCCTTGTTCTCAATATCAAATGTGCTGTACACTTTAGAAATATAATTTAACGACGCCTGCACGTTGCCCCTGCCAATACGGATGTATAAATTGTCTTTATCCTTTGCTTCGGCAGGAAACTCCATGGTCATAGGTGCAATTTTGTGCTGTAACGAATAGGTGTTAAAATCTTTTACAACACCAACAATGGTTTGCTCTATCACTTTGCCCTGCTGGTTAACACCCGTACGTACGCGCTTACCAACGGCATCTTTCCAGCCCAGTTCTTTTACTAAAGTTTCGTTCACCAAAATGGCATCGGTAACATCGCTGGTTATATTTTTAGAAAAATTGCGGCCGCCCGCCATCTTAATTTGCAGGGTGGGGATAAAATCCTCATCTATTTGCAGGTTTTGCACAATCTTAGATTCGGATGTGGCTTTACCATCCGGGCCAAGATTAAAATCGCCACCGCCAATATTATTGTTCCCTATCGGGTTACCGGCAACACCAACCGCTTCAATGGCCGGGTTTAGTAAAAGCTGTTGTTTAAGGGCATCTACCTTGCCGCGTACCTCGCGGTTATTAATGTGAAAGGTTAATGTTTGTGCTTTGTTAAAGCCCAGGTCGCGCTTTTGGAAATAGTTTAGTTGCTGATAAATTACGCATGAGCCGGCTATCATCACTATGGTGATCACAAACTGGAACACCACTAACGATTTCCTGAACAGGATGGTTGAGAGCTGGTTGCCCAACTGCCCCTTCATAGCCGAGATAGTTTTAAATCCAGACAGGAACAAAGCCGGATAAATACCGCTCAATACACCTGCTATCAAACTAAAGCCAGCAAATGCCGTGATAGTTTTCACCGCGCCAAACTGAAGCAGGGTAAGTGTTTTGCCGGATAGCTGGTTAAAATAAGGTAACGCGAAATGGATGATTGCTGCCGCTATTAATGTAGCGATAAAGGTAAGCAGGATACATTCGGCAAAAAACATCACCATCAGTTGTTTCCTGTCAGATCCGATCACTTTGCGCACCCCAATTTCCTTAACACGGATGGACGACCTTGCGGTAGTAAGGTTTACATAGTTAATGATAGCGATGCTAAGTATCAACAATGCGGTAATGCTGAACACGTACACATACGTGATATTGCCGTTAGAGCCCAGTTCGTAGCTTAGGTTAGACCGCAGGTGGATATCCGTTAACGGCTGCAACTGCATGGTAAACTTCATTGGGCCAAGATCGTTTTTGATGTGTTTGTTGAAAAACGCACCTCCTGCAGCTTCAATGGCTTTATAATCGTCGTGATTTTTTAGCAGCAGGTAAGTGTACAGGTTTGAGTTACCCCAGTTGCCGCCGTAACCGTTCATGTGGTCGGCGGGGAATGCACGCAAAGCTTTAAAGGTGAAGTGCGAGTTTACCGGCACATCGGCAATAACTCCCGTTACTGTTGTAGGCTGCCCTTCTACCTGGATGGTTTTATTGAGTGCTGTCGATGCATCGCCAAAAAGGTTCTCGGCCAGGGTTTTGGTTAATACGATGGTTTGCGATTTTGCCAGTGCGTTTTTTTCATCGCCATATAAAAATGGGTAACTAAATATATTAAAGATGCTATTGTCGGTAAGCAGCATGCTGCCTTCAGTAATTGTTTTATCGCCATAAGTGATTTTGCCACCACCTTCAGCATCGATCCGTACGGCATCAACCACCTGCGGGAATTCCGATTTTAGCGTAGGCGCGTAGGGAGCCGAGGTTATTGCCAGGTCAAACTTACCACCGTTCCATTGCCCGTGCTGTGCTACGCGAAAAACCCGTTCGGCTTTGGTATTGTAGCGATCATAGCTCCACTCATCAGTAACGTATAGGGTAATTAACCAAAAGGCGGCAATGCCCATGGCAAGGCCAAATATGTTTATGAAAGAAAATGCTTTGTGTTTTTGCAAGTTCCTCCATGCTATTTTAAAGTAGTTTCTGATCATGGCAATGCTGTTTGACCAGTATAAACTTAAATAAAATGCCACATATATAATAATCTAATTATCAATTAATTAGCATAATTACATATGTGGCAATACGTACGCATCTGTAACAGTGCGTGTTCGGTTACGATACAGTTGGACGAATAGAATCAAGAGCCAAGATACAAGAGTCAAGACTAAACCGTTTATCTTGACTCTTGATTCTATCATACTCCTATTCGCTTCTTAAACTTTTCACCGGGTTGGCCATGGCGGCCTTTACCGACTGAAAACTGATGGTAACTAATGCTATGGTTACAGCAGACAGCCCCGATAAAAGGAATATCCACCAACTGATATCAACACGATAGGCAAAGCCCTGTAACCAATTGTAAATGGCATACCAGGCAATGGGCGAGGCAATAACAATGGCTATGACAACCAGGCTTATAAAATCCTTGCTCATCATTGCTACAATGTTGGCTGCGCTTGCCCCTAAAACTTTGCGTACACCAATTTCTTTAACCCGCTGCTGCGCGGTAAAAGTGGCCAGGCCAAATAAGCCCATGCACGATATAAATATGGCAATGCCCATTGCAATGCTCATTAGTTGGGAAGTTTTTTGTTCCTTGTCGTAAAACCCGGCTATTTGTTCATCAAAAAACTTGTACTCAAATTTTTCATTAGGATATATCTCTTTTGATGCTTTTTCAATTTGGGCAATAGCCTTTTTCAGGTCATCGGCATTTTTACCTTTTGTTGCCAGCTTTATGCTGATGGTTTTTTCAGTATCCTTAACCGAGCCCATAAAAAACGGTTCGATGGCTTCATGTAATGATACGGAGTGGAAATCTTTTATCACACCTACTATAGGCCTTTCCGAATCCTTTACATCTACACCTGTCAGGATGGTTTTCCCTAACGCATCTGCAGGGTGTCTAAAACCTAAAGCCTTGGCAAAAGATTCGGTTATTAAAAATTCCTGCAGGGTATCAGTGCGCATTAAATTGCGCCCGGCTATAATTTTCAAGCCAAATAGGGGCACATAATTTTCGTCGCAGGTTTCAAATGATGTGCGGTCTAATTTAACCAAGCCATTTGAACCATTATATTTAACATAGGTGCCGGGGTGCCCGTATGCTGCTGGTGTTACACGATGCTGGCTAACCAATAACACGCCCGATAGCTGTTTAATCCTATCGGCAAAAACATTAAGCTCATCGTTGCCCCCGCTCCAGCCAACATGTGTGGTAATGATGGCATCTTTATTAAACCCAAGGTCCTTATTTAAAATAAAATGGATCTGGCGGCCAATGGCAACCGTGCCAATAATAAACACCAGCGACACCGTAAACTGAAACACAATAAGGGTTTTGCGCAGGTAGTTTTTGCCGTTTGGCATTTGCGCACCCTGCCCCTTTAAGCTTATTGCCGGTAAATAGGCCGATAATACCCTTGCCGGGTAAATACCTGCCAGCAAGGCGGTAAATATGGTTACCGCAATTAAAAAGACAAGCACCGATGGTTCAAACAAATTTAATGCAACACCCTGTGGTATCAGGTTCTGCATAGCGGCAATTACCGGGTTGGCTATTATTACCGAAACCAATATCGCGGCTATGGTAACCAAAAAGGTTTCTGTTAAAAATTGAATGGTGAGGCTTAATTTACTACTGCCCAATACCTTGCGCACTCCCACCTCTTTCGCCCTGCGCAGCGATTGCGCGGTAGAAAGGTTTACAAAATTGATAACCGCGATTATCAAAATAAATGCGGCAATTCCCATTAAACCATATAGTGTTGGTAAATGCGCTTTGCGTGTATAAGTATCCTGGTATGCGCTATTAAAGTGGACATCGGCTAACGGCTGGAGCAATAGTTCGGTTTTAAAGCCCGGCGGTATTTTAACATGGGCTTTTACAAAAGCCGGGAACTTTTTTACCATCTGCGCAGGCGTTACGCCTTTTGCCAGCTTTACATAACCCTGCGAGTTTGAATCCCAGAAGGTCCAGCGCTGCAGGTCGAGATGGTTTTTTAAGAAGCTTTGCTGAATGGTGGCAAATGAAATAAAATCCTTAAAAATGAAATCGGAGTTCTTGCCCAGATCCTTTACAATACCCGATACAGTGAGGTGCAGCGAATCTTGGTAGATAACCTCCCTACCTATAATACTTTGCGGGTCAATATCGCCAAAGTATATTTTCGCTTTTTTTTCAGACAGTACAACCTTAAAGGGTTCTTTTAAGGCCGTCGCCGCATTGCCTGCAAGCCATTTATATTTAAAAATATCAAAGTATTGTGGATCGGTAATTACGATATCAGAGATCTCCCGGGAAGCCTCAAATTTTTTTGGGGATTTGCCGTAGGGTATAGTGACTTTAAATGCATAGTTGTAAAAAGCAGTTACGCTTTCAAACCCAGCTAATTCATTTCGCATGGTTATTGGCAAAGCGGGAATAGTGCCCGCCTCGCTATCCTCTACCCCACTGGCATTGCGTAGTGAAGCTACAACCCTGTAGATACGCTCCTTATCCGGATGAAAGGTATCGTAACTTAATTCGAAGCTGGTAATCAGATAAATAATTAAACAAGCACAGATGCCGAGCGAAAGACCGAGTACATTTATACCCGTGTACACTTTGTTCCGGCTAATGCTTCGCCAGGCAATTTTGAAGTGGGTTTTCAACATGATTTTTTAAATTTTACAAGCTAAAAGGAAATTTTTATTCTTCCAATCACTGATTAATTTACTCACTGCGCAGGCTTTTTACCGGGTTAGCCAGCGCGGCCTTAACCGATTGTATGCTGATTGTTGCCAGCGCTATGAGCGATGCCCCGCCGCCGGCAAAAAGGAACACCAGCCAGCCGATGTTAATTTTGTAGGCAAAATCCTGCAGCCAGGTATTCATGGCAAACCAGGCTATCGGCATGGCTATCACAATGGCGATGATGATAAGTACCATAAACTCCGTTGCCAGCAGGCTGATGATCTTGGCAACGCTTGCGCCAAGTACCTTGCGGATGCCTATCTCCCTTGTTTTTACCTGTGCCGAGTAAGTTGCCAGGCCGAACAAGCCCAGGCACGATATCACAATGGCGATGGTTGCGAACAGATTAAATAACGAGCCTTGCTTTTGCTCCATGGTGTACATTTTACTGTAGGTTTCATCCAAAAAAGCGTAATTGAAAGGTACCTCGTTATTGTATTGCTTCCACGAGGCAAGTGCCGCGGCTATAGCTTTTTGCGCGTCGCGGCCGGTAGTTTTTACATAAACCTTCCAGCAGTAATTGGGCTGATATTGGAATACCGCGGGCTCTATCTTTTTATGAATGGTGTTAAAGTGAAAATCCTTTACTACACCTATGATGCTACCGTTACGCGCCTGTACGCGCAGGCGTTTGCCTATAGGGTTGGTAAGCCCCATTTCTTTAACAGCGGTTTCATTAATAATAAAATGTGCCGAATCTGCAACCGAACCGGTGAAATTATTGCCTGATACCAGCTTCATTTTAAAGAACGGGATAAAATCTCTATCGGCAAAAACCTGGTTGAACCACATATTTGAGTTTGCCGGCTTGCCATCCCAGTCGTTGTCGCCGGTAGAACTGCCATCGGTAATAATATCACGCCCGGCACGGGTAACAGAAATTACCGCTGGGTTTTTAAGCAGTTCGGTTTTTACGACATCAAAGTTCTTTTGCATATCGTTACGCATGCTGAACGAGAACACATTTTCTTTATCATACCCCAAGTTTTTGTTGCGGATAAACCTTAACTGGTTGCCTATTACCAAGGTGCCTATGATAAGAATGATGGATGCAGAGAACTGCAACACTACCAGGATCCTGCGGAACGCTACATTACCGATACTTACCGAGATCTTCCCCTTCAACGCTTTCAATGGTTCAAAAGAAGAAAGCAGTAATGCAGGATAGATGCTTGACGCGGCAAGTGTACCTATCAAGGTTAAGATGATACAAAGCCAAATGTTGTAATTTGACAGATCTAATGCTATCTGCTTGCCCGAGAATTGGTTAAATTGCGGTAATAATACGACCATTAGTACAAAAGCAAAAACGGAGGCTATTACGAACAGCAAGGCGGTCTCTACCATAAACTGCATAAATAGCTGGAACTTACCCGCCCCTATTATCTTACGCATGCTCACTTCTTTGGCACGCAGCATAGAGCGTGCGGTAGAAAGATTTACGTAATTGATGCATGCGATGATCAGGATCATTAAGGCCACTATTGCAAATGTACTTACGGTAGACATGCCGCCATCCGTACCATCAGCTTTGTAGAGGTGCATTTTTAACAACGGCTGGGTTAGGTAAGGCACGGGTGCATCAACCGGGTTTTGGCGTTCGTGGATAGCCTGGAGCTTTTTCTCTAAAGCAACAGTGTTTACATTATCGTTTTTCAGCAAAAGGTAAGTTTCGAAAGCAAACTGGCTCCAGTCTGCATCCATAGATGATACAATAGTTTTGTTATCGTAGCTCTTTTTGTTTTTCACATAAGCCAGGTCGTTAAACCTTGATATGGGCATTAAAACATGGTATTGGAAACTTGAAGTTGCAGGATAATCGGCAATTACACCGGTTACCTTATTCTGCTCGTCCTGGCCTGTTAGTACTACCTTGCCAATCGGGTCTTCATTACCGAAATATTTTTTGGCGGTACTTTCGGTGATCACTATCGAACTGTTATCAGGGAACGGATTGCGCTTGTCGCCTTTTATCAGGTTAAAATCAAATACGGTAAAGTACGATGGATCAGTAAAAGCGAAGTTGGTTTCATAAAAAACTTTGTCTTTGTATTTAAACGGGGCATCGCCCAGCGGCATAATGCGCACAGCATCTTTCACCTCAGGGATTTCGCTTTTTGCAAATGTAGCAACCGGAGCAATGATGTGGCTAAAGATCTGCTTGCTAATACCTGTACCACCCACAATGCCTACTTTATAGATATTTTTAGCTTTAGAGTTGTTTTTATCAAAGCTCAATTCATCCTGCACCCAAAGCAGCATAAACAGGCCTACAACAAGGCCCACCGTTAAACCCGCCACATTTATAGTAGCGTAAAACTTGTTTTGAGTGATGTTGCGCCAGGCGGTTTTTAAATAGTTTTTTATCATGATATCTTTTTTGAAAATACTATCCGATAGCTATCGGGGTTAATCTTGTTACTTCAATTTGGGCCTATTCTCTAATTACCGGTCTCTAAACTTTATTCGCTTCGTAAACTATCTACGGGGTTAGCCAATGCGGCCTTTATGGCATGGTAGCTAATGGTTACAACGGCAGTTACTAAAGCTATCCCCCCAGCAAATACAAATACCCACCAGGGCACAGCAATACGGTAAGCGAAGTTTTGCAACCAGTTATGCATAGCATACCACGCAATGGGCGATGCGATGACAACCGAGAGCAGGATCAATTTAATAAAGTCTGTTGATAGTAAAGTGGTTATGGTAGCCATACTCGCGCCTAATATCTTGCGGATGCCAATCTCCTTGTTGCGCTGCTCTATAGTGAATGCTGCTAAGCCAAACAAACCAAGGGTAGCCAGTAAAACAGTGATGTAGGTAAACGTGCCGAATATAGATGCCAGCCTGTCTTCAGCTTTGTATTGCTTATCAAAGGCATCATCCATAAACGTGTAGCTGAACGGTGTTTCTTGGTCGTACTTTTTGTAGATGGCCTGTATAGCGCTGATGATAGATGGGATATTGGTATGTGAGTCGATACGGGCGAAAAGGTTACAGCCTACCCTGCTCCATGCTTTTGCAGTATCTGCCGCGATAAATAATCCTAACCCGTCTATCTTACTCTCCATAGAACTGAAATTGAAGTTTTTAAGCACACCGGCTATCTGAATACGCTCGGTGCCATTTTTGATAAAACTACCCATAGGATTAAGGGGTAATTTAAGGCCGGCTATGGCCGCCTCGTTTATGACTACTTTTTTAGGGTCTGCAAGATTGGTGTTTGGTGCGGGTTCGTATTTCCATTTTAACCCTAAGGTTTTAATAAACATATCATCTACCGACAAAGCCGCCAGCGGCTTGCTTTCCCCGGGTTTGCTTCCATCAAAAAAGTACATATCGTAACCCCCAAACATGGTATAATGAGAGGTTGCAACATTTTGAATACCTGCTAGTGACCGCACATCTTTGTTAAACGCCGGGTAATTGCTGCCAAAGCTTTTTCCTACCGGTATCATTACAACATTTTCCCGGTTAATGCCTGTATCAGCATGCCTCAAATAATATAGCTGCCTGTCAATTACTATCCCACAAATAATCAAACCAATAGCAATACTAAACTGCAATGTGGTAAACACTCTGCGTACTATTACACCGCCGGTTTGCCTGCTTACTTTTCCCTTAAGAGTTATTACCGGCTTAAAGGCCGACAAAACAATCGACGGATAAATGCCTGCAATTAAAGCGGTTAGAGCTAATAACCCAACCAGTAAGATTAACACCAAAGGGCTGTAAAGAAATGAGTTGTCAATTTTAAGCTCCAGCACATTTAAAAACCAGGGTTTAAAGGCATAACATAATCCGTAACCTAATAGGAACGACAGGCAGGTAAACAATCCCGACTCTACATAAAATTGCGCTGCAATAGCGTTACGGCTGGCACCAGATACTTTGCGCACGCCAATTTCTTTAGCCCTTAATGTTGCGCGCGCTGTAGTTAAACTCATATAGTTCACTAATGCCAATAACAGGATCAGCACGGCAACTAATGGAAAGATTTTTAAATATTTAAGGTTCGAGAAATCGCCAAAGTTGTTGTTTAAATGTAAACTGGTTAGTGATGATAATGAAAAGCTGGTTTCGTAGCCATGATCAGCTTTTTCCTTTTTGTTATTAATCATAGCCCGCAAGCTTCGCGTTAATTTAGCGGTATCGGCACCAGCCCTTATTAATAGATATAAATCGAAAGAACCCGGCCCCAACTCTTGCTGGCCGCTGTATAGCTTGCCTTCGTTACTTGCCAGTATACTACTTGCCGATGCTACAAAATTGTATTCTATCGAAGAGTTGGATGGGTTGTTTTCAGCCACCCCGGTAACCTGGTAGTTGTAGGCGCTATCTGTGCGGAGCGTTAATGTTTTACCTATCGGGTTGCTATCACCAAAATACTTTTTTGCCATATCCTGCGATATCACTACCGTAAAAGGATTGTTCAGTGCGGTTTTTTTATTGCCGGATTTTAGTTTAAATGAGAAAAAGTTAAAGAATCCGGGGTCGGCGAAAACTAACTTTTTTTCAATAAACTTAGTATCCGGTGTTAATAAATTATTTACACTAACGGGTTTGAAATATCCCAGCGTGCGCATATAACTTTCGACAGCAGGCTGTGCCTGTTTTACTAAAGGGCCCGCGGCATAGCTCATGTAATCCATATTCATGGTGTTACCGCCCATTTTTATTTTGGCCTGTAGCTTATAGATCCGCTCAGCATCTTTATGGAAACGGTCATACGTCATCTCGTGGGTAACGTACAGCATTATCATCATACATACGGCCAAACCAACGGCAAGCCCTGTAATGTTTATCAGGCTGTAAAGCTTCTGCTTTTGCAGGTTGCGAAGAGCGATTTTCAGATAATTTTTAAACATAATCGTTTATCTTTAAATTCTAAAAACTAAACACTAAATCCTAAACTTGAGTACTAAATTAATGATCTCTACTCCGACCGTAAACTTTTCACCGGGTTGGTAAGGGCGGCCTTTACCGCCTGGAAACTAACCGTTATGACAGATATAAGCGTGGTTACAAACGCTGCCGAAGCGAACACCCATACGCTGATTTCTACGCGGTACGAGTAACCTTGCAGCCACTTATGCATCAGGTACCAGGCTGTTGGAGTTGCGAACAGGAACGAGATACCAACCAGTGTTAAAAAATCTTTCGACAGCATGGTGGTAACGCCCATTACGGAAGCACCCAACACCTTGCGCACGCCAATTTCTTTGATGCGGTTTTGGGCCATATAGGTGGCCAGGCCAAACAAGCCAAGGCACGATATAAATATGGTAAGGCCTGCAAACAGGGTTGCCAGTGTGCCTATGCGTTGTTCGTCGGCGAATTTTTTGCTGTATTCATCATCAACAAAGTGGTAATCGAACGGGTATTCGGAATTGTATTTTTTGAAAACGCCTTCGGCCAGTTTAAGGTTTTCGGCGGTGGTATGCTGCGGGTTAAGTTTGTAATGGATGACCTGAAACCAAGATTTAGGCCCCTGGATCACCATTGGCCTAACCGGCTCGTACGGCGATTGCAGGATAAAATCTTTGATCACTCCAACTACTTTAAGTTTGGTTTCGCTGTTTTTTACGATCTGCCCTATCGGTCTTTAAAGCCCATGGTTTTTACCGCGGCCTCGTTCAACAATACTGCCGTTGAATCTGACGGGTAAGTTTTTATATCGATATCACGGCCTGCCACAATTTTAAGGTTCATGGTTTTGGTAAAATCGGCATCAACGTTAAACATATTGAAGTCGAGCTTCGCCCCTTCCTGCTTACCTTCCCAAGAGTAATCCCAGGTATCGCTCCAGCCCTCCGTCATAGGCGCGCTGGTTTTAGTGACTGCAGTGGCGGCCCCGCTTGTTACCAGTTCGTTACGGATAAGCGCGTAGTTTTTACTAACCGTGCCCGACATAAAGGTGTACACAAGGTTATCTTTTTTATAACCTGTATCACGGTTTTGGGCGTAATCTAACTGTTGCTTTACGATAATGGTGGAGATGATAAGTACGATAGCGAACCAAAATTGCGTCACCACCAAAACCTTACGTGGAGAGAATACAGCCTTGGCAGCTTTAAAAGTCCCTTTTAATACCTTTACCGGCGCGAACGACGAAAGGTACAATGCAGGGTAACTACCGGACACTATACCCGTAAATAGGATAAATGAGAATACAAGAAGCCAGAATACCGGGCTTGCAAACGGGATAAATAATTGCTTTTCGGTAAGGAGGTTGAAAGACGGCAGGGAAACCTCTAGTATCACCAATGCAACTGCGCCGGATATAAGGGAGATCATGATAGATTCGCCCAGGAACTGTGCGATAAGACTTGCCTTTGACGCGCCCACAACCTTACGGATGCCCACCTCTTTAGCGCGTTTTTCGCTTCGGGCGGTGCTCAGATTCATGAAGTTGATACAGGCTATCAGCAATATTAAACCCGCAATAATGCTAAACAACCTAATAATGGTGATACGGCCGCCAACAATCTTTCCATTCTCGAATTTCGAATACAGCCGCCACTTGGTTATTGGGTGCATAAACACATCGATATCCTTAATTTCTGAATGGGTTCGGGTGATGTTTTTAACCTGATTATCCGCGTAAGCTTCGGTAACACCCGGCTTTAACATTACATAAGTTTGTACCGAATTATTGCCCCAGTTCTTATCCTCGTGGCCGTTTATTTTTTCCCAATAGCTCCATGGCATCAGGTACTCAAAATCAAAACGGGTGTTGTTTGGCAGGTCCTTCATCACACCGGTCACAGTGAAATAATCTACGCTATCTATCTTAATGGTTTTACCCATGGCATCGGCATCACCAAATAACTTCTTTGAGGCTTTCTCTGTAATGACAATATTTTTCATGCTGTTAAGGGCACTTTTGCTATTGCCTTTAACCAGCGGGAAGCTGAACATAGTAAGAAAATCGGGGTCGACGTGGAAGCCTTGCAGCGTTAAACGTTTATCGCCGATAGAGAATAAATAATTAGCCCGGTCGGTGCGCGATGCCTGCTCTACCTGCGGATAATCCTGCTTAAGGGCCTTCATCATTGGCTTTGGCGTAGTACCCCAGCAAATCATTTTTCCATCAAAAAACGACTTGTTGTACATTTGAAACAAGCGATCTTTACCGGTGTGGAACTGATCGTAACTCACTTCGTTCTGCACCCAAAACAATATCAGCGCCGCGCTTGCCATACCAACCGCCAGGCCGGCAATATTTATCCCGGTAAACGTTTTGTTTTTTAACAGGTTACGCCAGGTAACTTTTAAATAATTTTTAAACATGCGTTACAATTTATATGGTCTAGATTCTTGACTCTTATTTCTTGGTTCTCTAAAAACTATTCATTCTTCAAACTATTAACCGGGTTTGCCAGCGCGGCCTTAACCGATTGAAAGCTGATAGTTACAAATGCGATGACCAGCGCTCCCAAACCTGCCGCGGCAATTACCCACCAGTGGATAGTTACGCGGTAGGCAAAATCCTGTAGCCACTTGTTCATTACAAACCACGCAAACGGCGACGCGGTTACAATGGCAATGCACACCAGCTTTATAAAATCTTTTGATAACATCGCTACTATAATGCTTACATCAGCACCTAATACCTTGCGGATGCCTATTTCTTTGGTGCGTTGCTCGGCAGCATAGGCCGCCAGGCCAAACAAACCAAGGCAGGCAATGATGATAGCCAGCGATGTGAATATGGCAAAGATCTGCCCGATGCGTTGTTCTGAGCGGTAAGACGCTTCAAAATCCTGATCCATAAAAGAGTAGTCGATCTGCACACCCGGTGATAGGCTGTTCCATTTTTCTTTTACCTGTGCCATTAGGCCGGTAATGTTTGATATACTTACGCGGATGGCTAATGCGCCGGGGTTTTCGCCGTAGGTAAGTACAATTGGTTCAATTTTTTCGCGCAGCGAGTTAAAGTGGAAATCCTTTACAACGCCCACAATGTGGCATTCCTTTACATTTGGTGTACTGCCTTTACGGTCGCCACCTAATGATTGGTAAACGGTTTTATTGATCGGGTCGGCAAAGCCCAGGAACTTCGCGGCAGCTTCGTTGATGATAATGGCAGATGAATCTGTCTGCATGGCTTTTGAGAAGTTACGCCCCTTTGCCATTTTCATATCCATGGTTGGGATATAATCGGCATCAACCTGCCAGCTTTGCGGAAACAGAGATTTCTTTTGGTCGTAAGTAGCATCCTTAAAATAGATACGGGTATTGCGCCAGCCGTTGGTAGGCAAAAAGCCTGTCATGGTGGTTTCTTTCACGCCCGGCAATTCGGCAAGGCCTTGTTTGAATACACCTGCCTGCTGGTTAAGCTCACCCAGGTTTTTCACCACAAGCACCTGGTTCCGGTTATAACCCAAGTTTTTGGTTTGAATAAAGTTTAGTTGATTGTAAATAACCAATGTACCGATGATCAACAGTATCGACACAAAAAATTGGAATACCACCAAAAAGCTGCGTAAACCACCACCTTTAAAACCTGCGGATAGCTTGCCCTTCAATACATCTATAGGTTGAAACGCTGATAGAAAGAATGCCGGGTATGAGCCCGCTAACGAACCAATAACCAACACAATAGCCAGTAGAGATGGCACTAACCATTTAAGGGAATCAACCGTAAGGACGATCTCTTTACCGGATAACCGGTTGAAGGACGGCAACAATATAGCTGCCGCTATAGTTGCAATAACAGTAGCTACAAAAGTAATAAGTATAGATTCGGCCAAAAACTGGAAAATAAGGTGCTTGCGCGATGAACCCATCACCTTGCGCACCCCTACCTCTTTAGCACGATTTGATGAACGGGCGGTGCTTAGGTTCATGAAGTTTACACAGGCTATCAGCAATATAAATATGGCGATGGCCGAAAAGATGTAAACGTATTGCATGGTGCTGTTAGGCCCAAGTTCGCCGCTCAGGTTCGAGTTTAGGTGGATGTCTGTCAACGCAGTCAAATTCATTCTAAAATGGCTGCCGCCCTTTTCAAACTGGGCAACGCTCATCCCCAGTTCAGATTGCATTTGCGCGCCGCTAAACTTTTGCAAAAACGCGGGAAAGCTGGCGGCCAGCTTTGTGTAGTCTTTAGCGTCTTTTAACAATACATAGGTATTATAATCACTCCTTAGCCATTCGTTAGAGCGGCTGTCAGGGAACGATTCCAGCGATACGAAAAAGTCGAAATTAAAGTGCGATTGTTTGGGCAGGTCTTTAATAACACCGGTTACCTTAAAGTTTTGTTTATCGTTAAATACAATGGTCTTGCCAACCGCATTTCCGGTGTTAAAATATTTTTTAGCGGTGCTTTCGGTAAGTACAACGGTATTAGGATCGGCCAAAGCGTTTTTAGGATCGCCATTTATCATGGGTAGGGTAAACACATTGAAAATGTTGGCATCAACAAAACCCACCTTGTTTTCTACGATATTGATATTACCTTTTTTAACATGGGTTGTGCCGGCGGATTTTATCCTTGTAGCATCTTCAACGTAAGGATATTCAGCCTTTAAGGTTTTAGCCAAGGGCGGCATGGCAACGGCATATTGCACGTTGTTTTCGCCCAATTTAAGGTCTTCGTTTACGCGGAAAATGCGGCTGGCCTTGGTGTTATAACGGTCATAGCTAAGCTCATCAACAACATAAAATACAATAAGCAGGCAGGTAGCCAAGCCTAAGGCAAGCCCCAATATATTAATAGTTGTAAAGCCTTTATTTTTATAAAGGCTACGGTAGGCGGTTTTTATATAGTTTTTAAACATGATAGGTAGTGTTAAACACTGAAGTAATTTATTACCACTCGCACCGTAAGTTTAGGGTTAACTTTTACCGCTCGATAAGGCAATTATTGGGCAATTCTCAAGCAAACCCCTCCGCGTTTCGGGCGCGGAGAGGTAAGGCAGGAGGCACACTTAACTATATTAATTAAACTAAAAATAGGGCGTATTATACCATGATGTTTTCCATCACAGTTTGGCCATCCAACAGGCGGATGATACGGTGGCTGTAACGGGCATCATGCTCGGAGTGGGTAACCATTATAATGGTAGTACCTTGTTCGTTCAGGTCGGTTAGCAGTTCCATCACATCGTTACCGTTACTGCTATCCAGGTTACCTGTTGGCTCATCCGCAAGGATCAGTTTTGGTTTGTTTACAACCGCACGGGCAATAGCCACACGCTGCTGCTGTCCACCCGATAACTGCTGCGGATAGTGGTTACGGCGGTGCATGATCTGCATTTTATCTAACACTTCTTCTACCCTTTTAACACGCTCTGCAGTTGGTACGCCGGTATAGATCAAAGGCAATTCAACGTTTTCAAATACAGTAAGCTCGTCTATAAGGTTAAAGCTCTGGAAAACGAAACCAATGTTGTGCTTGCGCAGGTCGGCACGTTTACGCTCATTAAAATGCGCAACTTCAATCTCGTTGAAAACATAGCTGCCTTCATCCGGGTCATCAAGCATACCCAAAATGTTTAGCAAGGTTGATTTACCGCAACCAGATGGGCCCATAATGGCCACAAATTCGCCGGTATCAACATGCATCGACAGCTTGTTAAGTGCAATGGTTTCTACCTCTTCGGTACGGTAAAACTTTTCAAGATTTGTAATTTTAATCATTTGGCCTCCCCAGCAGCGGGCTTTCGCCCGGCTGCCTTTTTGTTTAATTGTGATTTATGTTTTAATTAAGTTTTATCTGTGTTATACCTCTTATACAAGACGCATCCCGTTTAAGAAGGTTACACTGTAACGCTACTTTTTGAGTACAAGTTCCTGGATATCCCCATAGTTCTCGTAGCTTGAAGTTATTACCTTATCGCCGGGTTTTAAGCCCGAGGTCACTTCGTAATAATCAGGGTTCTGGCGGCCTATGGCGATATCTGTCTTATAAGCAGTTTTACCATCTTCGCTTACTTTAAAGATCCAGTTACCGCCGGTTTGCTGGTAAAAACCACCTTTAGGTACCAATGTAGCGGTAGTCTCGTCGCTCAATGCTAAACGGATCTGCAGGGTTTGGCCCTTACGGATGCCTTTAGGCACTTCGCCAACAAACTGCATATCAACCTTGAAACGGCCGCTGGTTACCTGTGTAAATACCTTTTTAATGGTTAGCTTATATGTTTTACCCGCAAAGGCAAAATCGCCCATTAAGCCGTTATAAATTCTTGATAGGTAGTGCTCTTCCACATCAACTTGTACTTTAAAGCCGCCCTGTGCATCTATCTGCCCTAAATGTTCGCCTTTATTTTTGTTCTGGCCAACCTCGGCATCCATTGATGTTAACTGGCCATCTATTGGGGAACGAACGGTTAAGTCGGCAACTTTTTTGCGCATTAAAAGCAGGGTGCTTTTGTTGTGTGCATATTGCTCGCGCGCCTGCTCGTCTTCCTGGTGTATTAGGGTAGTGTCTTGTTTTAAGATCTGCGTGGTTAGTTTTTTGCGCCTTAACTGGTAGATGTAAGCATTTTCTGCCGCTTTATACTCCTGCAAGCCTATTGCTTTTTGGTCTAACAGTTTTTTATCGAGGGTGTAAACACGTTCGGCCTCTTTGTAAGCGTTATCCACATCGGCCATTTGGTTTAGTTTGGTGATGGTGTTTTGCTGCGCGTTGTTATGAGAGATCTGCATTTGGGTTTGGGCTGCGTAAACAGCAGTTTCCTGGTTAGCAAGGCTCAATTCCAGATCGGTATTTGATAAACGGATGATCGGGTCGCCCTTTTTAAGGCTGGCGCCATCTTCTACATACTTCTCTTCTACGCGTCCGCCTTCTATCGCGTCAAGATATATGGTAGTAAGTGGTAACACAACCCCGTTAACCGGAATAAACTCCTGGAAGGCGCCTTTTTTAATTTCGCTTACGGTGATACGCTCTGTATCTACGTTCAATTTGCTTTTGCCCGATGTAAAAAATATACTGCCGGCAACCAAAACTACTACACCCGCAATACCGGCTATGGTCATCAGGCGCTTAGTGCTCCATTTCTGTTTTTGTATAACTCTATCCACTGTGTTTTATTAATATTTGACAATTGAATACAAAAACACATGCCACAAATTAAAATACTGTATTTCAGTAACTTATATTAAAAACACCATATTGCACCGTACGCTTCTGTTACAGCAAGTGTTCGGTATTGATACAGTGCGTTTTTAAGGCATATTATTTATGCTTCGTCAATCATAGTTGAATATCAGTATTATACTTAATATAGGCCAATTGGTACGATATTTCGTATCAAAATATTAAATTGCATGGGCAAATAGTACCGCTATATTTGGTGCTGTTATCCATGAACCAACCACTAATCACCACCAATAAATGATACTTAAAAAAGCAACCGTTTTAATTGTTGACGACGACCCCGATGTGCTTACGGCTGTTAAGTTATTGCTTAAAACAGAAACTAAAGAAATAATTACCGAAAAGAACCCGGAGAACATCAACTGGCTTTTACAAAAAAACGAGGTTGACTTGGTGCTGCTGGACATGAATTATAACAGCGCCATCAACACCGGTAACGAGGGTATTTACTGGTTGCGTAAAATAAAGGAATGGAAGCCGAACGTTTGCGTGATCATGATAACGGCATATGGCGATATTGACCTGGCCGTACGCTCGTTAAAAGAAGGCGCAAACGATTTTGTGGTAAAACCATGGCATAACGAGAAGCTGATAGATACCATTAAGGACCTGCTAGATAAAAAAGAAGGCGGCGGTGGTAAATCTGCCAAGGCATCTGTTAAAGGCACCGGTGGCGAAAAATCCATCCTTGGCGATAGCGAGGTGATGGAAGATATTTTCCATAAAGTAAATAAGATTGCCCCTACTGATGCGAACATACTAATATTGGGCGAGAACGGCACGGGTAAAGACCTGATGGCGAAAGCTATACACGAACGATCTTTGCGTGCCGATAAACCTTTTGTAAAGGTAGATGTAGGCGCACTGACGGATTCGCTGTTTGAAAGCGAACTGTTCGGCCATAAAAAAGGTGCTTACACGGATGCCCGCGAAGACCGCATGGGCCGTTTTGAAGAAGCTGAAGGTGGTACTTTGTTCTTAGATGAGATCGGTAACATCAGTCTGCAACAGCAAGCAAAGCTGCTTACCATTTTACAAAACCGCCAGGTAACCCGTTTGGGCACCAACAAAGCTGTGGACATTAACATCCGCCTGATATGCGCTACCAACGTGCCCTTGCAGGAACTTGCCAACGAGAACAAATTCCGTAAGGATTTAATTTACAGGATAAATACGGTAGAGATAAATATGCCCCCCTTGCGCAAACGTGCCGAGGATATTGTGGTATTGGCAAAACACTTCGCCAAAATGTACAGCAACAAATACCTTAAACCGGTGATTGATTTTGATAATACCGCGCTTAATAAACTGCGCGGCTACAGCTACCCCGGTAACGTGCGCGAACTGCAATACACCATTGAGCGTGCCGTAATTATGGCCGACGACCAGATGCTTAAAGCTGATGACCTGCTTTTCTCGGTATTGGAATCACCCGGAGAAAACATTATTGATGACGATAACATACAGTTAAGCACACTGGAGAAGAATGCTATTTTACGCGTGATAGAAAAACACAACGGCAACATTACCCGCGCCGCTAAAGAATTGGGTTTAACCCGTACCGCCCTATATCGCAGATTAAGCAAATATGATATTTAACCGTTACGAATGGCGGCTGGTGCTGCGTGTGCTGTTGCTGTTTGTGGCTGTGGTAGCTACCACATTGGTTGTTATGAACGGGCAGGTCTTTTATGGGGTTATAACCGTTCCGATGGTGATCTATTCGGTGCTTGACCTGATCCGTTTTAACAAGAAAGCACAAGACGAGGTGAACCAGTTTGTAGAATCTATCCACTACCGTGATTTCTCCAGGCACTTTGATGTGCGTAAAGCACCTAATGAATTAAAACCCCTGCGCAAGGGCTTTAACGATATCAATACCACGTTTAAACTGATAAGCCGGGAGCGCGAAACACAATACCACTATCTGCAAAAAATATTGGAACTGGTTGATACGGGCATCCTGTCCTACGAGGAAGAAACGGGCGAGATAGCCTGGATAAATGAAGCCTTTAAATCGCTCATAAGCATCCCTTATTTGAAGACGATCCACTCGCTCGAAAAACGCGAACCAATTTTGTATAAGGATGTGGTTAAATTGAAGCCAGGCGAGGCGCAAGTGCTTTCAATCACCCGCGACCAGCAGCAGGTCAAAATGTTGGTTACCGCCAGCACGATGCGGAGCGATGATAAACTGTACAAACTCATCGCGTTCCAGAATGTAAGCGAGGCTTTGGACGAAACCGAATCAAAGGCATGGTCGAAATTATTGAACGTGATGACGCACGAGATCATGAACTCGGTTGCGCCCATCTCCTCTTTGGCCGATACTTTAAAGAACCGACTGCAAAGCCCGAAGATTGCCAATAGTATAGAAAGCGGCGACCTGGAAGATATTTCCCTTGGCATCGAAACCATAAAACGCCGTAGCGAGGGGCTGCTTAAGTTTACCGAAAGCTACCGCAGCCTTAACAAGATCACCAAGCTTGACCTAAACAAGTTGTTAGTACGTAACATATTCGAAAACCTGGCCAGCCTGATGCGCCCTATGCTCGAAAAAAAGAACATCGAACTGGAAATTATTTTGCGCGATCCGGCCCTGGCTATTGAAGCAGATATTAACTTGTTAGATCAGGTGATGATAAACTTACTGGTAAACGCTATTGAGGCTGTTAAAGACCGCGAAGAACCACGCATCACCCTATCTGCCGAAACACAAAGCAGCAGCCGCATCCTGGTTAAAGTAACCGATAATGGCCTTGGCATGCCACCAGAATTGTTGGACAAAATCTTTATCCCGTTCTTTAGTACCCGCAAAACCGGCAGTGGCATCGGCCTAAGCCTTTGTAAACAAATTATGCTGTTGCATAAGGGCAACATCCAGGCACAATCTACCGAGGGTAAAGGCGCGTCGTTTATACTGCAGTTTGCCAATAATTAGCAACTACCTCTAAATAAAGTAATTATGCAAGGAAAGCAAATCTTCGCCATACCCGGCAGCCTGCGGGCAGGCTCATCAAACCATAATATACTAAAGCAAATAGGCGGCTTGTTACCCACTGATGTTCGTTATAACATTTACGATGCACTCGCCATAATCCCGCCCTTCGATCCGGGGTTGGATAACGATACGCCTCCACAGGCTGTAATGGAATTAAGAAATACCATTACACAAGCCGATGCGGTAATTATCTGCACACCAGAATATGCTTATGGCATCCCTGGTCAGTTAAAGAACGCGCTCGACTGGATGGTATCGAGCGCGTCATTCTCTGGCAAGCCCACCGCGCTGGTAACGGCATCAACCGGTGGTGAGAATGCGCATACGGCATTGTTAAAAGTGCTGGGGGCAATAGATTGCCAGATAATTGAAGGCGGCACTTTGCTTATTTCCTATATCCGTGCAAAAATGGATGCAGATGGAAACATCACCGATAAAGATACCGCCAGTGCATTAAAAAATATTGCAGATAAATTACTGAAAGCCACGGCATAGTAATCTACTTATCACTAAATTGCTTAAAAATCATTCGCCATGAAAAAATCACTGTTCATATTGTTCGTATTGTTCGCTGTTAAGTCGGGCTTTGCACAACCTGCTGCCTTGCCTGCAAGCGAAGTTGTATTGAAAGAGGCCTACGCCAAAGCCGCTAAAGAAAATAAAAAGGTAATGCTGATCTTCCACGCTTCGTGGTGTGGATGGTGTAAAAAGATGGAAGCCTCACTTGCCGACCCTACCATTAAACCGTTAATAGAAAACAACTACGTTATTGCAACGCTTGATGTAATGGAGCGCCCTGGAAAAGAAAACCTGGAAAACCCTGGTTCGTTAGCGGTAATGACCAAACTTAAGGGTGAAAAATCGGGTTTGCCCTTTTGGGTTGTGCTGGATGCCAAAGGCAAAGTTTTAGGCGATAGCCAGCAACGCCCTGCAGGTGCATCGTTAGATACCTACGGCGAAAATGTTGGCTGCCCGGCAAGTACAGATGAAGTGGCGTTCTTTACCAAATTGCTTAAAGCTACCTCAAAATTGAACGATGAGCAATTAGCTGTTATCGCAAAGCGCTTCGCACAAAACGCCCCAGCCCCAGCCCCGGCAAAAGCCGCAACACCAACTTCACCAGCTACCGTAGGGTCGAAATAATAAATATGTCATGGTGAGCTTGTCGAACTATTTGCGAAGCGCCTAAGTCTTCGACAAGCTCAGACTGACATTTATTTCATCTGCACACCTGCACATTCGCATATCTGCACATCTTCCCCCTCTCTGCCAATTTGGCAAATCCCAAGCTTTGGAACGGGCATTGATTAGTTGTATCCGTAAATCATTTAAGCTTTATAAAATTACTATTATGCAAGAAAAAGGAACAATTTCGATCCACACCGAAAACATTTTCCCGATAATTAAAAAGTTCTTATACTCTGATACCGAGATATTTCTGCGCGAGCTGGTATCTAACTCGGTTGATGCTACACAGAAAATAAAACGTCTTTCATCCTTAGGCCAGTACACCGGCGAACTTGGCGATCTGCGTGTTGAGGTTGCTTTTGATGCAGACAAAAAGACCATCACCATATCTGATAACGGTTTGGGTATGACGGCCGAAGAAATAAAAAAATACATCAACCAGATAGCGTTCAGCGGCGCTACCGAGTTTGTGGAGAAATTTAAAGAAGCTAAAGATGCCAATGAGATCATCGGCCGCTTTGGTTTAGGCTTCTACTCGGCCTTTATGGTTGCTGATAGGGTTGAAATTGAAACCCTTAGCTACCAGGACGGCGCTACCCCTGCGCACTGGACATGCGATGGCAGCACCGAGTTTGAAATAAGCGAAGGTAGCCTTGAAGAGCGCGGTACCGAGATCACCCTGCACATTAACGCCGAATCTGAAGAGTTTTTAAATCAGGGCCGCATACAGGAAATACTGGACAAATATGCTAAATTCCTGCCGGTGCCTATCAAATTTGGCACTACTACCCAAGAGGAAGAAGATGGTGTTGATGAAGAAGGCAAACCAAAATACAAATCGGTCGAGGTTGATAACATCATCAACGATACCAACCCTATCTGGACTAAAGCACCAAACGAACTTAGCGACGAGGATTACCTTAAGTTCTACAAAGAGCTTTACCCGTACAGCGAAGACCCTTTATTCTGGATCCACCTTAATGTTGATTATCCATTCAACCTTACCGGTGTATTGTACTTCCCTAAGCTGAAGAACGATTTTGAGATCACCCGTAATAAGATCAAGCTATACTCTCGCCAGGTATTTATTACCGACGAGGTTAAGGACATCGTGCCTGAATTTTTGATGTTATTGCATGGTGTTATCGATTCACCGGATATCCCGTTGAACGTATCACGTAGTTTCTTACAGGCCGATAGCAATGTTAAAAAGATAAACAGCTACATCACCAAAAAAGTGGCGGATAAACTTGCCGAACTATTTAAAGCAGACCGCAAAGGTTTTGAAGAAAAATGGGGCGACATTGGCCTATTTGTCAAATACGGTATGGTGAGCGAAGAGAAATTCTACGACAAAGCGAAAGACTTTGTTCTGGTAACCAACACCGCTAAAGAAAACTTTACTCTTAACGAGTACAAGGACAAAGTTGAGCCTTTGCAAACCGATAAGGACGGCCAGCTGATTTACATTTACACCAACGATGCCGAGAAACAGGATGCGTTTATCCAGTCGGCAGGTAAAAAGGGTTACGATGTTTTGCTGATGAACTCTCCTATCGATAACCACTTCATTAGCCAGTTAGAGCAAAAGCTGGAGAAAACTTCCCTAAAACGGGTGGATGCTGATGTTGCCGATAAACTGATCAAAAAAGACGATGCGCCCGAGCACATACTTACCGTAGAGCAATCGACAAGGATAAAAGAGATCTTCGATAAGGCCATTAACAAACCTGCATACAAAGTGCAGTTAGAAAGTCTTAGCCCTGATGAGTTACCGGTAACCGTTACGTTAGACGAGTTTATGCGCCGCATGAAAGATATGGCTGCCATGGGCGGTGGTATGGGTTTCTACGGCAATATGCCCGATAACTATAAGGTTACAGTAAACGGTAACCACAAACTAATAAGCCGCATTTTAGATGGCGAAGACGAAGGCGTACAGGCACAATTAGCCAAGCAAGCGTTCGACCTCGCCCTTTTATCTCAAGGTTTACTAACTGGTGCCGAATTAACGGAGTTTGTTAATCGTAGCGTGAGCCTGATATAAATCGTAATACTTCTTAAATGGAAAAAGCCATCAGAAACCCGGGTGGCTTTTTTTGTGGAACAAATTTTGATTGATTTATGGAAACCCGCTGCAGTTTGCATCTTATCATCAAAACCCGAAGATGAAACGTTATAAAACAAGCAGTAAAGCACCGCCTAACTTAGTTTTCTTAAAGTATAAAAGCCTTTACAATTAAACCTGTGTAGGTGTATCAAGTCTAATAAATACTACGGTATATTTATATAAACATTTAACAATGAAAACTTTAATTAAAATATTTTTTGCAGTGGCTATTGCCTTTACAGCAATATCGCCCGCAAACGCGCAAAATGCTAAATCCGTAAAAGAAGCTAAAAAAGCCGCCGAAATAAAAGAACTTATAGATGCTAAAAATTACGTATTCCAAGCGAACTATATGTATCCAATGGGGAGTGGGTCGCGATACCTAACCTCTCCGTATGACCTGGCCGTATCTCCGGACACTGTGGAAGCCTACCTGCCATACTTCGGAGTAGCTTATTCTGGTGTGGGCTACAATAGTAATGAAGATAATGGCATTAAATTTAAATCGACCAAGTTTGATTATACTACTACTGGTTTGCAAAAGAACGGCAGTTATATCATCCGCATAAAAACTAATGACACCCGTAACGCCACACAAATGCTATTGCAGGTTTTTAAGAATGGCAATGCCGATCTAAGTGTAATAAGCCAAAACAGGCAACAGATCCGTTTTACAGGTTATTTGGTAGAAAGAAAGAAAACCAAAGTGTAATATGGGATGTTAAAAAAACATCAAATAATAAGCCATGTTAAAAATAGCCATACCATCAGCCACCTTATCTGCTACAGTTTTTGGGCAGGAAACTTTGCCTACCCCGCCAAACGGAACGGAGACCGAAGCAAACGGCGACCTGATATTATTATTTGAAGATGAGGAAGAAGCTGTGGCTTACCTGGACGAACTGGAAGATTATGCTACCGAACTTGATGCAAACGCACCCGAAAAGCCAGCTATAAACGCTTTAATAAGCGCCATAAATAATGATGAATTTGTACAGGCATATTTGCAATAGCCAGTACAAATTCTATTTATTAATTACACATTCAAATTTTTGTTGATGTATTTAATGCTGCTATTGATGCTTGCAAAAGGATCTTTAGGCATATCGTGCTCTACAAAAAAGCTTTGCATGCCTGCAATTTTAGCTGCAGCGAAAATCGGTTTAAAGTCGATAGTACCGTTGCCTACAGGCAGGATATTCTCGCGGCTTGCGTCGAGGTCCTTAACATGCCATAACGGGAAACGGCCCGGGTTTGCTTTAAACAGGTCTACCGGGTTTTTACCCGCCTTAACTGCCCAGGCAAGGTCAAGCTCCATTTTCACATGCTTCGCATCAGTTTCTGATAATAGCAGATCATACGGGATAGTTCCATCACTCAGGATCTTAAACTCCATATCGTGATTATGATATGCAAAGGTCAAACCTGCTTTGCTTGCAGCCTCGCCTGTTTTATTGAGCACTGCTATAGATGCTTTTAAATTCTCGGGGGTATCTGTTGGGGTATTAGCGCATACCAGGTATTTTACACCACCTTCGGCAGCTTCATCAACCAGTTGCTGCATATTATCCTGCAGGTTCATCATAGTAGGGATTACCATTGGTTTACCATCAGGTGTGGTTGGCATTTTAGCCCCCGCAGGTAATTTAAACGGCGCGCCCAATACGTGGTGTGATTTCCAGGTTAAGCCAAGGCCGTTTGCCAAAGCTTTAAACTCTTTTGGTTTTAAACCATAATACCCACCTTTTTTACTGAAGGCCGATTCTATTTCGCGGTAACCTGCCGCTGCTACTTTGGTTAAAGTACCCTTAACATCTTCGTCCATCACGTTGAAGAACGTGAATAATTGTACACCAATAGGGTGCTTAATAAGATTTAAATATGATGCCGCTTTCCCCGACAACACTGCACTGCTAAGCACCAAAGTGCCGGTGCTTTGCAAAAACTTGCGCCTGTTAAAATTCATTACTGTAGTTAATTTAGTTTACTTGGTAAGTAAATCTAAATCAAATAATTCGAACAAAAAAATTATTGTGTCAAAACTACGCATTAGACTTAATGATAAAGGCAATTTGCTATCAATCCCGTCCAGCCGGTTTGGTGCGCGGCGCCTAAGCCACGGCCGGTATCGCCATCGAAATATTCGTAGTACAGGATGTGATCTTTAAAATAAGGATCTGTTTGTGTCTTTTCATCGGTGCCGTTATTTGGACGGTGGCCGTTCTCATCCGGCAGGAACAGTTTGGAGATGCGGCGGTAGATCTCATTCGCAACCTCCTTAAGGTTCATCATATTGCCCGAACCTGTTGGGCATTCAACAGTAAGCTCATCGCCGTAATATTGATAGAAATCGTTTAGACTTTCAATGATGAGGTAATTAATGGGGATCCATACCGGGCCACGCCAATTGCTGTTACCTCCAAACATATCGCTGTCGCTTTCTGCAGGCACATATTTGATGCTGAACTGTGTGCCGTTGATTTTGGCGCTAAACGGATTATTGAGGTGATATTTTGATAGTGAGCGGATGCCATAATCGCTTAAAAACTCATTCTCATCAAGCATATATTTCAAGATGCCTTTCATACGATGGCCGCGTAACAGGCTCACAAGGTGTTTACCTGTGGCGCTTTTCTCATCCCAACGGGAAACCAAACCGGCGAGATCCGGCCTGTTTGCAGCAAACCAATCCATCCTATCTCTAAAGATGGGGTTACTGGCAATGGTTTGTTCATCCAATACCTCAGTAGCAAATAATGGTACTAAACCCACTATACTGCGAATTCGCATTTTTTCGGCAGTACCATCGGGCATGCGCAGCTGGTCGTAAAAAAAGTCGTCTGCCTCATCCCATAAGCCGCTTGTGCCACCCTCGCCCAGGCTGGACATAGCAGCCGATATATAAATAAAATGCTCAAAAAACTTAGAAGCGATATCGGCATAAGCTTTGTTTGTTTCGGCAAGTTCGGAAGCTATGCGCAGCAGGTTTAACGAGTACATGGCCATCCAGCTGGTGCCATCGGCTTGTTCAAGGTGTGCACCGTCTGCAAAGCGGGTATTACGGTCAAACACGCCGATGTTATCCATCCCAAGAAAGCCACCCTCAAAAACGTTGTTACCGGCCTCGTCCTTGCGGTTTACCCACCAGGTAAAGTTGAGCATCAGCTTATGAAAAATGCGTTCTAAAAAGTAGGTATCGCCCTCGCCATTGTTGGCTTTTTTATCTAATTGGTAAATTTTCCAGGTTGCCATGGCATGCACCGGCGGGTTGGCATCGCTAAAATCCCACTCGTACGCCGGTAGCTGCCCGTTAGGGTGCATGTACCAATCTTTAACCAGCAGGCTTAGCTGCCTTTTGGCAAAGGCCATATCCACCGCAGCAAGTGGTATGCAATGGAATGCAAGGTCCCAGGCGGCAAACCACGGGTACTCCCATTTATCGGGCATGGAGATGATGTCCTGACTGTTAAAATGCTGCCATTTGCTGTTGCGCTGATGCTGGCGTGGTACCGGCGGGCCGAGTTCTGCAGGGTCGCCGTTTAGCCATTGGTGGATATTGTAATAGTAAAACTGTTTAGTCCAAAGCATGCCGGCATAGGCCTGGCGTTGGATATTTGCCTTATCTGCGCTTTCATCATGTGGCCGCAAATCTTTGTAAAATTCATCCGCATCCTGCAAGCGTGCGGCAAAAATATTATCGAAATCAGCAAAGGCGTTATCAGCGCCCTCACACAATCTTAACCTTATGGTGGTGCTTTCTCCTGCCGGGATGGTTATATCATAATTAAAGGCCGCTTTGGTGCCCGTGTTAGCAGGATTGATGGTTTTGCTACCGTTTACAATATGGTCGTTAATGCCATCTTTGTAAAAAGATCTGCCATCATCAATATTATTGAAGCGTTTAGTATTGGTTTGATTTTCACAAAAAAGCGCGACAGGCTTACCCTCTGCAAATAACCTCAGCGGACTTAAATCTTTATGGTCTATTTTAATTGCACCGCCTTCGACAGATAGCTGCGGCTTGTAATCGTCATACCCCCAATCCCATGTATTACGAAACCATACCGTAGGCAGCATATTTAAACTCGCGGCTTCTTTGCTCCTATTATGGATGGTCAGTTTAATGAGTATATCGTCTGTTCCTTCCTTGGCATATTCCACAAATACGTCAAAGTACTCGTCATTATCAAAAATGCCTGTATCCATTAACTCGTACTCAGACTGTGTACGGTCGCGTTTTTTACTTTCGTCTACAAGGTGCACGTATGGAAATTGCTGTTGCGGGTATTTGTACAGCATTTTCATGTACGAATGCGAGGGCGTATTATCCAAATAGTAATATAATTCCTTTACATCCTCGCCATGGTTTCCCTCGGCATTACTCAAACCAAAAAAGCGTTCTTTCAGGATGGTATCTTTCTTGTTCCACAATGCAATGGAGAAACACAGCAATTGCTCGTGGTCGCAAATACCGGCTATGCCTTCTTCGCCCCAGCGGTACGCTTTACTGCGGGCAATATCATGGGTGATATAATTCCAGGCGTTACCATCGGCACTATAATCCTCGCGGACGGTACCCCATTGGCGGTCACTCACGTAAGTGCCCCACTTTTTCCATCCAGTAACTTTTAACCTATCCTGTTCTGCACCCATTTTTTATTTCCAAGCGTTCCGTAAGAAATGTAACCAATTACCATGCATCATGTTTTCGATGTCGGTATCAGTATAACCGCGTTTTTGTAACAATGCGGGCACTTTTTGCATATCGGCAATAGTTTCCAGGTCGTAAGGGCACTGCTCTTTGCCAAAAGCCCCATCCAGATCTGTACCCATACCCACATGCAGCGCGTTACCTGCTATCTGGCAAATATGGTCAATATGATCTACCATTACCTCAAGGTTGCAATTCATTTGACGCGGGGTTGACTGTCCCCTAACCCAATCAGGCACCATCATCCAGGCATCGAGCGCGGCACCTATCACCGCGCCACGGCCAATAAGCACTTTTATCATCTCATCGCTATATTGGCGGTTGTGGTTTACCAGCGCACGGCAATTGTTATGACTTGCCCAAACGTGCCCGTTAAAATTATCCAGCGCTTGCCAAAACGCATCGTCGCAAAGGTGTGTTGCATCTAATATAATGTTCAGGCGTTCCATCTCTTTAAGTAGCTTCAAGCCGTTCGCCCCCATTTTGCCTGTCGCGTCCGTACCGTTTGCATACCGGCCGGGGCCGTAATGGGCCGGGCCAATAGCACGAAGGCCATTTTGATATGCGCTTTCTAAAAAGCCCACATCTATAATTGAATCTGCACCTTCAAGGCTTAGTATATATCCTATAGGTTTGTCAATATTATCCTTCCCATCGCACCAAACAGCGAGATGCTTATCTAAAGTTTCTAAGTTGTTAACTTGGGTCATTTGCCCGGCAAGTTCCATGGCCTTGTACCATGCAAGTTGGCCCTGCGTTTGTGCCCAAGCCTGTTGTGGCGAGTGCCAGCCGGGCATGTTATTGTCCGGCGCAACATAGCGGCCAATCTGTGTAGCAACCACTAAACCTATGCTGCCTTTACGCAGTTCGGGCAAGGATACCACTGCCTTTGCGCGGTCGGGTTTATCAGTCATACCTTCTTCGCGTTGGTTAATTTCGGCAACCGGGCGGGTAAGATCGCGGTTCCATTCCAGCGCGTTCATGCTGAGGTCTAAATGAGCATCTATGATAAACATGTTGTTATTGGGATTACACTGATTTTTTGATTACACCGATCTGTTTAAAAATTTACCGATGCTATATCGTTATCTTCCTATCTCTTGCAATATTTAGCCATTCTCCTGTAACTAACTTATTTTCAATTGTTATGGCACGTTCATATAAAGCAACAGTTGGGCATATGTGATGGGGCAAGCCGTATAAAATATCACCTACTTTATATTGGTGACTTTCACCCGCCTCGGCAACCAGGTGTTCTTCTGACTGACCTGTAAATACAAGCTCCGGGGCGTTTAAAAAGTAGATCCGTTTCGATAATTCATTCTCCGCCGAAACAGATTTATGGCCGACATCAACACAAATCTTCCCATCCTGTGGCAACGAAACTATGCGTGCAATTATCAATGCCGCCGTTTGAAATGGCTGCTCGGGGAACGCCTGTTGATACCCCCTATCCCAGTAAACAAACGTGCCTGGGGTACACTCCAATCCTGTTTTTTTAGAAAGAATAGGGAACGTAGGCGAACCACCCGCAATTACGATGGGCTTTGGATATCCTTTAACTACAATATCATCAACGAGTTTTAAAACCGGGAGCATACTTTCTTCAGACCTGCTTTCGCGAATGCTATAATCGGCATCGTGGATATGGCCATCATAGGCATGCAACCCCATTACCTTAATAGCGGGTAAGTGAGATAGCACCCTGTATAAGGCCAAAGCATAAATAGGGATAATGCCCGTACGGTTCATGCCAACGTTTAGGTCGATGTAAACAGGGATAACGATATCGTTATTTAAAGCTTCCGCGGATATTTCTTTTGCAGTTGCCTCGTTATCTACGAAACAGGAAAATCCAGTTTGCGGATATTGTTTTGTAAGCTGAACAAAGCGTTTAAGCTTGGGGCCGTTGGGCTGATAGGCCAGCAATACATCTGGCGCAGCGGCCATGCCCAGCATTTCGGCCTCGGCAATGGTAGCACATTTGTATTTGGTTATACCGGCCTGAATCATCAGCTCAGACACCTCGCAGCTTTTATGCGTTTTTACATGCGGCCTCAGGCGTGCCACATCATCTATCATGGCTTTCACCAACGCTATGTTGTATTTTACCCTATCGGGATAGACAACTAATGCAGGCGTATCAAGTGTATCAACATTATCGATGGTGTACCAATCTGCTGCTGCCATGCTTATACCAGTTCAAACAAGGCTTCTATCTCTACAGGGATATTATCGGGCAACGAGCCCATGCCAACCGCGCTGCGTACACCAATGCCATTCTCTTCACCCCAAACTTTCGCAAACAATTCGCTTGCCCCGTTTATGATATAAGGGTGTTTCTCAAAATCGGGCGTGCAGTTTACCATCCCCAATACTTTTATGACGCGCTTTACCCTATCCAGGCTACCTAAATTTGCTTTAATGGTTGCCAGCATTGCTAAACCTACCTGCCTTGCAGCAAGCTTGCCATCTTCCTGGCTTATGGTATCGCCAATGCGGCCAATGATCAAACTGCCATCGTCCTTGACCGTTCCGTGGCCCGATAGGTACAGGTATTTGCCATCAATTAAACATGGTTTGTAAACGCCAAGCGGCTTTGGTGCAGGCGGCAGGTTTAAGCCTAAATCTTTAAAGTTTTGTTCAGCTGAATTCATTTTGTAAATCTATTATTTTAAAATAAAAAGCACGGTTATAAACAAAAAAAGGCCGGGAACCACTCCGACCTAATTTTATATAACCATTATTATTAAAGTTTAAAAGAAATACCTACGTTTACGGCATAGTCTGCAAATGCAGCGTCGCCTTGTGTATAAATGCCTGTTAACTGGGTACTGATCTTGTCAGGCGTGCTTTGTATACGGTCGCGCACCATGGCAATAGGCACATAAGTATAAACAGAGAACCTTTTTAACCTGTAGGTGACCCCCGGCTCGGCTGATATAATATAACCTGGCCTGCGGAAACCATTGCTGCCGCCTATAAGGTCCTTTGCAGGCAGGCACTCTTCGCGCACGCCGGCCGAGAAATTGAATTTACCTACACCATAATTGGCGCCAACCCTTATCATAAACTGATCCGGCACGCTCATAATATCACTGCCATTAGCAATAGCTTTAGCAGATGCCACACCACCACGGGCAGACGACACCCCGTTTTGCTCCCGCGGATTCATCATGTAATAGAATGTACCGTACAGGCCAAAATTGTGAGAGAAGTTGTAATATCCGTTCAATTCGGTGATAATACCTGTACCGCCATCACCCAACTGGATGGATTGATCAACAGGGCCTAATAATTTTGCGCCGCCCGGGCCGGTATTCTGGAAGTAATCCTGGTACGTATAGCTTCCTGTAGGTAATTTTAAACCTATCCCTGCTTGTATATTCCCTTTATGCGCTTTAGCGGGGTTTAACAACCATGCATAAGCCTTAATGCTTACATCGCCGATACCAAAAGATTTGGTTTCATGCCTTTCCTTACCACCGTGCTCATATAATGATGACCGGGTGTTGTTAAGCACAGGTACATCAATAGAAAACGACCAGCGGTTATTAAAGATACGCGTAAGTGTAAAATCTTGCGCGAAGGAGTGGTTGATAACATTAGTACCTAAAGCTAAACGTTGTTTTTGCTCTTGTTTCCCTACAAAGTGTTTGTATGAGCGGTAATACCTGCTGTTAGCATTAAAAAGCCATGCCCCGCCTGATGTAGTACTGTCCGGGTGTTCGTCCATAGCGCATAAGCCACCGGTACTGCGGATAGCCACGCAGCCCTGCGCGTTTACGGTAGTATTATTGAACAGTAAGTATATAGCTATCCCGATGAAGAATTTATATGTAAATTTCATGTTGTGTGTTTTGTTTAATAAATTTAATGCATAGCCTACCTGTTTAGGGCGGGTTATTACCTGTGAAAGGTTTAAAATAGGTTGAAAATCCTTTTAAATAATTAGTTTTTTTGTAGAGACGTTATTGTGAGATTTGAAGAAACGTAGTTAGTTGCAAACCATAAAGCTATCAGCGTGCCGTAGCTTCCGCCACGCTCTATCCACTCAATTAGTTCATAATGAGGATATAATAATTCGCTTGAAATTTTCCAGATGATGAATATTAACAGTACCGTACGGATAGGTTTTATCAATACAATTAATGCGGCTGCTATTTCAAAAACGCCAATAAACTGCGCCACCTTTGCGGGGCTTGTAAACCCAAGGGATGCGTATTGGCCAAGCAGGCCCTTCTTTTGTATGATGTTTAACCAACCGTGTCCCATCAGTAACAAAAAGCCCACTATTTTTAAACAGTTAAATACATTATTAATTGTTTTATCATCTACCAAAGCATCAGCATCTATCCGTACAAATAACTTGCGGAAGTTTTTGACACCACCCGACAAGATCAGTAAAGCGAGCGGGGCACCAAAGTTACCCGCGCGCTCAATAAATTCTGCAAATGGCTCGCCGGATGCCGGGCGTAAAAACGCTGTGGTGGCTCCCCAAAATACCAGCCATAAGACAATGGCACGCATGGGGTAAAACAGCATTGTAACGCCCATCAGTATATCAACCGATCCTACCCATGGCATTAAAGCATAGGCAGCATCGGTATCAATACCAAAAACGGCAAAGTAGTTACACCAAATTTGTTTTGTGATAATGCCGAAAACGCCGTGCCCAATAAAGCACATGGCTACAGCTATCCGCAAAACGTAATGTATCTTTTGTTCTGTCCTAAGCATGCTCTTTATCCGTTAGTTCGACCCATCTGCCTTGCCACGGGCAACAGCGTATTCACCAACTTTTATACCTGTTTGCAAACCAACCTCGCAATCGCTGCGGTAGTGGATAGCACCGTATAACCTTGACATTGCCGCTTCATGCGCCATATCCATAAAAGCACTGGCTTTTTCGGGAACCAAATAGCCCAAAACTGTTGCAGCAGCGCCGCTAAAGTTTGAATGACCCGATGTATAAGAAGGGAAGTTAGGGACCCCTGTAAGCGTTTTAATGTTTAATACCATTTGCGTTGGACGCGGGTTAAAGTAAAAATACTTGGCATCCCAGCAAACTATGGCGGCATCCATTTCGGCCATAGTTAATAAGGCGAGGTTACGTGCCCAGCGTACTTCGCTGTAGTTGTGTTTTACAAACTCATCGGCAGCAATTGTGTTCCAGTGGCCGGCAGGGGTTACTGTACCTACACCATCCGCCCAAAACGCGACAATACGCTCATGCTCGCGGCTGTGGTTTTGGCTCATTGATAATACCTCGTCGCTCTCCTTCTGAAACTCGGGAGTGCCCGGTTTAAATGGCGGCACAGGGCGCAAAGCAACAACTGTAGTTGTTGGGAAAAGAAACGGTGTAACCTTTGTAAACAATGGTAACATTGGCGGGCGTTTAGGCAATTCTAAACTGATCCATGGCGTATTACCGGCTGCTGTAGTATTGGTAGCCAAGGCATCCCAATCTGCAGGGGTACCAATAGCAGCACCAGCCTTATCTGTACGGGCGCGCGCTAAAAATACAGCCGCAACCTGTTTGCCTAAGCTTTCTCCGGCGTCCATATCAGAGCGGGTGTTGGCACCTGCCATAATACGGTATAGTTTTTCTTCAGCAACTTTCTTTTGGATGTAATCTAAGTCACCGGGGAAAAGTAACTCCATCATTTTACCGGTAACACCTGCAACTACTGCATCCTCGCTTGGGTATGATGGCAATGCCGATTTGGGCACCAATGCCTGCACATTTATATCGTTTACGTAAGGTGCCGCACGATTGAACTGTTTTTTAAACTTCCACGCCTGTACCAACGCATCGTATTGTGCTGCGCTTACATAAGCATAGGCACGTGCAGCATAAGGCGGGTTAGAGAATGGGAATAACGGATAAGCCAACGGGTTAGCCGCACTTGGAAATGGGTAACTACCATCATCATTTTGATATGGCGGCAGGTTGTGCTTAGCAACAAGTTCGCGCAGTATCTCGTTCCAACGCAATACCGAGCCCGCGCTCCAGTACTTAATTATATCTCGTTGTTCGCTGGTTAGGTTACGCTGATAGCTTTTTATCTCGTTAAGGTCGGCCAGGTAATTTGGGGTAGTGATCGCATCCGGCGTAGCAATCGTAAAGGTAGACGCGGCCGTTAATATCGGCGTCCAGGTATCGGCATTAAGGTCCAGATTAGTTGGGGCCAAAGCGGGATAATCCACGCTGCGGTCCTTTTCCTGGATATCTTTTTTGCATGATGAGTTGAAAACCGCAAGGGAGACCATCAATACAGGCAATAGGTTATATATATTCTTTTTCATCACTATTCTTATTTATCAGATTTATCCTTTTTCACAGAAAACACATAATACACACCGGCAAAAAACGATCTGTTTTGGCCAACATTGCGGCCCTTTAATACGTAGTTGCCACCACCGGTAAGTTCTAAACCTGCAATGCTTTGGAAGCTGTATTTAAAAATTGCGCCAGCCAAAGTAGCATCCATATTATTACTTGGAAAAGGCATATTATTTTTGGTGATATCAAAACCACCAATGGTGTTCACTTTGGTTAAAGTAGCTTCGGCATTAAACTTTAGGCTACGGTAACCTGTGCTGAATAAAAAGTTTGTGGCATTCGGGATGGCAACCTGGTTGGTGTAATGCATCTCGGTAGTATAGTACGAATCCTTATCAATGGTGATATTATCTTTTCGCAAATACTGGCCGGAACCGGCTACGAAGAACCTGCCTGTTTGGTAGTTAATCAAAGCGCGTAAACCAATACTCTTACTGCGGCTGCCAATTGCTAATGGCAAATAATCTGCCTGGTAGTTACCTAGCGGGAGGCTACCGGTTACAATAGCATGTAAGCTTAGCAGCCCACTTCCCACCTCCTGTTTTACTGCCATCCATTTTACAGCAAGGTTAATATCCTGTATGCCGCTTTGGCCTCTAAAGGTACCTGCAGATGCGTTTGATTTGATATATGGGATCATAAACAACAAGTTAACCCTGTTACTTAGCCCGTAGTTACCGCCAACAGCATAAACGTTACTGCTAATGGTTCCTAAATTTAGGTTTTCGCGTTTAAATGTGCCTTCCCAATATTTATCCCAGCTATTGTAGGTGTACACACCGGCGGCGCAAAAGAAGTTCTTAGGTATCATTAAAGCATCATTTTCCGTTTGGGCGCTTACAGATTGGGTGGAAGCAATACAAACTACAATGGCCAAACAATACCTTTTTATATAAGGTAAAAATTGTTTCATAATACGTTTTGAAGTGATCAGCTTAACAAGTTTTTTTTTAAGCACCAGCTATTGAAAATCTCACAAATCAATAGATGATGCTCAATTTTTTTTAGTCTTAAATAAGGTTATAGCAATACACAACACATTAATACAAATGCAGCGCATTAACTTGTGCCTGAGTTAAGAAACAATAAATCTTTTGGAATATATTAATCAGCCGATGTAGTTTGGCGGTTTGCCGGGCGATTCGATATACGGATTTGTTAAACTGGAAGATATAGAGTCTGCTAATTGTTCTACAGTATCGTCAAAACTAAAGAAGTTGTAGGTAACAACCGGATAATTATAATCTGACATTGATGAAGAGGCTTTTTTTGCAGGTGCCTCGCCTTTTTTACTTAGCGGCGCATCACTCACGTTTTTTGCCATAATGATATTGGCATTAAACAACTTTGTTTTTACGCTGTTGGCTACACACACCAGGAACATAGTGTCCCGAGTCATTTTAACACCCACGTAATTATAAAAACCATTTTTTAACTGGACCTGGCCTAATACACGTTCGTAATCAGGCCAATCCGTTATGCCTTTATTGTTTACAGGTATTTTAATTTGTACAAGCTGTGTAGCATCCACCTTATTTTCGTAAATATTTTTAACGATAGATAGCTCGGACTGATGGATGAAATATTGGAAGACAAAGGTGTAACCACCTGTATTAAACAGATGTATGCTTAGTAAGAATAAAGCAAAAAACCTTTTCACGTTTTGTTAGGTGTGCAGCTGCACTAATTAGGATTACTTGGTAAATATATGTAAATATTCAATTATCACAAAAAAATTACAAATTAATTAAAACAAACATATCAAACTATTTGTAAGTCTGCTTAATTACCTGGTTTATAAATAGCTACACCTACCCTGGAATCGGCGCAGCCATAGTATAGAAACCACTTCTTTTGAAAATATACCAGTCCTTCCATAAAAACTGTCCCCGCGGGATACTGACCGCTTTTTTCAAACGCCTCCTGCGGTACAAAAAAGGGTTTATCTAACCGGCTTATAGCTATTGTAGGATCTGTTGATGAAAACATTACCTGCCCGCCACAATAAGAATTGGCGGTGTAATTTTTATCGCCATGGTCTTTATTGTTTTTGCCATTGTAAAGCAGAATAATACCTTTAGGTGTCATGACGGCAGGCGGGCCACATTCGGTTAGGTCGCTGTCAAAGTAATTTTTCCGGGGCGATAACAATGCTTTTAGGCTGCCGTCTTTATTTATTAATGGCGACCAATTGACCAGGTCTGTTGATGTGGCCGCAAACACCCCCAGCTCGCCCCAATACATCCAATATTTACCATTTATTTTGGCAATAACTTGCTTACCATTTACCAGTTTGGTGATGATAGATGCCGATTTACTGGCAATGTTAAAGAACTTGCCATTATACGCTTTGCGGAATATTGGCCCGTGCTTAACCCATTTCTTCAGATCTTTTGAAGTTGCTACGCCAAGGCGGGGCATATCATGGTTCCATTGGGTGTAGAAAACAACATAGGTTCCGTTAGCGGTCATCGCTACGCGGGGATCTTCGCAACCGCCTGTCCATTCAAATTCTTTCTGGCTGTCGTTATCCGGATATAGCACCGGCGCCGACGAGCGCTTCACTATAGTTCCATTACTGCTTTCAGCCAATCCCAAGCGCGATGTGCGGCCGCCAATGCCGATGCCCGATTTATCTTCGGCGCGGTACAGGATATAGATCTTACCGTTTTTAATAGTAGCAGCAGGGTTAAATGTGTCATTTGATTCCCAGTCCATCTGCCTTTTGCGCATGGGGTCATAAAAACGGGAAGAGGTATCCGGACTAATCAGCGGGTTTACCCCAGCAGGCCTAACAAAAGGCCCCAAAGCCCATACAGGCAATTTTTCATTTTGTGCTGATACTGCGCCTGCCGTTAATATCAGCAAAACTAAGACCTTGATGAATTTGTAAGCGTTTTTCATACTCTATTAATTAACCAGCGTTAGCCTTACCAGGTATTGATCCATATCATCTTCATATAAAACTTCGGTCGCCCAGCCTTCTTCTGCGGCGACGGCCTTTAGTTTTTCGCTGTCAATGTAAAGCCATTTAAACCAATCGTTTTTTTGGCCTTTGTACTGGTATTGGTATGATAGTTCGCCGTAATAGCTTTCATTATCAGGCAATTTATTTTCATACAAATAAGCGATATCAGAAGAATCGAATAATAATTGGCCGCCCGTTTTCAGGAGCGTTTTGGTATGCTGTAAAAATAGGCGTAATTGTTGGATAGTACCGCACAGCCCTATGCCATTCATCATCAATAGTAATGTGTCGTATTTTTCGCGGCTATAAGTAAATATATCAGCCTCAAAAGCATGGCTGACGCCGCGTTGCTGCATTATCATAACTGCAAGGCCGGATATATCCATCGCCGTAACATCAAAGCCTTTTCCCTGTAAAATCAAAGCGTGACTACCAGCCCCTGCGCCAATATCTAAAACCTTGCCGTTGCAATTAGTAATGGCGATGAGTTCCAGGTCGGGCATCTCCTCTGCATTACGAAAATAAACATCCAGCGGCATTTCCTCTTTAGGGCCGTAAGTATTATTGATCCATAACTTATGCTTGCCGTTTTGCTTATAATGGTCAAATAAGGCCTGTCCGAAAATATCTTCCAAAGGGTTACGTGGTTAATCATCCAAAGAAAAGCATTGTACGGTAAAACATCAATCTTTTTTCTTAATAACACTTAGCTCTCCTGTATTTTCCATATATATATCTTTGATGTTTTCAAGAGTGTCTTCATTAGCCCTAAGGCGCACATCGCTCATCAGGTCATCTTTTGTCATAAGGCATTTAAGGAGATTTTGATGCCTGATATCACCATTTGATACAGCAGGATCTAAAACGATTATTGTTTGCATAAAAAGGGTGGGCCAAAAAAGCCCACCCTAATTCAACATGAAAAAAAATATTGCTACTATTGGTCAACTGGTTTTTGCTGCTCGTTAACCATATGTGCAAGCGTGCTTGCAGGTGTAACATTGCCCATAGAAGTTTGCAGTTTATTTTTAAAGCCCGATACTATCTTATCCTTACCGGCCATTAGCGCATCGTACCCGTCTTTAGCAACATCTGCGGGGTTAGCCATAGATTCTTTATCTTGTACAGCCTTGCTGCTATTCATACCTGCTTTGTTGAAAAAATCAGTATCGGTTACGCCCGGCTGCAAAGCGGTAATGGTTATATTAGTGTCTTTTATTTCCTCGTGGATAGCTTCCGTAAGCGAAAGCACATAAGCCTTGGTAGCATGGTAAACTGCCTGCCATGGCCCCGGCGTTTCGCTGGCGATAGAGGCCAGGTTAAGAATTTTACCATCGTTACGGGCTACCATTTCCTTTAAAAAATGCTTGGTTAAAATAGTTAGCGCGCTTACATTAAGGTCCACTATTTTTAATTCTCTGTCGATATCGTTATCCTGGAATAAACCGTACACACCCTGGCCTGCATCATTAACCAATACATCAACCTGTATGCCTGTGCGTTTAACTTCGTCGCAAAGCGAGAACACTTCGTCGCGGTTAAACAGGTCTTTTGCTATTGGGATAACGTCCACCCCATTCTTTTGTAATTCGCTTGCAGTTTTTTCCAAGGCCTGTTGATCGCGCGATACGATGATCAGGTTATAATGGTCTTTCGCGAATAGCTTTGCCAGTTCGTATCCAATACCGCTCGTTGCGCCCGTAATAAGGGCATATTTTGTAGTGCTCATAGTTTATTTTTTAAACGTTAAATTTATTAGCCGTTTACAACCTCGCCCCCATTGATATGGATTACCTGCCCAGTAATGAAAGATGCGTCCTCTGACGCCAGGAAAACATACGCAGGCCCAATTTCTGATGGTTGCCCGGCACGCTTCATGGCCGTTTCGCTGCCAAAATCTTTTATTTTTTCTTCATCGAAGGTTGATACGATTAGCGGTGTCCACACCGGGCCGGGGGCTACTGCATTTACACGTATATTTTTCTTAACCAGGTTAGTGGCCAGCGAACGCGTAAATGTGGTTATAGCCCCTTTGGTTGAGGAATAATCGATCAAATTTGGCGACGACCGATATGCCGTAACCGACGTGGTATTGATGATACAATCGCCCTCTTGCAAATGATCCAAAGCCGCGGTTGCGAAGTGGAAGTACGCGAAGATGTTGGTTTTAAAGGTTTCCTCCAGTTGCTGTTCGGTGATATCTTTAAACTCCTTTTGAGGCACCTGGATGCCGGCATTGTTAACGAGAATATTCAGCTTACCTAAGTCATCAACCGTTTGCTCAACCGCCCTGCGGCAAAAATCACGGTCTTTAACATCGCCCTGTATCAGCGTACACTGCTGCCCTTCAGCTTGTACTAAGTCTTGCGTTTCTTCTGCATCGCCGCTCTCTTCGAGGTAAACAATAGCAACATCGGCACCCTCACGGGCGTAATGAACAGCAACAGCACGGCCTATACCGCTATCACCTCCTGTAATCAAAGCTACTTTGCCGGCAAGCTTACCGGCGGCTTTATAATCAGGCTTTATAAATTCCGGCCTCGGGTTCATTTCAGCCTCCACACCGGGTTGATGGTCTTGCTTTTCGGGCACTTCTATTCCTTCTTTATTTTCCATGATATTATTTCCAAGGGTTTAACACAACCTTAACACAGTCGTCTTCCTTTTTATCGAAGATCTCGTAACCTTTGGTCACCTCGCTAAGCGGCAACCTATGGCTAATGATATCATCTAACACCACTTTCTCTTCTTTAACAAGATCTATCAAGTGATCGATATAATTTAACACCGGTGCCTGACCTTGCCTTATGGTTAAACCTTTATCAAAAATGCGGTGCATAGGGAAATTGTCATATGTTGATCCATATACACCCATAATAGTTACTGTACCACTACGGCGAACGGCTTTAAAAATCATATCCAACACCTTCATACTGCCAACTTCAAAGTTTACCAGGGCTTTAGCTTTGTCTAATATGGTACGCTCCGGCTCAAAACCAACGGCATCCACACAAACGTCTGCACCACGGCCACCGGTCATTTCACGAATAGCTTCCACCACATCCACTTCATCGGGGTTTAATGTATCTACTTTATTAACCTGGCGGGCTTTCTCTAAACGGTAATTAATCGGATCAATAGCGATAACACGGCTTGCGCCGTTTAACCAGGCTGCTTTTTGCGCCATTAAGCCAACGGGGCCCGAACCAAATATAGCAACCACTTCGCCACCCTTAAGCTGCGCCCAGTCGATAGCACTCCAACCTGTTGGGAAAATATCTGTCAGAAATAGTACCTGCTCGTCGGTCATGTTATCGGGCACTACACGGGGGCTGATATCTGCATAGGGCACCCGCACATATTGTGCCTGCCCGCCACTATATCCGCCGTATAGATCGGTGTAGCCAAATAAGGCAGCACCCTTTTGATCCATCATATCGCCGTTAGGGCCGTAATGTTTATAGTTTGAATTTTCGCAACTTGGCGATGCCCCGTGGTTACAAAAGAAACAATGCCCACAAGCTATCGGGAAAGGCACAACTACACGGTCGCCCTTTTTTAGATTGTTGATAGCTGAGCCAACTTCTTCCACAATCCCCATAAACTCGTGCCCCATTACCATAGGGTCTTTTTGCGGTACACCGCCGCTCAGTATGTGCAGATCGGAACCACAGATAGCCGTCGAAGTTACTTTAAGGATAACATCCCTCGGGTCTTCAATCCGCGGGTCTTCTACTGTATCATATCTAATGTCGCCTGGTTTGTGAAAAACTGCTGCTTTCATATTGTTGATTTTTAGTGTTTGTTAGTTTACAAAGACAACACGAGTTACAGAATTATAGTTTTAAGAAATATTTTTATTTTCAAATAGAGGTACTGTCAATTTGAGTTTTGTTGCAAATGCATAAGATTTGAAATTTGTGCAAAGTATTATACCTTCACACTATGAAACTGCATACCATTGATACCGGCTTTTTTAAATTAGATGGCGGCGCGATGTTTGGCGTAGTACCAAAAGCCATTTGGCAAAAAACCAACCCGGCCGACGATAAAAACCTTTGTACATGGGCCATGCGTTGCCTGCTTATTGAGGATGGCAAGCGTTTAATTTTGGTAGATACCGGCATTGGCAATAAACAGGACGAGAAATTCTTTAGTCACTACTATCTGCATGGTAATGCCACCATGGATAGTTCGTTAGCTGCAAAGGGTTTCCACCGGGATGATATAACAGATGTGTTTTTAACCCACCTGCATTTCGACCATGTAGGCGGCGCAGTTGTACGCAACGGGGAGAAATTACAACCCGCTTTTAAAAATGCCACTTACTGGAGCAACGAACAACATTGGGATTGGGCAGTTAACCCTAACGACCGCGAGAAAGCATCTTTTCTGAAAGACAACATCCTACCCATACAGGATAGCGGCCAGCTTAAATTTATATCTGCCGAAGACAGTGTGAATTTCACAGATAACATCAACATAAAATTAGCTTACGGCCATACCGATGCCATGATGCTGCCGCTAATCAATTACAACGGAAAACAGGTTTTATACATGGCAGATCTGCTCCCATCTATCGGCCATTTGCCCCTGCCCTATGTAATGGCTTACGATATGTTCCCGCTTAAAACTTTGGAAGAGCGCAAGGTATATTGGAACGAAGCCGTAGAAAAAGAGTACATCCTTTACCTGGAGCACGACCCGATAAACGAATGCTGCACCCTGCAACAAACCGAAAAAGGCATTAGGGTAAAAGATGTGTTTAAACTGGAGGAACTGTAAATAAGGCTATTGGTCTCTGTACTCCAATATATCTCCCGGCTGGCAATCAAGTGCTTTGCAAATGGCTTCGAGCGTTTCTATACGGATGGCTTTTGCTTTACCCGTTTTAAGGATAGATAGATTTGAAATGGTAATCCCCACACGGTCGCTCAACTCGTTAAGAGACACTTTGCGTTTTGCCATCATTACATCAAGGTTTATAATTATGGGCATGGCTATATGGTTAACTCCTGTTCTTCCTTCAGTTTACCACCCTGTTTAAAGGCTTCGGCCAGGATGAATACGAACATGGCAAACAAGGCTGTTCCAAAACTAAATGATACCGTATTAATTAAAATTAAAGGCGGGCGCAGCAAGGCCGTTGCTTTTAAAAAATCCATCCATTGATAAACGTAATCGGCCAGGGCATATAATAAAATATAAACACCTATCTTTCTTATTAACTTTATACAGTTCCCCTCAAACATGGTTCCTTTATAAATACTCAGCATTACTTTATTTATAAACGACGCGATATATCCAATTAAAACGGCCATTAAAAGGGCAGTCAATATTTTAAGTATTTTAATCCACACGGGGGCTTGCAAATTTTTACTAAACCATACATCAGCCAGTATCATTATGTTTTTTAAATGATAATCGTGCCCTACCTGCAAACTATCTGTTTTAACGCCAGGTATTAGGTTCCCTTTTAAAACCGTAAATATGGCCGGGCCTAAAAAAGGGCCATGATCTTCGATGCCAATAGAATCGTTAAAACCATCTTTAGCCCCGTTGTAAATCTCCGAACCAAAGTTTTGAAGAAAGTACAAGGCAAAAATTATATAGAACAATATTTGCAACGTTTTTATTTTTTTCATACCGATATATTTGAACAGCACAAATAAATAACATATTTATTATAAATCAAAGTTTATTTATCGATTTACAATAAATATTAACTTAAAATCAATTAACCATAATATCTTGTTCATTTTATAGTAAAATACTGGCTTTGTTAGGTAGAAAATACTATTTTTAGAAACAAATTAATAGCTTTGCACGTTCAATCTAAATTATAAGAATCGAGGTTATATAACTAAATGAGACAACTCAAAATAACTCAATCCATTACCAATCGTGAGTCGCAGTCCCTCGACAAGTACCTTCACGAAATTGGTAAAGTTGATCTAATAACTGCCGAAGAAGAAGTAATCTTAGCCCAGAAAATTAGAGAAGGCGATCAGGCTGCTTTAGAGCGATTAACGAAAACTAATTTACGTTTTGTGGTCTCTGTAGCCAAACAATACCAAAACCAGGGGCTTACCCTTGGCGACCTAATTAATGAGGGCAACTTAGGCCTTATAAAAGCGGCAAAACGCTTTGACGAGACCAAGGGTTTCAAATTTATATCATACGCCGTTTGGTGGATCCGTCAATCGATATTACAGGCCATTGCAGAGCAAAGCCGTATTGTACGTTTGCCGTTGAACCAGGTTGGTTCATTAAGTAAAATAAGCAAGGCATTTTCAAAATTAGAGCAGGAATTTGAACGCGAACCATCGCCGGAAGAACTTGCCGATATGCTGGAAACCACAGTAGACAAAATATCTGACACATTAAGTAACAGTGGCCGCCATGTATCTATGGATGCCCCTTTCGTACAGGGCGAAGAAAATACATTGTTAGATGTGTTGGAAAATTCAGAACCAAACACCGATTCAATCCTGATAAACGAATCTTTGTCAGAAGAGATCAAACGCTCATTATCTACCCTCACCGAGCGCGAACGCGAGATTATCGTGTTATTCTTTGGTTTGGGCAGCAACCATCCATTGTCGCTGGAAGAAATTGGCGAAAAGTTCAATTTAACCCGCGAACGTGTACGCCAGATAAAAGATAAAGCATTACAGCGTTTACGCCATACGTCGCGTAGCAAGATCCTAAAGTCTTACCTGGGATAAAAACCTTGGGTTAAAATCGTTCAGCCTCCGTTTAAACAAGCGGGGGCTTTTTTTATATGATAAACTTATGGAGTCATCCGGCTACGAACATCTATCCCCTGCGAGGCTATACCTAAACCTAAAATCCAGGCACAATTTAGTTAACAAAATAGGATAAGAGAACGGGGAGAGTAAAACTTAGCAGTAACGCAATTTATTTGATTGATTTACGTATAGTAAACAATTAAATGAAACGCCTAACTACCCTCACCTTGCAGTATTATCGTACGCTGCTCATTTATAATATAACTTTCACTATTCTATGCCTATTTTTGGTCAGCTTTAGCGGGGTCGGGAACCCTGTTACACTGTTTTTTTCCAAATTAATCGGTTTACTCGCAGCTATGGGCTTGCATTATTTTTCATCTGCCAAAACCTATTTTTATTATCGAAATGCAGGGTTGCCTATCAGGCGCTTATATATGTATGCTTTTACAATTGATTGTTTTGTTTTTATAGTACTTACAACTCTGTTTGCCATATGCCGTCACATATTTTAAAAGTTGACAGCGTTCAGCTGGCATTTGATGAACGTAAAATATTACAGGATATTTATCTGGAATGTATACAAGGCCAGATTATTGGTTTACTTGGCAGGAATGGCAGTGGTAAATCATCTCTGTTAAAGATCATTTTTGGCACACTTGCACCATCCTTTAAATATGTTAGTATTGATGGTGAGTTTATTCGTAAAGGGTATCATAAAAACCGGATAGCCTATTTGCCGCAGCACGGTTATTTACCCGATAAAATAAAAATCAGCAAGCTTGCAAAAATGCTTGTTGACGAAAATCTTTGGGATGCATTTACAGAACTTAACATTTATAAACAACACGCACACAAAACGTCCGGTCAGCTTTCCGGCGGTGAATTACGGCAACTTGAAATGCTGATGATCATTCACAGCAAGGCCGATTTTATTTTGCTGGACGAGCCTTTTACCCATATTTCCCCTATTCAGGCCGACGAATTTAAACCCATTATCCGGGCCTGTGCCAAGCGCAAGGGCATCATCATTACCGACCATCAATATTACAATGTTTTAGAGGTAAGCGATAAGGTGATCCTGTTAAATAACGGTTGCACAAAACACATTACCCATAACGATGAATTGGTTACTTACGGCTACCTTAGCGGTAATAAATAAGTAACATCATGACTATCCCTATTTATCAGGCCGACGCCTTTACCAATAAACTGTTTGGTGGCAATCCTGCTGCTGTTTGTCCGCTGGATGAGTGGCTGCCCGATGAGACTATGCAGAAAATAGCACTGGAGAACAATCTTGCCGAAACCGCTTTTTTTGTAAAGAACGAGAACAGGTACCTGTTGCGTTGGTTTACCCCAGAGTTGGAGATAGACCTTTGCGGCCACGCTACTTTGGCGTCCGCACATATTTTATTTACGGAATTGGGGTACGTTAACGGTACCATTTACTTTGATACTATTAAAGCAGGCACGTTGGCTGTAAAACGCGACGGCGATAAATATTCCATGGATTTCCCATCGCGCCTGCCCTTTGCCGCGGATATCCCCGAGGGGCTGGTTGAAGCACTTGGTGGCAAAAAGCCTAAGGAAGTTTTGCGTAGCCGCGATTACATGCTGGTCTATGAAACCGAAGAAGATATCATGGAGATTATCCCCGATCATTCAGCATTAGCTAAAATAAATACCCTTGGTGTTATAGTAACGGCACCAGGCAAAGATGTTGATTTTGTATCACGCTTTTTTGCACCTGCCGCAGGCGTGCCCGAAGACCCGGTTACCGGTTCGGCACATTGTAACCTGATTCCGTACTGGGCCGGAAAATTGGGTAAGAATACGCTACACGCCTACCAGTTAAGCGCCCGGCACGGCGAACTTTGGTGCGAATCAAAAGGCGACAGGGTAATTATGGCCGGTAATGCGGTGACTTATCTGAAAGGGGAAATATACATTTAGGCGAAGCCCCCCAACCCCCTAAAGGGGGAGTAAAATATAAATTCAGATTTTTCAAAAAGCTCCCCGTTCAGGGGGTTGGGGGGCTGAGTTTTTTTCGCTATTTTCCCATCCTGTTTTTAAATACGACGCTACCCATTAATGCAACTTACCAAGTTAGAAATCAAGGGCTTTAAAAGCTTTGGCGATAAGATCACCATTAATTTTAATGAGGGTGTTACTGCTATTGTTGGCCCTAATGGTTGTGGTAAAAGCAACGTAGTGGATGCTATCCGTTGGGTTTTGGGTGAGCAAAGCACCCGTGCCCTGCGTTCAGAAAAGATGGATAACATCATTTTTAACGGAACAAAAAGCCGCAAGGCCGCCAACCTGGCCGAGGTTTCCTTAACTTTTGATAATACCAAAAACGTACTTCCCACCGATTTCTCACAGGTTACGCTTACCCGCAGGCTTTACCGCACCGGCGAAAGCGAGTATAGGTTGAACGATGTACAGTGCCGCTTAAAGGATATTACCGACTTATTCCTCGACACAGGCATCGGATCTGATTCCTACGCTATTATTGAGCTAAAGATGATCGACGAGATTATCAACAATAAAGAAGGTTCGCGCCGCAACTTGTTCGAAGAAGCATCGGGTATCTCTAAATACAAACTCCGTAAAAAACAAACTTTCAGTAAGTTAAAAGATACCGAGGCCGACCTGGAACGTGTGGAAGACCTGCTTTTCGAGATAGAGAAGAACTTAAAAACGCTGGAGAACCAGGCCAAGAAAACCGAGCGTTATTATAAACTGCGCGATCAGTATAAAGTGCTGAGTATCTCGCTGGCATCTTTCAGGATAGCAAATTTCAGCAAATCATTAGCGGAAATAGAGGAAAAGGAACAGATCCAGCGCGAGCAAAAATCAGGAATCGCCACGCAGATAGATAAACTGGAAGCTACCCTGCAGCAAAATAAATTGGATAGCCTTACCAAGGAGAAGAACCTTGCCGCTCAGCAAAAAGCCAGTAACGAATTTACGGCCAGGATCCGCGCATACGAGAGCGAGAAACGCGTAAAAAACGAACAGTTAAAAAATCAGCAGGACAAAGAGAGTCGCTTAAAAGAAGAACTGGAACGCGACAACAACCAATTCAAACACGTTCAATACAATATAAAACGACTAAACGAGGAAAAACTACAGGAAGACGAAAACCTGCAAACCATTACTACCCGGGTTGATGAGTTGAAAGAGGCGGTTGATGAACTCCGTGCCCAACAGGCCGAGGCACGTAACGAACTGAACGAACTTAACAGTATAAATGGCCGCCTGCAAAACCAGGTGTACAAAGCCGAAAAAGATATAGACATCCTCAACATACAACAACAGGCGCTTGAGCAGGAAAGCCAGCGCAACATGGAGGACACTACCAATAAAGAAACTGAGCTTTCACATTTCAATAAAGTGGTTGCCGAGTTGGATGCCCGCGTTGCTACCCTAAAAAGCGAATACGATGAGGCTGTTGAGGCAGAAAGTAAACTACAGGAACAAGTAGCTGAAACCGAGACCGAACTTAAAATAATAACCGACAGTATTGCCGCCGATGGCCGTAAGCTGGATGCCAAACAAAACGAGTACAATCTCACCAAAAGTTTGGTTGATAATTTAGAGGGTTTCCCGGAGAGTATCCGTTTCCTGAAAAAGAACACCAACTGGGCTAAAACAGTCACCCTGTTCAGCGATATATTATTTTGTGAGGAAGAGTACCGCGTAGCAATAGAAAACTACCTGGAGCCGCTAATGAACCATTATGTGGTTAACACTTATGACGAGGCCATTGCAGCTATTAACTTACTAAGTAATTCATCAAAAGGCCGCGCGCAGTTTTTCATTTTAGATAATTACGAGGCCAGCACACCTACTAATAAAACATTAGTTGATGATGCGGCCCTCGCTGCCCTATCGGTTATAGAAGTAGAGGAACGTTACAAGCCACTTTGTAACTACCTGCTAAAGAATGTTTACCTGGTAAACGACGCTGCCGAGAACGACATCAATTCCATCAAATTACCGGATGAAGTCGTATTGATAGGCAAAAGCGGTAAATTCAATAAATCTAAATATACCATGGCGGGCGGGTCGGTTGGGTTGTTTGAAGGTAAGCGTATTGGCCGCGCTAAGAATTTGGATAACCTGTTAAAGGAGATCAAACAAGCCGAGAGCCGCATCCAGAATTTTAAAAACAAAAGTGAAGAACTGCAAAGCCGTTTAGCCGCTTTGAAGGCATCCAACAAAACCAACGAAATACGCCGGCAACAGTACGAACTAAACAAGGTTAATACCGAGCTGATCACCGTTAAAACCAAGCAGGAACAATACCAGGCTTTTATTGAGAACAGCCTTAACCGTAAGCAAGATATTGCCAATAAAATTGCAGGTATCAAATATGATATCATAACTCTTGGCCCACAATTGTTAGAACTAAAAGAGCAAAAGCAAATACAAGCTGAATTGATATTGGATAAACAACAAGCGTTTAACGAGCTGAACGAAATGGTTACAGTACAGTCAAACACTTATAACCAGGAGAATATCCGCTACCATCAGCAGCAAAATAAGGTATCTGGATTATTAAAAGATCTGGACTACCGCGAAACCCAGTTGGAACATTTGGAAGTTCGCATCCGCCAGAATAATATCGAAATTGAAAAAGCCAAAGCCGCGATATTAGAAAACCTGCAGCAAACCGGCGATAGCGACGAAAGCCTGCTGGAAATGTACGGGCAAAAAGAATCCCTTGAAAAAGGCACCGCTGAAGCCGAACAGGAATACTACGCCTGGCGCGCTAACATAACTGAAAGCGAGAACGAAGTATCAAAACTTCGCCAGCGTAAAGACCATACCGAGGCGTTAGAAAACGAACTTAAAGATGAACGCAATAACCTTAAGATAGAGCTAAATGCCCTGCGCGAGCGCCTTTCTGTAGAGTTTAATGTGGATATCAACGACCTGATGGAAATTGACAGCACCGAAACCGGGGACGAAGACGAGATACGCGATAAAACGGAAAAGATGAAACGCCAATTGGATGATTTTGGCGCCATTAACCCCATGGCGGTTGAAGCTTATAATGAAATGAGCGAACGCCATAACTTTATCCAGGGCCAAAAGAAAGACCTTGCAGAGGCTAAGGCATCGCTACTGGCTACCATACAAGAGATCGACGATACCGCTAAAGAGAAATTCATGTCGGCGTTTACGATGGTGCGCGAGAATTTTATTAAGGTATTCCGCTCGCTGTTCAACGAGGAAGACTCCTGCGACCTAATCTTGAGCAACCCCGATCAACCGCTGGAATCTGAAATAGATATCATTGCAAGGCCAAAAGGTAAACGCCCGCTATCCATCAATCAATTATCGGGTGGCGAAAAAACGCTGACGGCTACTGCTATCCTATTCTCGCTTTACCTGTTAAAGCCGGCCCCATTCTGTATTTTTGACGAGGTAGATGCCCCGTTGGATGATACCAATATCGATAAGTTCAATAACATCATCCGTAAGTTCTCTAAAGAATCGCAGTTCATTATTATATCGCACAACAAGCGCACCATTGCCTGTACTGATATTATTTATGGTGTAACGATGGTAGAGCAGGGTATCTCGAGGGTGGTGCCTGTAGACCTGCGGGAATTAGCAGATTAAAACTCGTAAGTGATCTTTATTGGCAAGGTTTGAATAATGATATTCTTGTATCCTGCAAACGAGAGATATCTTACTGTTGTAGGTCCGTAAAGCCCCTCGCCTTTAACAGGCGGACCCAAGATTTGTTGTGATAGCTTATTTAATACTTGGTAATTATATCCTATAGAAAAGTTAAACCCGCGTTCACTTGTTGAGCTTAGCATCGAATATCCTATACCAAAACCGCCTTTAAAACCAGTATGCCAGTCCATACCTGTTATAAAGGAATAGCCTGTCTGGCCGTAAACAAAGAGACCTCTTTTTGTACTTTTAAGAATATATTTCACGTCCCCAAAAAATGGCACGGCACGGATTGAACGCCCTTCAGATATATTATTATAAAAATCAATATCTATCCCTAACCCTACCCTCAACTTTGGTGACAAATATTTGCCATAACCAATACCAATAGTTGTGCTGGAAAAGGTATCTCCATTTATATTTTGATTCCCTTCAGACGATAATGTATTTATCCAGGGGGTATTTTCCCCCTGGATATTTACATTGCCTAAAGTGGGCATATAACCAATACGTATTTCGAAATAAGGCTTATTCTCGGATTGTCCAAAAGAAAAAGTACTTATCAGCAGCAAGAAAAATGTAATGCAAAAGAAGTTTAGGTGTGTTTTCAAAACAGTATCAATTTAGGTTAAAAAACATATGGGACCGTAACTGAGAAATCGGCGATTAATAATCTCGTAAGGAGATATTAATCTAACGAAGCACGAAAAAGGCCCCGATTACAACCGGGGCCTTTTCATATTTAAATGATATTATTTACGTTTAGCGTGATTGTTGTTGTAGATCATCCCTCTAAACACTTTACCTTCTGTTTTGATACCAACCTCACGAGATTGGTCAATTGAAAAGGTTTTTAAAGTGCCAAAGCTTTGAACCGCTTGGGTTGAATTAGGGTAAGCGCCGGTTTGTACATTTTTAATCGCTAAAGCAAAAAGCTTCTCGGTAGGGTCGCCAAAATCTTTGGTAACATCATCAGGTGCCAGCTTACCCGGGTAATCTGCACTACCTGGTGTCATACCGGCATAGTAACCGCCTTTACCTGCGCTGTTCTTGGTTTCAAACTGCGGGATATACATCTCGTACTTATTGATATCGATATCAAAGAAACCAACTGGTTTACCGTAGCTTGTAGTACCAATAAGGTTAACTTTCAAATCGGTGATAGGTAGTAAATTGTTTATGGCAAGCTCGCTCGCAGAAGCAGTTGAACCCGTTACAATGAAAAACACATGGCTTAAATTAAGTGATGTAGGAACTCCCGATTTAGAGAAAGGAACAGTATTATCCGCAACAGTATAACTAAAATCAAAATAGCTGTAAATTGAACCATCAGTATCCTTACGTTTTTGGTTTGCCAGCAAAGTAGCTTTATGGTCCACCATTGTTTGGTTAAAGTAGTAGCTAAACATAGTTCCGCTGGTTTTTGTAGCCGGTGCAATTAAATTACTAAGGTATTCGGCGGTTGATACATAACCACCGCCATTATAACGCAGATCAACAACTAGGTCTGTAACACCTGCAGAAGCAAATGTTGCAAATGCAGCATTTAGCTTAGGCCTTGCATTCTCATCAGACGTAAAGCTGTTAAAAACTATATACCCGATTTTTTTACCGCCACCTGCGTCTACCACAGTGCTTGTTAAAACAGGGTTTACGGTGTAAGTAGCCGTAGACATGGTAACATTAACGGTAGTTTGATCGGGCTTTTTAAGGGTTAATGTTATGTTTGATGAATTGCTGTAAGCGTTTATCAAAAAGTTAACGTTCGTGCCGCCATCGTACTTTAAAGCGTCACCAACACGCCCGTTTATAGCCGTAATTTGGTAACCTCTTTTCAGCCCGGCAACATCAGCAGGAGAACCAGGATAAACATATTTAACCCTAATATCGTCATCACCTATCCAAACTGGGGCAAAACCAAAATCTCCTTTTATACCGTTTAACTCGCCAGATACACTGCCGTCATCTATAAATGAATATTTAGCGTAACCCGGTGCCGGGGTGTAATACTCGTACGCCAAGCCCGTAGCAGGGTTTTTGCTGTACTGGGTCATCGCATCGATCTCAGTTTGTAACGCATCCAAATCATTAGCGCCGCTGAAGGCGCGTGGTTTAAAATTTGCATAAGTAGGCAAACTGGTGTTCCAGTAATAAACCTGTTGTGCATAAAGAAAAACCGAGTCCTTGCTCAAATCAAGTGTCGAGCCGGTTTTTGATGGCGCATCCGTACCATTGTCGGCACCTGGCGTAATCTTTTTATCCTTCTTACAAGATGTAATCACTATTGCGGATGACAATAGTATTAGGTAAAATAATTTCTTCATAGTTTAATTAATTATATTCGAGTAAACGGTATTATTATTTTAATATTATATAAATCGCAATTATATTATTTCACCGGCATGTATGTGGTCAATCCCGCAAGCTTCGGCACATAAAACATCTGTGGTTGAGCCGGCTATCATTAACAGATCGCGGCGTTCTAAACTGTGTTCCTCCATTAATAAATGCAATACATCCGGCTCGGGTTTTGGTAGGCTTTCATCGGCAAAATAACATGTTAAATAAGGTTCTAATCCGTGCCACTCTATCTGCCTTAACTTATTAAGCTGTTGTTGCGGGTTGCCGTTTGTAACTATAAATAGCTTTTTACGGTCAGTAACAACTTCCTGCATAAAGCTAAGCATATTTTTAAACAACAGCAATTTCAAAGGCAATCGCGATGTTAACAGCATTATCTCCAGTTTATCGCGATATTTCTCTTCTATATTAAGCTGCGCCACAAGCTCGTTGTAAACCTCCCCTGCCCCTTTCTTATTATACGTATCTATCATCAACTCGGTTGTCTTGGCAGCACTATTTAATTCGGTGTACTCCAATAGGTTGGCAAAAAGGTAGTAGATCTGGTAATAATAATCTTTTGCGGGATAAAGCACATCGTCAAGATCAAATATGAATGCTTTTTTGCGCGGGTCGATATCGTTATGAGTAATCACTGCCATTAATAATATTGATATTGTATTCGTTAAAAAGCTGTTCGGAGTGCACAAGCACCTCTGCTTCCTGCTTGTTTAGCAGGTAAAGGGTATCAAAGTTATTATCCAAACTAAGTGTAAGCATTTCATGCGCGTAGGTATCGCCCGCGGGGTTGGGCAGTTTAATAATCCCCATAAACGCGGGAAAGTCGTGAAAATCGCCCAAAACAACCTCATCATTTACAAATGTGGTTTTAAGCTTGTGCGCTTGCGCGGATGTAGCAGATGTGATAAGTACTTTCAATTATAGATTATTTACAATTAAACCGTCTTTCATTAATATCGTACGGTCGCTCATGTCAGATAAATGCTGGTTGTGGGTAACAATCACAAAGGTCTGCTTAAAATCGTTGCGGAGTTTAATGAAAAGTTCGTGCAATTCCAGCGCATTCTTTGAATCGAGGTTACCCGATGGTTCGTCGGCAAATATCAAAGCGGGGTCATTGATCAGTGCGCGGGCTACCGCCACACGCTGCTGTTCGCCGCCAGATAGCTCTGCAGGCTTGTGGGTGACCCTATTACCAAGGCCAAGCATTTGTAACAACTCCGTACCTTTCTTTTCGGCATCGGCACGCGGCATCCCCGCTATAAATGCAGGGATACATACATTTTCCAGCGCGTTAAACTCCACCAGTAAATGATGGAACTGGAAAATAAAACCTATTTTTTGGTTACGGAACGCGCTAAGGTTTTTGTTATTAAGCTTGCTTACCTCAACATCATCTATAAATAACTGCCCGCTATCGGGATTATCTAAAGTACCCAGGATATTAAGCAGCGAGCTTTTACCGGCACCGGATGCGCCCACTATGGTTACAATTTCGCCGCGTTTAACTTCAAGGTCTACCCCTTTTAGAATGTGCAGGTTACCGTATGATTTATTAATAGATAGTGCCTTTAGCATTTTACAAATGTAAAATTAGTATCAGGTAGTTAGTAGCAAGTATCAAGATTTTTTAAGAAGATTTTAAGTTTGACAATATTATTAAAAAAACGTATTGATACTTGATACCCGTTACTTGATACTAACCAACAAAATAGTAGCTTTACCGCAAATTCTTCAAATAACATGAACATTCACGAATATCAGGGCAAAGCGATACTTAAAAGCTTTGGCGTAAGAGTACAAGAAGGCATAGTTGCAGAAACACCTGAAGAGGCTGTTGCTGCTGCTCAGAAAATGAAGGAAGACTTTGGGTCGGACTGGACAGTTATAAAAGCACAGATACACGCAGGTGGCCGCGGTAAAGGCGGTGGTGTAAAAGTAGCCAAGAACGCAGATCAGGTTAATGAAATTGCAGGCAATATCATAGGTATGCAATTGGTAACCCCGCAAACCGGCCCCGAAGGTAAACTTGTTAAAAAAGTTTTGGTTGCGCAGGATGTTTACTACCCCGGCGAAAGCGAAGTAAAAGAATATTATATAAGTGTATTGCTTGACCGTGCTAAAGGCCGCAACATTATCATGTACAGTACCGAAGGTGGTATGGACATTGAAGAAGTGGCGCACTCTACACCCGAGCTGATACACAAAGAAGAGATTGATCCTAAGGTTGGTTTGCAAGGTTTCCAGGCGCGTAAGATCGCGTTTAACCTGGGCCTGTCTGGCGATGCCTTTAAGGATATGGTGAAATTTATCACTGCTTTATATAAGGCTTATGATGCTACCGATTCTTCTCAGTTTGAAATTAACCCGGTACTTAAAACATCTGACAATAAAATTTTAGCGGTTGATGCTAAAGTAAACATTGATGATAACGCTTTATACCGCCACCCGGATTACGCGGCGATGCGCGATACTGATGAGGAAGACCCTACAGAAGTTGAAGCAAGCAAAAGTAACCTTAACTATGTAAAGCTTGACGGTAACGTTGGTTGTATGGTTAACGGTGCCGGTTTAGCTATGGCTACCATGGATATCATTAAAATTGCCGGTGGTGAGCCTGCTAACTTTCTGGACGTTGGCGGAACAGCTAACGCGGCAACAGTCAAGGCCGGTTTTAACATCATCCTTTCTGACCCTAATGTTAAAGCTATCCTTATCAATATCTTTGGTGGTATTGTTCGTTGCGACCGTGTTGCACAGGGTGTAATTGATGCTTACCACGAAATTGGCAACATCCCTGTACCTATCATTGTGCGTTTACAAGGTACAAACGCTGCAGAGGCAAAAGAACTGATCGATAACTCTGGTTTAAAAGTATTCTCGGCTATCTTATTAAAAGAAGCTGCAGACCGGGTTAAAGAAGTGTTGGCACTTTAGTAGTGATTCGAGTCCCGATTGCCAATGGGGAAGTTGATCTGCATACATATTAAGGGAACCAAATGGTTCCCTTTTTTTTGTTTGTATCAAACTGTTATATCATAATTTAAACAAACAATCGCCCTCCCATATAGTTGCTTAGGGACTATGTCTGTGTATTGTAATACTTTTAAAAGACAATAGATGTTTAAACATCTATTGTTATATTTGTATCATTATTAAAGCAAAACAAAAAAAACTAAATATCATGGCAACAACTAAATGGGTTTTAGACCCAATGCACTCAGAAGTTCAATTCAAAGTAAAACACTTAGTAATATCAACGGTAACAGGATCTTTCAAAACATTTGAAGGCGTGTTAGAAACAGAAAGCGAGGACTTTAGTGGTGCTTCTGTTGAGTTTTCTTTAGATGTTAACAGCATCGATACTACCCAACCACAACGCGATGAACACTTAAAAAGCGCTGAATTTTTCGACGCGGCAAGCTTCCCAAAGATCAGCTTCAAATCAACGTCTTTTACTAAAGACGGCGACGACTATAAATTAGCAGGCAACCTTACTATTAAAGATGTAACCAAACCGGTAACATTTGCAGTAGAGCATGGTGGTATAGCAGGTGATTTTTACGGCAACACCAAAGCAGGTTTTGAAGTAACCGGCAAAATAAACCGTAAAGAATTTGGCCTTACCTGGGATGGTGTAACCGAAGCAGGTTCCATAGTAGTAGGCGAAGACATTAAACTGATAGCTAACATCCAGTTTGCCAAGCAAGCATAATTAGTTGATTGGTGACTGGTTGATTAGAGATTTTTACTAAACGGACAAGTATAAGACAGAAAGCCACCTAAGATATTGGGTGGCTTTTTTCGTGCTCATACCTCCAGGTTTCTCTTTAGGTCGAGCAAGCGTTGTTTGACATTGTTTTGCAGGTTGCGTGTAACGATACCGGCGAACAAATTAAACGGAAACCTAAGCGAAAACGAGTAAAGGAATATTACTTCGGTTTGTGCGGGCGTTATTTCCTTAAATGTCCACGACCCTAAAAATGCGCTAAACATATATGGCCCTTTAGTCATTTTTATGGCGGTAGCTTTTGAGCGATTAAAAGACACGTATTCAGTTTCCATACCGAGGCCATTTTTGGCTACACACCATGCCCTTACGCCTACCCCTGCTTCTGTTGCCCCGTTTATCAATTCGGCCTTTTTAAGAAACGTGTCCCATCTTAGCCTGTTGCCATAATCCTGTGTAAAATCAAAAGCAACCTGTTGCGATGTGTTAATGATGATACTTTCGGTGAATTTGATGTTTTTCATTTGTGGTTAAATAACCAATCGCAAGGTATATAATTAACCAATCAACAACAATTGGGCGGCATTATTGTCTTCAATAAAAGCGGTATATTTGCTTTATAATTATGCTAATACGAATTTACCCCGAAAACCCGAACGAAAAAGCTATTGAGCAGGCAGCTGATATATTGCGCAAAGGCGGCATCATCATATACCCTACAGATACGGTTTACGGTTTGGGTTGTGATATAACCAACCAAAAAGCTATCGAACGGATTTGCAAGATCAGGAACATCAAGCCGGACAAGGCCAACTTTTCGTTCATCTGTTACGATCTTAGCCATATATCAGACTACATCAAACCTATTGATAACTCAACGTTTCGGGTGCTTAAAAAAGCTTTACCCGGACCGTTCACTTTTATATTTAATGCCAGCCACGCGGTACCAAAATTACTGAGCAGCAATAAAAAAACGGTAGGTATCCGTGTGCCTGATAATAATATTGCCCGCGCAATTGTAAAAGCCCTGGGTAACCCTATCCTATCAACATCTATCCATGACGAGGATGAGATCATCGAATACTCTACCGACCCGGAACTGATCCACGAGAAGTATGAGGAATTGGTTGACCTGGTAGTAGATGGCGGTTATGGCGAAAATATACCATCAACCGTGGTAGACTGTACAAACGGCGATTTCGAGGTGATTCGTGAAGGTAAAGGCGACCTGCAAGAATATTTATAATCCCTATCTTCACGTTTTAAGCAAACAATATCGTGGCCGGTAACCTTAAACAATTCGCAGAATTTATCCGCTCCTATGCTACAGGTGGCGTCATACTTGTAACCTGCGTTATTATTTCATTGATAATTGCAAATACAGCCTTACACACACCCTTCACTCATTTTTTGGATAATCATATCGGCCCTTACAGCAGGCTAACCTGGATAAACGACGGGCTGATGGCTATATTTTTCCTTCTGGTTGGTTTAGAGATCAAGGACGAAGTTTTAAACGGCGAGTTGTCCGACAGGCAATCAGCTACCCTACCCATTTTTGCAGCACTTGGCGGGATGCTTGTCCCGGCGGGCATCTATGCTTTAGTTAATTACAATACAACAACCAGCGCGGGCTGGGGCATCCCCATGGCTACAGATATTGCTTTTGTGGTCGCTATCATAAGTGTTATTAAATCTCGCGTGCCACAATCCTTACAGGTATTTATTAAAGCGCTTGCTATAGTGGATGACCTTGGGGCGATCCTGGTTATAGCAATCTTTTATTCGGCGGGGTTGCATACAACCTATTTACTACTGGCCTTGGGCATGTTTTTTTTGCAGATGCTTTTCAATCGGTTTAACGTGCGCTACCTTTTGGCTTATATCATCCCCGGCGTGTTCATGTGGTATTTTATCCATCACTCGGGCATCCATGCAACAGTAGCAGGCGTATTAACCGCAATGGCTATCCCGCACAATGTAAAGCTCGATTATTCACCTTTAAAGAAAATGATCCACCTACTGGAGAACCCGGTCAATTTTCTTATCATACCCATATTCGCGTTAGCTAATTCTAACATCAATATCAGCGAAAGCCTGGCGGGTGGTAACATTATCAGCCCGCTATCCCTGGGCATTTTATTAGGATTAATACTGGGCAAACCGATAGGTATTACCCTGTTTAGCTGGCTGGCTGTAAAATTAAAATTATCTAAACTGGCCAATGGTGTTAAGTGGATGCAGGTTTGGGGGATTGGTCAACTTGCGGGCATCGGTTTCACCATGTCGATATTTTTGGCGCTGTTATCCTTTACAGATAGCACTTTGCATAACCAGGCTAAGCTTACGATATTGATCAGTTCGATGTTGGCAGCGGCAGTAGGTTACGCTATCCTTATCCGCATAAAGCAGAACCCTACCCCTTAATTCCTTTTATAAACGCGGGGATCTTATCCATGTAGCCATCCTCGCCCAAAAGTTTTACAAACGCGCTACCTACAATGGCACCGTTTGCGTACTCGCAAGCTTTATTAAAGGATCTGTTATCTGAAATGCCGAAACCAATAATGGCAGGGTTGTTTAACGTCATTGCTTTTATACGCTTGTAATACTCTTCGATACTATCGGTCAATTGCAAACTGCCACCGGTTATCGATGACGATGACAGCAGGTAAATAAAACTATTGCTCAGACTATCTATCTTACGGATGCGTTCTTCTGATGTTTGTGGTGTAACCAAAAAAATATTACTTAGGCCGTTGTCTTCAAAGTGATTGCTGTACAGCATCTCGTACTCGTACATCGGCAGGTCAGGAACGATTATGCCATCAACTCCAACTGCCGCGGCTGCGTTGCAAAAACGTTCTACACCGTATTGTACTATCGGGTTTATGTAACCCATCAGTAAAACTGGGATGCTTACCCGGTTGCGCAGGTCTTTCAATTGCTCAAACAGTATATTAAGGTTCATGCCATTATCCAAGGCTGTTTGTGAGCTATGCTGAATAGTTGGCCCATCTGCAACAGGATCAGAATATGGGAACCCTATCTCCAGGAAATCTGCACCGGCTTTTTCCAACGCTTCGGCAATATCAACGGTAGTGTTTAACTCCGGGTAACCGGCGGTAAAATATATCGATAGCAGGTTCTCTTTCTTGGTAGCAAAAAGTTGGTTCAGTCGGTTCATTGGGGCGGTTGGGTTAGCCATATCTATTCCCTGCATGCATTAATTGGCAGGTATTTGCAAAAATATCTTTATTAAATATCTTTTCAGCTATAAATAACAGATTTAAGAGCGTTTTCATTCATACACGTTCTTGTTTCATATAACTTAAACCCCTACTTTAGAGCTATCCTGCTTTGGCAGGCTTGCATTTAAACCTAAAGAATATGTCGCCCGCAATATTACTCTCATTTATAATCGGTTACTTTTTAGTGCTACTGGTAATATCATACCTAACCTCCAAAAAATCATCAGATAACGAAACCTTCTTTGTTGCTAACCGTAACTCCAAGTGGTATTTAGTTGCCTTCGGGATGATAGGCACGGCGCTTAGCGGGGTAACGTTTATATCTGTACCGGGCAAGGTTGGCGCAGCAAGCGGTGATCAGTTCGCGTATTTCCAGTTTGTTTTGGGTAACGCGGCAGGCTTTCTTATTATCGCCACAGTGCTGCTCCCGCTATATTACCGCTTAAAACTCACATCCATTTATAGCTATATTGAGCAGGCTTTAGGTACCTGGAGCTATAAAACCGCGGCGGGTATTTTCCTGTTAAGCCGTACAATCGGTTCGTCATTCAGGTTATACCTGGTGGTTATCGTACTGCAAAAATTTATCTTCGATAGTTATGGGGTGCCCTTTGCCGTTACGGTGATGATATGTTTGGTGCTGATATGGTCGTACACGTTCAAGGGCGGCTTAAAAACGATCATTATAACCGATAGCCTGCAAACCCTGTTCCTGGTATCATCGGTGTTCCTGTCTATCTATTTCATATGCGATAGCCTGCACTACAGCATATTCCAAGCTGCGGAAGCTATCAAAAATAGCAGCTATTCCAAGATTTTTTTCTTTGACGATTTCATGGGCAGCCACTTCCACCTCAGCAAACAATTCCTTGGAGGCATGTTCATCACCATTGGTATGACAGGCCTTGATCAGGACCTTATGCAGAAAAACCTGAGTCTCAAAAATATTAAAGAAGCGCAGAAAAATATGTTCAGTTTTACCGCGGTTTTCGTGGTGATAAACATCTTCTTTTTAAGCGTAGGCGCGCTGCTTTATATGTACGCGCAACGTAATGGCATCAGCGTAGCAAAAACCGATTACTTATACCCTACCATCGCCTTACAATACCTGGGGATTATACCAGCTATGGTGTTTATGCTTGGCTTAACCGCTGCTACCTTTGCCACTACAGATTCGGCGCTTACCGCATTAACCACATCGTTCTGTGTCGATTTCCTGAACTTCAATAAACGTGGAGACGTCAACAGTAAGAAAATGGTGAACGTACGCCACTATGTACACGTGGCATTTTCGGGCTTGATGTTCCTAACTATTATAGCATTCAATGCCCTTAACAATGATGCAGTGGTGACTGCCATATTCAAAGTAGCATCATACACTTACGGGCCATTACTCGGCCTTTACAGCTTCGGTTTATTTATGAGTAAATGGCAGGTAAAGGATAAATTAGTGCCATTCATTTGTTTGATATCTCCCGCAGTTTGCTACTTCCTCAGCACAGAGTCAAAAGTGTTACTGGGCGGCTATGTTTTCGATAACGAACTCATCATTGTAAACGGTTTAATTACATTTGTGGGGTTGTGGATCTCTTCGAGTCCGAAAGTCGTGAAGACCGAAAGTCGGCAAGTAGCTTAAACCGCACATTATAAAACCTTAAATAAAATTTATTGTAATATTATTACACTTCCGGACTTCCCGATTCATCGGACTTCGGACTAATTTACTAACATGACTGGTGAAGATAAAATAAGAGAAGCATTTGAAAATAAAAATTGGCAGGAAATTAAAGTAACCGATTCCTGGCAGATCTTTAAAATTATGGCCGAGTTTGTCGACGGCTTCGAGAAACTGGCCAAAATAGGCCCGTGTGTGTCCATCTTTGGATCGGCACGCACCCATAATGATAACCCTTACTATAAATTGGCAGAAGATGCCGCACGCCTCCTTACCGAGCGTGGCTATGGTGTAATATCCGGCGGTGGCCCGGGTATTATGGAAGCTGCCAACAAAGGCGCTTACGAGGCTGGTGGCAAATCGGTAGGTTTAAATATCGAGCTGCCGTTTGAGCAATTCCATAACAAGTATATAGACAGAGATAAGATCCTGGAGTTTGATTACTTCTTTATCCGTAAAGTAATGTTCATGAAATACTCGCAGGGCTTCATTATCCTGCCGGGTGGTTTTGGCACCATGGACGAATCTTTTGAAGCCATTACGCTAATACAAACCGGTAAGATCGCCCGCTTTCCTATTGTATTTGTCGGGGTAGATTATTGGGGAGGCCTGTTTAAATGGGTAGAAGAAAAGATGCTTGCCAACGAGCATAACATCAGCGCCGATGACCTTAACCTTTACCGCGTAGTTGATACTGCCGAAGAAGCTGCCGAGCATATCTTCCGTTTCTATGATAAATATGTACTGAAACCGAATTTTTAACAAACGCCAATCCCCGAAAGGGGATTTTTTTATTACATTCCCTTCATGAAAAAAACATGGAACATTATAGCGATCGTTGCTTTTTCGCTTGTTTGCCTGTGGTATTTATTAAAGGTAACCTTTGTTTTTGCTATTTATCAAATACCAAGTGATGCTAATAAGCCTGCCATAAAACCAGGTGATAAGATATACGTATCGCGTTTTGCAAAACCTGAGTTTAATAAGTTTTTATGTTTCGAAAAAAAAGGCGTTCCGTTGTCGGTATTCAGGTGCGTTGGCATGCCAAACGATATCATTGAAATTAGGTTGGGCGTGTTATACAGAAACGGGAAACAGTTATACGAACCTAAAATATGGAATGAATACCTTATAAATAAAAAAATGTTAACCAGTATTTTAGGTTATGTAAAAACCAATGGCTACGATCTATACGAAGTTAACGATAGTATCTCCAGGATCGCGATATCTAAAAGTGAGTTACAGGGTTTCAAGTTAAAGCTGCAACAATATGTGGTATCTAAAGACTCCGTCAACGAAATGATCTCGAAGGCTTATCCGGGTACTGGTTACAATGAAGATAATTTTGGCCCGCTAAAAATACCTGCAAACAATTATTTTGTACTTGGTGATGACAGGCACAACGCTGCTGATTCCCGCTACTTTGGCCTTGTAAATGAAACTGAAATAAAAGCAACCGTTATAAATAAATAAATAAATAAGGGCTATAACTAAAAAAGGCGCACGGGAATATCCGAAGCGCCTTTTTACTATATACAGTTTAGCTTTATTTAAGCATAGATACTTTTGGTGCGTTTGCAACTGCATCCGGGTTAGAGGTAAGTTCAACCATGTTGGTTACCTCGTCAAGCACCGCTTCTGCCGAGCCTGAATAACCCACATACTTAAACCTGATATTACCATCTTTATCAATAACGAACTTAGTTGGGATACCCAAAACCTTAAAGTCAGAAACTACTTTAGCCTGTTTGCCGCTGCTATCCTTTTCATCCATTAACACATGAAAGGTATATTTATTGTCGGCTATAAATTTCTTAACTCCAGGCAGGTAATTGTCGCCGGTTTCCCATGTATCAATAAACAGGAACTTTACGTTGGGGTTATCTTTAAATTTATTAACCGCCATTTGCATGCCCGGGAATGATGCTTTACAAGGGCCGCACCAGGTAGCCCAAAAATCCACAATAACCACTTTGCCTTTTAGGCTTGCCAAGGATACTTCCTTCCCGTCAAAATCCTTTAACGCGAAGGCAGGCGCCGGTGTATTTATCATTTCTTTAACAAGTTTTGCCCTGCCCGCGTCGTTCTTTTGTTTATACATGCCGGCGACGTATTCTTCATACCCCGCGTTGCTGCCTTTTACTTTAGTGTATGCAATGGCCAGTTGAGCCTTTAAAATTTCTGAACCTTTACCTGCAAGGATAGATTTCTCTACAATCTCCTTTGTTTTTGCATATTGGCCATTTGCGTTTAATATCAACGCGTAATGCTCATTAATTTCTGCATCCTGGTATTTCATACCATCATATACTTCGCTCTGCACCTTTAATGCCTCAGGGAATTTACCTTGCTTAAACAGGATAAATGCATAGGTATCGGCAATTCCCCCGTAGGTTGCCCGGTTATTCTCAGCGACTTGTTTAGCAGTCATGTACATACCGGCCTCAGCATTTTTAAAATCATCATTTAAAATATCTAAAGATTGTTTGGATAATACCGCTGCTTCTTCCAAATGTTCGCCTTTTTCTGCCCAGGCCCATGCGGCACTGTTTAACGCATTAGCTAATTGCGATTTGGTTTTCACCTTCGCTGCCCATTCGTTATATTTAGCGGTATTCCCGGCATTAAGGTAAGCTGCTGCAATTTGCATCCTGAAATTATCCTGAACTGTATTTTTTTCATTCTTCTCCGGATATTTAGCAATATACGCCGAATATAATTCCGCTTTCTTAGCAGCATCTTGCTCCTTATTGATGACCATGCCTGCGGCATTCTGCGCGGCTTCTCCATTCGGGAATTTCGTGATGATAACGGCGTTCAATGAATCAAAAGTAGCTTTATTTCTCAATCTGCTGTAAATTCCGGATGCCATCATCATATCTTTCTCATTACCACTTTTTGACCACGCAGCAATTTTTTCTTTCACTAATTTTTGGCTGGCGTCGTCCTTCAAACCCGCTACCATGCTCACATAGCTTACACCAAAGTCTTTTTCGCTTTGCGGATATAGCTCAAATTCTTTTTTATAAAGAGTAAGCGCTTCCGGTGCATCGGTTTTTAATTTAGTGAAGTAGTTGCCCATACCACTACCCACAAGATAGGCGTTCATAGCATAAGCGCCGGCAACAGGCTTTTCGCTATTATCAGTAACCAGGTATACGTAACCTTTTTCAACATTATCATCTATCGCTTCGCCGCTGCTTAGCTTAACAAACAAAGTTTTAGTATCTGCAGGTACCGTAAACTCCCCTTTCAAATCTGCACCACTTTTTGTTAAAGCTGCATCAGCAGCTGGGTTGCGCTTATTATCTAAAAAGTAAACGGTTGCCTTTATGTCCTGCTTACCATCGAGCGGGGTGCCGGCAGGGTTATAAGTAAAACGGATCTTCTGGCCAACAGATGGGGTTTCGTCAGATAGTTTTAAATGTGCCGATGTTTGCGCGAACGTGCTGTGCATCAGCAAAGCACAGGGTAATGTGAGGATAAGGTTAAGTGTTTTCATGGTATAACTAAATTTTTAGTCAATTTAAGGATTTAGTTATATTACTTCCAAATATTATCTAATAATTAATAGCGAGTTTTAAATTATTAGTTGTTATTTTACGGGAATGGACTTGCTTACCCAACCCCCAAAAAAGGCCGCACTGAGCTTTATATTTGTTACCCTATTTATATACCGGGCATGCCTTACTTTATAGCATCGGCCTTAATGCTTACAGGGGCGATACTTGCCGTAAGAAGTTTTAGAAAAGAGAAACAAACTACTGATAATTCATCTTATAACAGCGGCGCAAATAATCGCTGATACTCAACTTATGGACGAACCCGTAGTACAACACGGCAAAGCTGCTTTAGGATTTATCTTCATAACGATATTTATCGATGTGCTTGGCCTGGGTATTATAATTCCTATTTTGCCTAAACTACTGGAGGAACTTGGCCACGTTGATATCAGTATGGCCAGCCAGTACAGCGGGTGGCTTACGTTTACTTACGCATCTATGCAGTTTCTGTTCGCACCGGTTTTGGGTAATTTGAGCGATATGATCGGCCGCAGGCCCGTGTTGCTATTCTCACTGTTCGGTTTCGGTATCGATTATTTGTTTATGGCCTTCGCCCCTACCATTGCCTGGCTTTTTATAGGGCGGTTGATAGCGGGTATTGCAGGCGCAAGCACCACAACTGCAACGGCTTACATTGCCGACATTAGCAGCGGCGAAAAACGGGCCACTAACTTTGGATTGATAGGCGCGGCAACCGGGCTTGGTTTTATATTAGGCATTGGGCTTGGAGGCTTTTTAGGCAATTACTGGATAAAGCTGCCGTTCATCGTAGCCGCCGGATTGGCTTTGTTAAACGCGCTTTACGGCTATTTTGTACTGCCCGAATCTTTATCTCTTAGAAATCGCCGCAGGTTTGAATGGAAACGTTCTAATCCGGTTGGCTCATTGTTGCGCCTTCGTAAATACTCAATGGCGATAAGCACGTTGATAACCGCCTATACCATTGTCTACATCGGCCAAAAAGCTATTGAAGGGGTATTGCCGTTTTATCTGATAGAAAAATTCCAGTGGACTTTACCAAGTATCAGTGCCCTGGGAATCTTTATAGGTTTGCTGATAGCGGCCATACAGGGTGGTTTTGTACGATGGACGATCCCTAAATTTGGGATGCGAAAAAATATAATGGCGGGGATAACCTTTTATGGTATCGGTTTGGTATTTATTGCGTTTAACAATGTAGGCTGGCTGATGTATATCTATATGATCCCCTATTGCCTGGGCGGTATAGGTGGTACGGCTTTGCAAGGTTTTATTTCGGATAAGGTCCCTTCAAATGAACAAGGCGAATTACAGGGCGCATTGGCCAGTTTGGTAAGCCTGACCACCATTATTGGCCCGCTGATGATGACCACGCTGTTTCACCATTTTACCATCAAAGGTGGTTCGGTTTATTTCCCCGGCGCTCCATTTTTATTGGGTGCCATCCTGATGTTTATCGCCATAATTTTAACTATTCGCAGCTTTAAAAAGAAAGACCCAAAGCTGTTACCGCAAAACGCCTCTACTCCAGCCCACTAACCCCGCCCGAGATCACAAATTTCATCACTTCGGCAGCGCTTCGGTTTATCGGCTTTATTTTGTCTACGGAAACAATTACTACCTGCCCTGCAAACGAGTACGACATGGGGAAGTAAACAGCAACTTCGCCCGGCAAGCCAAGCGCTTTCATGTCCTTTTGTACCAGGAAGCCTATTTTTTTCAGTCCAAATTCATTTACCTCTACCAAAACGGGTTCGTTAAATTTCTTTTCTTCGCCTACAAAAGCTTCGGTAAGATCTTTTATGGATGAATAAAGGAACTTGAATAATGGGACGCGATTAAGCCATCGCATAACCCATTTTTTAATGGGGTCGGTAATTACATTAGTAACCAATATACCGGCGATCAGTATAATAACAATAACCGTTAAGATACCTAAACCAGGTATATATAGTGGCTTCCCCTGTGCATCTACCAATATTTCGGTACTTAGGTTTAGCCCCGTATCTATCCGCGATACAACCCAAAACATCAGGAAAAATGCAGCGCCAAGCGGCACCACAATTAACAGCCCTTTTACAAAATAATTAAGCAGCGCACCGAATAATCTCTTCATTCTTTAATTAGCCATTTTGTGTCCTGATAACTATCGGGAGAGTGAATGAGTGATTTCAAAGGTGTTTTTATCTGCACATCTAAACCATCAAATTTGCACATCTATTCGTAAAAGTACACTCTTTTTACGCGTTGCGAAATGTTTGTTAGTATTTCATAAGGGATGGTGCCTATTTGCTGGGCAAGGTCTTCTATCCTTTGCTGTTGATTAAACACAATAACTTCGTCGCCTTCTTTAACTTCTACGTTGCTTACATCAAGCATACACATATCCATGGTGATGTTGCCTACAGTCGGCACCAGGGTACCGTTCACCAGCATTTTGCCAACACCATTACCAAAGGCACGCACGTAACCATCAGCGTAACCTATGCGCACCGTGGCAATTTTACCATCGTCCTTTAAACTGCCACTACGGTTGTAGCTAACGGTTTCCGCAGCGGGTACCCTCTTAACCTGCGATACGGTAGTTTTTAAAGTAGCCACGGGTTGTAAACCGCTTTCTCCGCGTGGTACAGCCGCATCTACCCCGTACAGGCCAATGCCAAGCCTTACCATATCGTAACGCGCGTTTGGCCAGCGACTGATGCCGGATGTATTGCTAATGTGTTTGATAACGGAATAGCCCAAGGCCTCTTCTATCTGCTTATAAGCCGTCTCGAAGATCTGGATCTGCTGCATGGTAAACATATCGTGCAGCTCATTGTCGCTCGCTACAAAATGCGAGTAAACGGATTGTACACGGATGTACGGGTTTATCTCCAGCAGGTCGCACAGCGCTTCCACTTCAAAGGCTTCGAAACCTACCCTGTGCATGCCGCTATCTATTTTTAGGTGGATGGGGTAGTTCAGCACGTCCTCTTCCTGCGCAAATTTTACAAACTCGTCCAGTAAGGTAAAACTATATATGGCAGGCTCTAACTTATTGACTACCATTTTATCATAAGCCAAAGGCTCGGGGTTAAGCACCATAATAGGCAATGTTATGCCAGTTTCGCGAAGTGCGATACCTTCGTCCGTATAAGCTACGGCCAAATAATCTACTTTGTTGTATTGCAGCATGTTAGCTACCTCAAAAGTACCACTCCCATACGAAAAAGCTTTTACCATCGCCATGATCTTTACTCCCGGTTCCAACTTTGCTTTGTAAAAGTTGAGGTTGCTAAGTAAGGTATTTAGGTTTATCTCCAATACTGTTTCATGTGCTTTTTGTACCAGCGCACGGCTTATTTTCTCAAATTCGAAACTGCGCGAGCCTTTGATCAGAATGGTTTCTTCGTGCAGGTGCAGTTTACTCAGATCTTTCAACAACGACGATGTATCGGCATAAAAATGAATTTGAGGAACGTTAAAAAGCGATTTATGCTCCTGTAAAAACGTGCCCACGCCTATAAAACGGTCTACCTGTTTGCCGTTTATCATCTGAGCAACCTGTTTGTACAATGCCTCCTGCTGCAAACCTGATTGATAAATATCGGACAGGATCAATGTTCTCTTTTGATGTTGGTTTTGCTGGTTTAAAAAGTTAAGCGCGATCTCCAAAGATTGAATATCTGAGTTGTACGAATCATCAATAATAGAGCAATCATTTATGCCATGTTTTAATTCCAGGCGCATGCTTACAGGAGCAAGGCGCTCGATACGTTCGTCCGCATCTTCTGGGCTATAATCCATGGCCAGCATGGTGGCCCAGCAAACTATAGTATTCTCTATTGATGCCTCATCGCGAAAAGGCACCAGGCATTCTATCTCCTGTTCTTTGTAGATGGCCCGCATATAATATTTGCCTTGTATAGTGGTTTCGCTGAACACGTAAAGGTCGGCAAGATTAAATTTGCGGCTCCACGCAAAACACTCTCGGCTTTTTAGGTCCTCCCGGTGATCAAGCAAGGCTTCGTAATTGTATATTATCTGCTTGCATTCTTTAAATAGTTTAAGCTTTTCGGTTAGCTTGTCTTCGGGTGTTTCAAAGCCCTCATCGTGCGCGGTGCCAATGTGGGTAAGCACGCCGATGGTAGGCTGAATAATCATTTCCAATTTATCCATTTCGCCGGACACGGAGATGCCTGCCTCAAAAATACCCAGGTTATGCGTTTCGTTAATTTGCCATACAGAAAGCGGCACCCCAATTTGCGAGTTATAACTTTTTGGGTTGCGCACAATACTTCTCTCGGGATTCATGAGTTGGTAAAGCCACTCCTTCACAATGGTTTTGCCATTGCTACCGGTGATACCAATGACATCCAAACTAAACTGTTTACGGTGATAAGCGGCAAGCGCCTGTAGAGCCTTCAATACATCTGCCACTACCAGGAAATTGGCATCTGGCATAATAGTATCGGGTTGGTGGTTCACTACAAAATTACGGACGCCGGCAGTGTAGGTATCAGCAATAAATTCGTGCCCGTCGCGCCGCCCGGGCAATGCAAAAAACAAAGAGCAATCGGGGTTGTTTACCCGCCGGCTATCGGTAAGCAACACACTTATGGTAGCATCGCCAACAATGTCCCCGGTGGCATTTGTAATTTGTTTTATATCGTTTATAGTGTACGAATTTTGCATGACACGAATTTGCTTATATTTATATGAATAGAAGAATTTTTGACGATTTTTGGTTTTAATGGACGCCCCTAAAAAAGTAAAAATTACCGACGTAAATGTAGCCATGAAAAAGGCCGAACATTACTGCGCTTACCAGGAGCGGTCGCAGCAGGAAGTGCGCAACAAACTTTACGATCTGGGGTTGTGGACGGATGCGGTGGAGAACATCATCACCCGTTTGATAGAAGAGAATTATCTAAATGAAGAACGCTTTGCCAAAGCCTATACAAAAGGTAAGTTTAACCAAAAGGGCTGGGGCAGAATAAAGATAAAGCAGGGACTGAAACAGAAAAATGTATCGCCCGTGTTGATAAAAAAGGCGCTTTTGCAAATAGACGCCAGCGATTATATGGATACCCTAACGCGTTTGATAGAAAAAAAAGTAGCTACGTTGGCAGAGAAAGACCCGTACAAACGCAGGTATAAACTGCAGCAGTACGCTTTAAGCCGCGGTTTTGAAACAGACCTAACTGCTGAAGTTTTGAAAAACAGCGAGTTATAAAAAACTTTTAAAAAACTTTAAATATTACTTGCAGAACGTTCATTTCTGTCTATATTTGCACTCCCGCAAACGCAGTAAGGCTTTAGCTGAATGCCAAGTTGGAAATACCAATGCGAAAGTAGCTCAGTTGGTAGAGCACGACCTTGCCAAGGTCGGGGTCGCGAGTTCGAATCTCGTCTTTCGCTCCAATCCCTTCCTTACCGGAGGGATTTATTGTTAAAAGGTTAATCGCCTGCTCAGATGGTGGAACTGGTAGACACGCAGGACTTAAAATCCTGTTCCCGTTAAAGGAGTGCGGGTTCGATTCCCGCTCTGAGTACTTGAAAATGAGGCAGTTAGGCGAAAGACACTAACTGCCTTTTTCTTTTGGGTGAAACATTGGTGAAACATTCGTTTCCTGTTCCCAAACATCATTTTAATATCTCCCCTATTCTTATATCTTTGTTGATAACTAAATCTATTTACAGTGGAAGTTATCTGCATTCAGGAAGATGCTTATTTTGATTTACTCAAGAAATCATACGAGTACATTAAAACCCTGCATAACATTAAAGAAGAAAAATGGATATTACCCGACAAGGCAATGGAAATGCTCGGCGTGAAAACAACAAAGCTTCAAGAGTTACGCGATAACGGCGAAATTGAAATCTCCCAGCCCACCAAAAAAGTAATCCTTTATAACATTGACAGCATACGCGAGTATCTAAACAAACACGCCCGTAAAAGCTAAACCATGGCAACAGATGAACAAATAGCAACCGCTTTTAACGCCGCATATAACATGCAGCAAACTGACCCCGCTATGGTAGAAAAATTAATCTCGACCGATAACAAGGATAACGAAATAATGCAAGCTGTAGTCGCAGGCATGCAACAAGCTCAACGCGAGAAAATCATTGAACAGCAAAGGCAAATTAAAAAACTACAGCAACAACGGAAACATCGAAGATAAATACCATACAATGGAATTTAACGGTTCCTATATTTGCGATTAATTTGTCGATTTACTATTTAAGATTAATTAGCGCCCCTTTTTTACGACCTGCCACTCTGTCTTCAAAACAGATTTCGTTGCTTTTAAAAGCTGTTCAATTTTTTGGGTAAGCATTTTCTCCAGTATTTCATCACTAAAACTTTCATCGTGGACAATATTTCTTATACTTTTCGCAATAACATTTATTTTAATGTGATCATCTTCTCCTGGGTTAAGCATTAGTTCAATTTGATATTGCATTTGAGCTAACTCCTGAAAATGAGAAAAATATGTTTTTTGATCGTCAAGATCCATCATTGCAATCATTTCAGCTTTCGCAATGTATAATGTCACGGCCTTTCGAAGTTCATCGATCCAACGTTGACGAAATTGTGTAACACCTGTTCCAACAATTTGCTTCTTTGAAATTAAGTAAGTTATGAAACCAATTATTATAGGAATTATGGCCTTTTCAACAATATCCGGAATAATATTCCAAGTCATAACTTATTTATAAAAAAGGGAATACTAATTTTCACCTATAACTAAAATGAAAAGTGATCCATCCTTATTAGATTAAGCAAATTGTCTATGACTTTATTGTCTTTATGTGTTCGCAAATACGACACATCGTTAATTTTTAAATGTCCAACATCTGCGCCTTTAACCCAACCTGCTTTTTTATAATCCCATTCCATTGTTTTTACAGTTTTCTTGGCTTTGAGAAGTTTTACAACATATTCTTTAGAAGTTTTTTCACCTTGCGAAAATCCATCATCTGTATCTTCATGTAAAAACACATGAGATACATGTGAGTTAGGGTTTTCTGATATCCAAATACCTGAAATCAGGTAATCAGCCCATTTTTCCATTTTCATTTATTTTTATGTAATTGAATTTAGCAATTTTTTTTGTTTAATCAAAATTCAAATCTTTTATATCCTCATTTAATTAGTTCAAAGGTTCGTTCTTGATTTATCTTCGAATTTTATGTTACGTTTCTTACACGCTGAAAGGCGGTAGAGGGTAATTGTGAGGGTAAAATAGGTTTTTCTAAAAAAGATGTATTTGCTTTACAAAGATTTAAAGACATTTATTCAACCCCGGTCGGGGCTACCAAATTACTATTCGCTATGCATTGTTATGCATTAAATAATTGTTTTAAAAAAGATAATTAGCGGATTGACATTTAGGAATAAATGCCTATACTTCCTATAGATCATCCAAATAAGGGTGAAAAAGGGGGTAAAATCAGCGTAGAGCATCCCTGACAGTTTCCAGTTTTTAACATCTGAATTGAAGGGAGAGCTTTATGCCTCTGAATGAATTATCCTGCAAAAATGCGAAGTCTAAACACAAACCACACAAACTTAATGACGGTGAGGGCTTATGGCTGTTCATAAATCCTAACGGAAAAAAATACTGGCGGTTTGATTATAAATTTAACGGTAAGGAAAACTCCTTATCCTTTGGTGCCTACCCTATCGTTTCACTATTAGACGCGAGAACTAAACGGCATGAAGCTAAGCTACTTTTAAGGGACGGAAGCGATCCATCGGTTGTAAAGCGCGAGGCTAAGCTTTTAGCGACATACAATGATGCCCAAACTTTTGAACTGATTTCAAGAGAGTGGCACACCACCTATATTGATAATTGGTCGTTTAAACAAGCTGCGCGAATTTTGCGCAGACTTGAAGACAATCTTTTTTTAGACTTGGGCCACTACCCAATAAACAAATTGTCCCGAAAAGTCATATTAGCGTGCTTACAAAAAGCGGCTACTCGTTCGCCGGAACTTGGTAAACGGTTACTTGGTTATTGCAAACAGATTTTTGAGTTTGCAGGTCTAACCGAGAGATTAGACAAAGATTTAACGATAGGTATAAAAGCAGCATTGCCTAAATATATTACAGACCATTTTGCTTGTATTGAATTGGAGCAATTACCTGATTTTATAAAAGCAATTTATGCGCCACCACCAGAAAATGCAAAGTTTGCAAATCAGGGATTAAAATTGGCGATGCTATTTGCTTGCCGAACGATGGAGTTATTAAATGCTGAACGTGCAGAGTTTAATCTTGACGACGGTATTTGGATTTTAAAATCAGAGCGTGTTAAAAAATCCGCAGAGCAAAGGAAACTAAAACGAGACCATCTAATACCACTGTCAAAGCAAGCTATACAAATACTTTTGGACTTGGATAGTGAACATGGCGCAAACAGAAAATACCTTTTGCCCAGCCCAACGAAAAAAAATCGCCCTGTTTCGAAAAAATTACTTTTGCCGGAACTTGAGCGATTGGGTTACAAATCTATAATGACAACTCACGGATTTAGAACTCTTTTTATGGGCGTTAGTACTGAAAAATTAAAATTCGACGTCCACATACCCGATAGGCAATTGGCGCATGTTCCAAAAGGCGAAGTGATGCGCACATATGATCGGGCCAAACATTTAGATGAGAGAATAAAGCTAATGCAGAAATATGCTGATTATCTCGACGGTCTATTACCAAAAAAACAAACAGCAACCTTAAGGAGAACAAATGCAGAACCAAGAACAAATCAAACGATTGGAAACTTTGCCACCACGTTTAACGGCTATGGATATTCAGCGCGAATTGGGTATCAAAACACAGGCTTTGCGAAACCGCTGGAAAACAGGAAACTTTCCGAAGCCACATAAAGACCTTGGCAGTAGAATTAATAGATGGTGGAAAGATGAAATCATCGAACACTACAGTAAAGCTTCAATAAAATAGCTTTTTAAAAATGTATCACGAAGCCCCAAGTTACGCCTTGGGGCTTTCTTCTTACCTTGCATTACGGAGCAACAATTATGAATATTACCGAAGCTAAACAAATTTCCATCGCATACATTGTCGAGCATCTTGGTGGCACATATTCGCATACTGATCGTACGGGCAATTTGTGGTATTTATCACCCTTTCGACCTGAAGAAAAAACCGCCTCATTTAAGATTGATACCAAAGCCAATAAATGGCATGACTTCGGGCAGCCGGGTGTCTTTACTAATAGCGGTACAAATACAAAGAGTAGCGGCGGCGATATATTAGACCTTTGGTGCGACTACTATAATAAAGACCGTCGAACATCTTTACATGAGGCATTAAAGGAATTGGAACAACTTAAGCAAGGTGGTTTTCATGGGAGAAGCTTGCATCAGGTGCAGCGCAAGGAAAAACCATTCGTACAGAATCAGCAGACGCGCTTCAAGATTTTAAAGATTTCAGATCGTATTACCCATTTTGGACTTAAAGAAGAATTAGTGCGGCGGCGCATTTCTTTTGAACTTGCGTCCTTATACTTGAAACAAGGCGAGGTAATGGACAATGAAACAAAGAAAAAATATTACGGGTTTCTATTTGGTAATGATAAATGCGGTTATGAATTTAGCGTACCGAACCCGCACAAAGACTCCAGCTTTAAAAATTGTATTGGCCAGAAAGGCATCACTTATTTTGAGCCTGCTAACGAAAAAGATAGCGCAGATGTATTTGAGGGATTTTTTGATTTTCTATCGTGGCTTGAAATCAAGAAAGTTAAGCATCCTATTAATCACACATTTGTTTTAAATTCAAATTCGCTTGCAGGTGAAGCAACCACACAAATCATAAATAAAGGCAAAGAAATTAAGTATGCTTTTTTATTTTTGGATAACGATGAAAGCGGTTTTCAAACTACGCATGCTATTGCGTTAGCTTTAGAACCGCACGGATTTGAAACGGCGAGTATGGAGGGGTTTTACAAAGATTTTAAAGATCTCAATAAATACTTTTCAAATCACAACCATTAATGTTTTGTTGCGTATAAAAAAATTTCAAAAGATTAATTAAATTGTTAATTTTAATATTTTTTAACATTACGTGCTTTTTAAACAAATCGTGGAAAAGTTGAAAACTTTAAAAAACGGCAATGTTATTATTATATAAATTCACCTAAAAAAATTTAATTAATGTCTAAAGGAAAAAACAAAAATATTTTTCAAAATAATAATCAAGGACTTAATAATAATGGTAATAAATCATCGCTTACAAATAAAAACAGTTTGTTATATAATATATCTAACAGACAATCACGAAAAACTACTGTAGACAAATTATCTAAATCAAGACGATTGTATATAAAAGTTGTTAAAAACTCTCGCATTAAGAGCTTTCCAATGATTAAAAATGAAAAAATAAAAAACCTTGATGAAGCGCCAGCTGATTTACAAGCTTTATACAAATTATCGGTGATAAATGCATATAGGGAAAACAAGCTTACAGATGAAACCGTCGAATTTGACAAGCAAATAATTTCTGATTTTAATTCTTTAAATTCAGAAATTGAGCAAACTAATGAAATAAAAAAATTGGAATTAATTGGTTACGGTACTCAAATTAATTTTTAGATGTCATGTAATATTGAAAAGCAGGTAGATTTGTTATTTATATGAAACCTTCCTTTCCATGTAAATCCGTCACTATTCCAAATGTCCTGACCACGAAATTTTCGTATAAGTTCTTCACCACTTCGAGCCTTAGTATATAAAGAGGTTAAGTCTTTAAAATCTAATTCTGCATTCCTCATTAAAGTTGAGAACAAAAATTGTTCATTAATATCCCACATTAAAAAACCAATTTTACCCCACTTTTTATAACCATCGTATAAAAACTTAAAATTTCCAAGATCAATTTTTTCATATGATCGGGCTGCTATCAAATCAATTGTGGTGAACCCATATTGGATTCCAAAGTTAACTTGTGATTTAACACTCTTTTTTCCGATCTCGTGTTCTATCTTAGAACTAATCAGTTTAAGATTGTTTATTGTTTTTTTTTCAAAATCGATCAAACGATACATTTTTATAACATAGGGACTTTGTATATCAACTACAAATTTTTTATACCGCGAAAAGTCTGTTGAAGTAACTTTTTTTCCTTCTGGCGTATAAAGCTGATAAGTAAAGCCTTTATGCTTTTCATTAGTATTGTGCAAACCTAAAATGCCAGTTAGTTCAAGTATATTGTCTTCAGTAAATGATTTCATGTGAAAGGTTACTATAATCTGCAAAGTATATAAATGTTTGAATATTTTAACAATTAATTTATATAAGGGTTTCTATCAGCCCTTCCACTCAATTCGGGCACCAAATAATAGGGCACTTTAGGAACATATGTTGGCGGCAGATCGCCGATAAACATGAATATCTGCTTACCGGATGCGCGGCGTAACTCGTCGGTTGTTATCAGGCGCCTGGCATTGGCGGTGGCTTCGTCATTCTTCATGATAATATTAGACGTTTCACCAATGGCTTTACTGATGTATTCCGCCGAAAAATTATCATTAATTGTGAAGTATTGCCGCACGTTACAATTAGCGATAAAGGTTTCCCAATTTTCTTTGTAAAGGTTTTGAAGCTGAATAAGCGATTGCAGGATCGGCCAGACAGTTATGTTGTAACCGGCATAGGTGCTAAGCGCCGTTTCAATCTCCGGCAGATAGCCAAGGGCTGCAAATTCATCGAGCAAGAACGTGACACGGTTTTTAGGTTTACGGATAACCGCCCGCATCATACTTGTGACCACCAAACGCAGCCACCTATAATGTGACTTCAACTTATCAGCGGGAATTATCACATAGACGGTTGTTTTACCCTCAACCAGTATCTTAGGGTCAAAACCACTTTCAAGGGATTTTTGCAAAGCTGGCGACTTTAAAAAATCCGTTGCTTGCAATACGCTTGACATGATACCGCCAAAGGTTTCTTCACCAGCGGCCTGAAATTTCATAATTTCAAGGCCAGCGTTTTTGATATTCAGCCCATGAACAGGATGTAAGCTGATGCACATATCTTGGACTGTTTTATTCCAATCTTCCTCGTCAAATCGCGCCCACTCCCACAGCGTTTTTAAAGTACATTTTTCTTTTGGTTGTGAAATAACAATCTGCAACAGCAATCCGGACACAACTGTGCGGGTCGAATCCGTCCAAAACTTATCACCGGCCTTTTGGTCAACCGGCACAATCATTTCAGAAATTACTTGTATATCGTCCACCAGATGCGTAGAAGTAATATCCAGCATATCAAGCGGGTTATAATTTTGCGCTTGCCCTGTATGGTCGCCTAACAGATCCCAGGGATTTAAAATGATAACATTTTGCCCTTTCTTCCGCTGATAGCTGGCGGTAACAGCGGCGTTTTCCCCTTTGGGATCAATCACCACCCAAGACGTTTCCATTGTGCCTGCACCTAACAGATTAGGGATTATAATATTTGTGCCTTTGCCGCCGCGCGTTCCGGCTATTGTCAAAAGATGTCCTTTATCTTTGAAAGCCATATCTTTGCCGATGTAATACCCGTCAATATTCTGAAAAGGGGATAATTCATGAGGTTGCGCAAACCGGGCCGAGCCAAATTTTTCGGTTTCGTCCATATGGCGGTAAACTTTCCTTTGCCATGCATAAAATGCGCCCATCGCAACGCCCGTCAACACGGTGTTAGTCACCAGATAAACAATAAAAGCAACTGGGCCATAACCAAGAACATTCAGAAGCAGATAATAGCCGATAAATATAACAATCGTTATTACCCATGCAGCCACGATACCCAAGCCCATCGACACGCGCGTTACCGGGTGCATCGGATGCAAATTTGGTTCTTTGCCGTAAGGACGGCCAAAGCGGTTATATGCCCTGATAAAACCACATAAGGCACCAACAACCGAAATAATGGTAAACAAGACGCCTATCATAAAAATGACCGCGCGATTTCGAGACTCGGGATTTTTTCTAAACTCAAGCAGCCGTTTTAATTCGTCGGGATAGATTTGGAACCAGCTTTTAGCAAGGAAAGGCTCTTTAGGCTCGATAAAATTATGCGGTGGCCGGGGCGGGGCATTATTATGCGTTGGAGGCGGATTATCGTTTAAATTTTCATCGCTTGCTATTTGCTTCCCTTGTATTTTATCGCCAAAATTAAAACTGATATTTTTTCCGAGTTGAATGCGGGAAGGTTGCGAACCGTCAATATTGGACAGGTCAATTCTTAATTTAGGAAGTGAAGGCTTATTCTTATCTTCAGGTTCGGGAGTGTCATTTTCGGCCATAACGTGTTTAAGTTTAATGGTGACAATAAAAGAATATCGCGGATGATAGTATAGGGTGAAAACACCCTTTTTTAAAAAACCGTAATTCTACGTGGTTTTGTTTTGCTTCAAAAGAAACTGCTTCGCATCATTTTTTCTTTTCATGGCCTCTACGTTGTAATGCATTGCTAACGATTATAATATATAGATGCTAAGTTGCTGATATACTTGACATTTCCGTACAATCGTGTATATTAGTGAAGTGTTGCAAGATGTGGTTTGTAGCTACAATAACTATCGTTATTTTGCTCCAAACCTTTCTTGCAAGGGGGGAGAAAATCTCCCCCGCTTGACCCCCCTTAAGACAACAACAAGTAAATTGTAAACCATGGCACGACCTCTAAAATCGGATGCGGAAAGACGCGACTTTACGTTTCGCGTCCGTGCAAATTCATTTGAACGAGAACGCATCGAGCAAAATGCTAACGATGCCGGGCAAGAGCCGAGTGTTTATTTGCGTAGCTTGGGGACTGGCACCAAGCCGACCCGTACCGTGCCGACGCAAGATCGTGAAGCATTGCTCAAAGTTCTTGCAGCGTTAAACAAGGTTGGCAGCAACCACAACCAAATCGCCCGGTCGCTTAACCGCAGGCAGGACAGCGAAGATTTAAGCGGCATTTCATTTAGCAGCTTAAACCTTGCCTTTGATAATATTATCGACCTTACGGCGCAACTTATGGACATCTTGAAATAATGGTTATTACTGGCGACATACGGGGCAATGGCAGTCAACTTTATGGCTATCTTCTCGCCATGGGCGAAAATGAAGAAATCCATATCCTTGATGTGGACGGCATCGAAGATGCTTCGCCCGAGTATTTGCAACAAACCATTATGGGCATGGAACTAAGCGCCGAACTCACCAAAAGCGATAAAGCATTCTTACATGTCCAGTTAAGCCCCGCCTATGGGGAGGATAAAAGCATGACTTACGATAGCTGGAACAAAGCCGCCGATATATTGGCCGCCGAAACGGGCTTTGAGGGCCAGCGGCGTGTAATCGTCTTGCACACTAAAAAAGACCGCACCCACGGGCATGTGGTTTTTGAGCGTTACAACCCTGAAACCGGCAAGATCATTGATAACAAATACAGCAAATTCAAAATGAGTGATGCCCGAAGTAAAATCGAACTGGCATTGGGTCATAAGCAAACCCCAAAACGCAATTTGCAACGCTTCGCCCTTAAAGAAGATATTACCGCCCTATGGCTTAAACATCCCGATGGCAAAGCATTTATTGCCGCAGCAAAACGCCATGGATATATCATTGCCCAGGGTACGCCCAAGCGACCGTTCCGTGTTGTCGATGGCACTGGAAGATCCTTTGACCTTTTGCGGCAATTAGAAAACGTCAAAACCAAAGAAGTAAGGGCGCGGTTGCGGCACGAAACGCTTATTACTGAAAAGCAAGCAATCGAACAAATCAGGGAGCAACAGGCAAGCGGCGGCGGCAAACGGGAGAAACAACAACCCGAACTTAAACCAAGCACGGTACAGCTTGCCCAAGCGTTTGCCGATAATCGAACAGATGTCTTAAAAATAGATACGAATAAAGCAGACCATCCCAAAACACAGCAATTTGCGCAAACCCTCAATAAGTTCGAAGCCAACACTAAAGCCGTTACAAAAGAAGAAACGCCGCCGGTTGATGAAGAACAGCAACGTAAAGAAAAAATCGCCGCAGAGTTTGCAGCAAACAAACAAAGCGTTGTTGATGCACAAATACAGCAAGAAGTCGCCCGGCAAAAGATACAGGAACAGCAAGCGCAGGTAAAAGCAAGGCAGCGGCAACGCAAGCATCAGCGGTAAATTTTTCAATTGTGGCAGTAATCTGCTACATTCGATCAAATATTTACGCCATGACATTGCCCGAACTTTACGAACAGCAGCAAATCGAATTGGAAAACTTCAAGGCGATGCGGGACAAAGCTTGGCAGCAACTGCAAAAAGAGCAGCAGGAAATCACCGCCGCTTTTGGCTCAAAAGAAAACCTGCCTGATGATATTGGCAGACGCTTTGAACAACAGCTAAATAATTATAATGAAGAATGGGCAATGAATGACGGCCACCGCCATAAAGAACTTGCCCACCAGCACGAACAGCAACGGCAGCAGGTTTCGGGTCATAAATCGCAATCACCTATTATCCCGCCAAATGATAACCGCAAACCCGATACAGACCATTTGACGGAAAAACAAATTGAACTGCAAAAAATCATCCGGCAGCAACAAGCAATTAAAGCCCGAAACCTGCAAAAGAAACGAGGACGTTGATATATCGGCAATCTACTTACACGACTTAATTTACTGTAGAGCAATGTTTTACATCAAATATTATTTCATGGAATAATTTTCTTAAAAAGATTTAACTTTTAAACAATTATTGTAACAATTCTGTGATTTAAATTTCCTAATTTGCCGCTGCAGATATAAACAACTAAACAAAATGAAATTCAAATCTTTAAGCCTTATCATCTCACAATCAAAACGGAAATTTTCAGCCGTTGCTGTAATTTTAGCCTTGTCTTTAACATGGGCTGCTTGTCAAAAATCAAATAGCGGTGCCGTTGCACCTGCCAAAATTGATCAAAAGCAATACGACAAAATAGGTCTTTTGCACAATCGTACCGTTGATAGCGTTTACAACATTCTATTGACGATGAAAACTAATCACAAACTAAGTTCATCTAAACCTGAACTTACCATGTTTGTAAAAACTTCGATCCTTAACGGCCTTACATCCAATGGTGAAAAAGGGCAAGTTATCAACGCAATAAATTCATCTATGAATGTCGATTTTAAAGTTATTAGCAATAATCACAGTAAAAAAATTAATTCGACAACTTTAAAGCCAACGGCGCTTTATTCGGATTCGTTAGCGGCACATTTATCAGTAAATCAAAAATTGGTTTTCGATAAGCTTTTGTCTGTAATGACCGATGAGTCAACAAGCTTTGAAGAGACAAAAAATCAAATCAATGCTTTAGAGGCAAGTGCAAAATTGGACTTATCTGAAAATGAATTACCTCTTATTCTCGTTTCAACATCCATTGCTAAAAATACTGTCGAATATTGGCATGATAACATTGATAAATGGAATGCTTTACTTAATGATAGCAAACTTTCGACGCAGAGCCTTAAAAATAATGTTGATCAAGCAGGTGGTCCAGGATTTAGCTGGAAAAGTGTTGGTGCCACTGATGTTGCGACTGGCGCGGGTGCAGCAGTTACAACCTGGTGGCTTAACGTTGCCGGAGGTCCGATGAGTGGGCAAATTGCATACGGCACAGCTATTGCCAGTGCTGCTGCCGGAGGATCAGTTGCCAATGCCATTTATCAATTGATCAATAACTAATAGTTTTAATCCTATCTGCAATAAAAAGGTCAAATTAAAATTTGGCCTTTTTATTGGGCTTTTTAAAAAAGACAAGTATATTTGTCAATAAGGAAAGTATAATATTCAAAAAGACAAAAATTTACTTGCATGATTTTCACATCAAAATTTAAAGTACTTGGAATTATCATTGTCGTTGGAACAATCATAACGGGAGTGATTTTCCGATTAGCTTCTGTACCAAGAAATATTTACACTAAAACATTTTTAGTTGACTTCGTTATCATTGGGCTTGCGTTCTATGGACTCTCAAAAGATAAAATTGAAGATGAACGAACATTAGCAATTCGTCATAAAAGTATGGCTGGGGCGTTTATTTTTTCAATCATCTATTGCCTGCTTATTTCTCTCTTCAATCTATATGTTGGTGATTTCCAATTGAGCGCTCAAGAACTCGTTATGGTGACACTTATGATTTATATTTTATGTTTTACCTTTTTAAAGCGATCAGACAACAATGAAAATATTGATTAAAGTTGAGCGTGCTAAAAGAGATATGACACAACAGGAGTTGGCAGGTATCGTTAATGTTTCAAGACAAACAATTAATTCGATTGAATGTGGCCGGTATTCTCCTTCGGTACAATTGGCAATAAAAATATCCGATGTATTTAAAATATCGGTAAACGAACTGTTCGTTCTTAACGAGTCAGATTAATAGTTAGTTGGTTAATAAAGCCCCCTCACACTTGCTGTTTGGGGGCTTCAACCTAAACCTTATCACAATGTAAATGCGAGGCACTTACAAGAAGGTAAATTAGCGGAAAATTTATTGTTTTTTCCTGCAATAGAAAATTCTTACGTTGGTAATGCTTGGTGTATCAAGCAATGGTTCCTCGTTTCGCAACACCATGTGTTTATCATCCAAGCTTAGCACTTTAAAAGAAAACGGCCCAGTATTGCCACCAGTACAATTGATATGTTTGGCGGCACTATCGTATGTGTAAGGATATTGATATGGCGTACCATTTATATCAATGTCCCTATAATCAAGCTTACCGTTCGCCATAAAATTAAATCGGTCATAGGTATTGGCAAATGACGTGAGTTTAGTTTCTAATGTAAGTTTGGTTCCTTTATAATGCCTGGTATATAAGGTGTCAGATATCCAAGAGCCTTGAAGTTTTTCAATTTCCGGCTTCTGGTCGCTGTTTGATTTTGTGCATGCAAAGGCAAAACATAAGGCAAGCATGCTTAGAATTATCGTTACTTGTTTCATATCTAATGGCTTTAAATAAGTTATAGGTCTATCTGAATTGATTTACAGGTGTAACTATCGTCACAAGGCACGTTAATCGTTCCTTTGAAAGTTCTGTTTTCAGAGGTAGCCGTGTAAGAGTATTTTTTGCCAAATAGCAGTTGTGCAACTGCATGCTTCTTATAAGTGGCATTCGCTTTATTACAGGCATCCGGGGCGGTTGCTTCAAAAACCGAAAGCGTATTAAAATCCAAGGATGCATTGGATTTATCGTTGCCCTGTTCATCATAAATTTTAATGGTATATGCCCCGCCGTCATAATTTTTGGACACCCAAAACATAAATTGGCCGGTAACGCCAATGCCGCCAATTGCGCAAGTGCCGTCATTGGATTTGTTTGGTTCTTTTTTACAGGAAATAATAAGTATGGTTGATAAAACGATGCAAGAAATGTAGAATAAATAGATTTTTTTCATGGTATTTTTATTAATGTTTATCGTTTGATTATGGGATGCAGTTAAAGGACTGCATTAACCTCGCTTGTTGTTTCTCGTTCAACAGGTCGGCATATTGCGCATCACGCTCGGCCGCAACTTGAAACCCGATTAGCTTGGATTGCTTAAACCATGTTTCGGCTTTGCTGCCGGGCGGGATATACAGGTTGTATTGCGCATTGGTGATATGCGGCTTCATTTCGCTATTATGATTAGGTAGCTTTGCACTACTTACCGTGGTTTTAAGGGTAGCAATGTTGTTGCCCTCGAAAATGAACTTAATGCTATCAATCTTTAAAATAGCCACGTTGCGGGTATCGGTCAGCAATTCTGCCAGCAGCACTTTGGTATTGTAGATCAGGATAATTTTGCCGTCTTCCTTGGCAAGCAGGAAGTTGCCCTGTTTGGTTGGGCTTTTAACCATGGTGACAGTTTGGCCAACATTGTTTTTGCTTGTCACGACATCGCACTCCTTGCTCTTTTGGATAACAGCATAAACATGCGGCCCATTACTTGCAGCGGCTGGCGGCTCTGCCTTGATAATAGGTTTGGTTTCCTTACCCAGCATTGCCGCGATAACATCATCCGGTACGCCTTGTTTTTTAAGCGCAATCATGGCTTCGGTTGATGTATCGAAATTGCCTTGTTTGTTTTCGATAGATTTAATAATTACAGCCTTTGGCAAGGCCGCTTTAACCATGCTCACAACTTTGGCATTGGTCAGGGTTTCGGGTTGCGGCGGTGTTTGCGCGCGCAAAATGCCGCCGATCAGCAGCATAACAATTAGTAGAAAGGGTTTCATAAAAAGAGCTAAAAGTGTCTTAGCCCCTAATAAGACGGGTTAAAAAAAACAGCGTGGGGCCTCACTTGCTACCACGCTCGTCGAAAGCGTACACACGAATGATATAACCCCACGCGTAGCGTGGCAGTAACTCATTACTCGTGTGTTTTTGCTTTGAAGTTTCGACGATTCGGTAGCTAAAAACGAGTACGCTATTGCGGAAATAATTGAGTCTAATTTACGGACATAAATTAGGAGTCAAAGAATTATCTTTTATTTTTTGCGTTGGTATTAAATGTTGCCAAATGAAGTCACAATTAAATTAGGCAAATTCTTAGAATACAGGCGTGAACAACTCGGTATAACCGAATACGATTTTGCCCAGACATTAGATGAAAGTATCTTTTATGTGAGGCAGTTAGAGCAGGGCATGATTGACCCTGAAATCCCCGAACTGGCATACATCTTAAAAGAGTTAGATATGACCATGCCTCAATTTGCGGCAGCTTTTGAAGACTTGACAAACCTCTTCTGATATAGTAGGAATATGTTCCTATAATTATGTGAGGTTGTTAATGGATTTATTCAAAGTGGCAGAAATCGAACTTGTTTATAAACAGAACGGAAGTACAAGCCAAAGACCTAAAGTAACCAAAGGCGAAGAAGCTTATAATATTTTGCTTAGCCATTGGGATGAAACTAAACTTGATTTACTGGAGCAATCCAAAATATTGCTGCTTAACCGCGCTAATCGTGTTTTAGGTATTTGTGAAATGTCCAGTGGCGGTATTGCTGGAACAGTCGTCGATCCACGGTTGATATTTGTAACGGCACTTAAAGCCAATGCCTGTGCAATCATCCTTGCACACAACCATCCATCCGGTAATTTAATGCCAAGTACAGAAGATAAGAAAATGACTAATCGCCTGATGGATGCAGGGAAATTATTAGAGATTGAAGTGCTGGATCATATCATCGTTACCAGTGGCGGCTATTATTCTTTCGCCGAACAAATGGCTTATCAAAAAGTACAGCATGGCAATAACTATTATTTGGAAGTTCAACCACCATTTTAAAAAATTTAAATTAAATTATAAAAAAGTTATTGCCAGTTAAATAGAGTACATTGTCGAAGTAGCAATACTATACCATCCGACATGAAATTATTACCAGAAGATAATGCCGCGATTAGTTTCCAATCAGATGATTTAAGAATTTCTTTTATAGATCATTTAAACATAGTTTATTGTGCCAAAGCCCATTTAATAGAACGACTATTACTTCTCGATGATAATGTAGATGTTTTGAATGTCGTCTAAGCTTTCGTTGTTTTATTCGCCAATTACTTTGTCCAAAAACCTCTCAGTTTCATTTTGTACAGTTTCTATATCGTTAGATAAAATTGGTGTTGTCATTTCGTGGTTTGCAACATTTTGAAAAGCAATTTTCTGTTTTGTTTCAGAATGCAATTCATCAAACATTTTTAACATTGCTGGAATAGAGGCAACGGTGTCTTTAACTGTTTCATTTTTATACCAATAGCCCATAAACACTGGGCATTGAACTTTTTCAAAAGTTTCTTTCTTCATTGTGGCAACAAGGAAATTTTGAAATTCTGCTAATCCATTAAAGTTATAATGTGTCGTCCAATACTTTGCGTACTCTGCATTAAAAGGCTTGTATTCAAAGATTGATGAACCTGTGAATAAATTAACAATCTTTAATCCCCAAGGCTTCACAAATATTTTGGCATTTTCATCGTGGGATTTAATACAAGGCGAATATAAAACAAGTGCTTTTATTTTTGGATGTTTTGAAGCCAGGTATAACGACAATGGCCCGCCAAATGAATTTGAAATGATAATTACTTTTTCGCCTAATAATTTTGTAATTGCCAATGCCTTTTCCGCCGAGTTTGCAAAATCGTCTGCTGTTATATTCGCCATTGTATTGTCGCCAAGGTCAATGCCGTGTCCTGCCAACCTTGATAGATATAAATTAGCCGAATATTTTTGAGCAATGTTTCTATGAATTGGGTATGCTTCCATTTGCGAAGCCCCAAAACCGTGAATGTATAAAAAGGCATATTTTGTTTTGACCTTTTTAGAAGCGTCTGCCCAAACTATTTTTGCTTCACAATTTTTCTTTATCCCTTTTGTTGCTTTCTCTTCTAAATCTATATTCTTTTCCAATGTTTGTAAATCATTTGGTAAATTAAAAGCAATTGCTTCTAATTTTGGAGTTGAAGGTTTGGGCCCTAAATAATAGGCAATTGTTAGTACCACAATGACAGCAACAATTATTTTCGCGGATTTAATTAACTTTTTTTTCATTTCATTTTTACTTGTTTAAACTCTGTAATAATTTGTCTAATTGTTTATGTGCCGTATCAAGTGCTTTTTCCATTCCATTACTTATCATTCCATCTCTAAATTGTGAAGAAGAGCAAACTGTATGAATAGTAACTTTTGTTTTAGCGTTATCAATATTTTCAAAAGTTGTGGTTTCCAGCACAGCGTCCATCTTTTGTGGTAGTCCTTCAAATTCAGAAGTTTTTACAATTTTTTCAAATAAAGTTACTTCGTGAAATACACCACGAAAACCAAACTGCATCCCGTTTTGATGTTTATGAAAATGTCTGTAATTACCACCTGTTTTACAGTCCATAACTTCTATTTCCATTTTAAGTTCGGCAGGCAAAAACCATTGAACAAATAGGTCAGGTAAAGCAAAGGCCTTAAAAACGATTTCCTTTGGCGCATCAAATTCTCTTGTTATAAAAAAATCTTGTTTGTTCGGTTCTGCCACGATTTTTGTTTTGCTGTTATTTTCCATTTTTTTTACTTTTTAAATTATTTAATACATTGTCTAATCTGTTAAACTTGTCTTCCCACATATTTCGGAAAGGTTCAAGCCATTCATTTACTTCTTTTAACTTATTGGGTTGAATAGAATAATAATATTCTCTGCCTTGAATGTTAAGGGTAAGTAGTCCACACTCTGTTAAGATTTTAATATGCCTTGAAATCGCCTGCCTGCTTAAGTCGAAGCTGTCCGACACATTATTTGGTGTCATGGGGTTTTTAGCAATAAGTCCGATTATGTCTCGTCTTGTTGGGTCGGCTATTGCTTGAAATACATCTCTTCTTGTTTCCATGTTGGTCTATTTGCTACAATGTGGTTGCACAAATATATGAAACAATTTGGTTGCGCAAATTTATTTTTGATATAAGTCAAACCTTCACTTAAAAAATTCTCACATTTCGTGTGATAATAAAGCTGGTTATCAATCAGTTTACTAAAAAAATAAATTTGTTTTTTAGCGGTTTTTACGTGATGAAATCATTAATTTGTTTGAAACAAAAAATCTTAACAACATTGCCTAATAGGTAATGAGATGAAATATAGCTTCAGTTTCAAGGGAGTCGAATTACTAATTTGTTTAAATAACTCACTATGATGTGATGCCGTTATCGCTAAGCCGTTTGATCTAAGCGACTTAATCGATGCCATTGAAAATCAATTAAATTAATTTTAATTTGATCAAAATTAATAACCTCTCGTTGTACACCGAGGGGCTTTGGAACGGCAATTACTACTAACTGAAAGCGATTTTAGCTTTCTGATAGCATTTTTAAAAAGCTACAAAATTCTTGCCATGAAGAAATTGCCAAGAAAAGAAAAAATATTTTAATGTTTCTTGAAATAGAAATGCAATGACCAATCTCTAAAATCCTACAATAATGTTTAATGCAGTATTATTATTTTGAACACAAATTAGTGCGATAGCTGTATTATTACCCCAGATATCCCAGATAGAAATAGGTCTGGCTCCTATCATGAAACACGTACTGGATCATATTATCGTAACCAGTGGCGGCTATTATTCTTTTGCCGAGCAAATGGCTTATTAAAAGGTCAAACGCGGTAACAGCAATTTCTTAGAAGCATTACCACCGTTTTAATTGAGCCATGAAAAGAAAAATGTAACTTATTTGCATTTTCTATTTGACAAGTGTAAATTTACACTTTACAATAAGATATGATCCAAGGTTTTAAGCATAAAGGGCTTCGTCTGTTGTGGGAGCAAGGCAATAGCAGTAAAGTGCCTGCCGATCTCGTCAGCCGGATTGAACGAATGCTGGATATTATCGACTCGGCCCAAGCGGTGCCGGAAGATTTTGGAGCTTTTCAAAACTGGAATATCCACAAGCTTTCAGGCGATCTGAAAGACTTTTGGAGTATCAAGGTAAATAAGAATTACCGGATCATCTTCCGCTTTGACGGGCAACATGCTTACGACCTTGACTACATTGATTACCACTAAAGGAAAACGCCATGAACAAGAACATGAAAAGACAAATGAGACACATCCATCCCGGTGAAATCCTGCGTGACGAAGTGATTGCCGCCAATGAACTGACGGTAACCGCAACGGCTAAAATGCTGGGCGTTTCCCGTGTGACCCTCAACAATATCATTCATGAGAAATCAGATATTAGTCCCGAGATGTCTTTTCGCATTGCGAAGGTATTTGGTGGGACGGCTGATATTTGGGCAAATCTACAGACGAAATTTAATTTGCATCTTGCCGCAATTAAAACAAAAGAACTTGATTTAAAGCCGTTTAATTACCAGCATTCGGCTTAATACAGTTATTTATTTTGCTGGCTGTACTTCAAGCCTTGCCATTACATCATCCATAGCACTATCAATTTCTTCATTCACAAAATTGTTGTTCATATAGCCCTCTGTTGTTTTCAAATCAGAGTGTCGGAAAATTTCTTGTAGCTTATAAGCAGGGATTACGCTTTTTGCCATCTGCGCGAAACTGTGGCGGGTTTTATGCGAGGTGGCTTGCTTATTTAATCCTGCTCCATCCATCGCTTTTGCCATGTGATAATTATTCGATTTAATGCGCACCTTGATATAAGCCTGAACTTTGGCCTTATCATTCAAGTCAGCCAGTTTTTCTAAATCGGGGAACAATAAATCATGTTTTGGCTTATCACGTTTATATTGTGCTAAAATGGCCTCAACCTTTGGCGAAACTTTTAACGACCCGCCTTTTTCATTCTTACCCATTTTATAATACAGACGGCCATCCTCAAAATCCGACCATTTAAGGCGCAGAACATCCGAGGCGCGCATCCCGCCGCAATAAAAAGCGAATAGCCATATGTTGCGGGAATGATTGGCTTCGTCTTTTAGTTCGGCATTTTCAAGAGCAATAATATCGGCAGGGATCAAACCGCTCTTTTTGCTATCAGGAAACTTGATAACAACACCACCTTTGCCGAAAGGGTAATATTTAGGGTCTACCAATTTATCGGCAATCGCTTGGTTATAAATTGAACGAATAACCACAAAATGATTGACGGCTGTACGTTCGGTAATGGTGCGGGTGCCTTTCAGCCATGCCTTAAAGTCCTTCAAGAACGTTACATCTATCTCCGAGAAATGGACATCACGGTTATTCAAAAACTCCTTTACACGCTTTACACGCGGCTTCTCCGCGGAAACACGGTTGAAGTTTCCGGCCTTTTCGAGCCGTGCGATATATAAATCCGCTTGCTTGAAAAACGTATTATCTTTTGCGGCTTTTACGGCACGTTTGATAACATGCACGGAGGTATCGGTATTATTTACTTCAAGAGTTGGATAAGCTTGTCGTTTGCCTCACTAACACGCTTTGCAATCAGATTATTTAGCCAGGCTGAATTGGGGTGCGATTTTTTAACCTTGGCATTTTTAACATCCCAATCACTCTCTTTAATCGAATGCCCCAATGTGATAACCGACTTTTTGCGGTCCTTGAGAATTTGAATAATAATCGCATATTCACCGTTTGCGCTTTCACGTTCGCGCAACCACACTTTTATCGAAGCCATATCTTATTGATTTAGTGACACTAAGATACGAAATACAGGTGAAACATTGGTGAAACATTTGGCGATTTTTATCAACATTATGCGGTTTTATCCGATATAAAAAGTGCCTTTAAAGCACAAATAAGCCTGTTTAACCTCGAATGACACCGCAAGGAACATGACTTAAAATCCTGTTCCCGTTAAAGGAGTGCGGGTTCGATTCCCGCTCTGAGTACAAGAGCATGATTCAAATGATGCTAAAAGCCCTTAAATCAACGATTTAAGGGCTTTTTTGTTAAAAACATTCTATCAATAATCACCAAAATACCCATATTTATATTGAGTGATTCGTTGAGTCATCTAAAGAGAAAAAATGACTCAATGGAAATCTCATAAGAAATTGTGAATCAACGTGTTCGGACATTGAACATCTTGTTTTATTAGCACTCAAAATCGACATTTGTTTAACGTATTAATTGAGTACTTATGTTCGAAAAAAGCTTCGGGTTATTATTTTTTATGAGGAAACCCAAAAATCCCAAAAATGGCCCTTTACCTATTTACTTAAAAATCACTGTGGATGGTGCTGCAAAAGAATTATCGACTAAGAGAAAATGTGAACCATCTCAGTGGAATCCAAAGGCAGGCCGCGCCATCGGCACCAGAGAATCCACAAAAGAGTTGAATCGTTTTCTTGAAGTCATGGAACAAAGTGTTTACCGTGCGAAAAGAAAACTGATTGACAATGATCGAGAATTAACTGTTGAGCTCCTAAAAGATTCTTTAACCGGAGCTGATGAAAAGAAAATAATGATATTGGACGTATTCAGAAATCACAATGTTCAGTTAAAGGCATTAGAAGGTATTGATTTTGCGTCTAACACAATCGACCGTTACAATACAACTATCACTCATGTGTCGACTTTCTTAAAATGGAAATACGATGTTGAAGACATTGAAATCAAAAAACTTGATCATGAGTTTATTTCGGGTTTTTGCTTTTGGTTTAAGAGTGTACAAAAATGCAATCATAATTCAACCATGAAGTATTTATCGAACTTCAAGAAGATTGTATTGATATGTGTGAAAAATAAATGGTTGCTATCAGACCCATTTTCAAATTTCAAGTTTACAACCAAAGTAGTTGAACGGACTGCCTTAATCGAGTCCGATTTAACAAATCTGACTATCAAGTTCTTCACGAATGAGCGCTTATCTAATGTTCGTGACATTTTTCTCTTCAGCTGTTATACAGGATTATCATATGCCGATGTTCAAAAGCTGAAGAAAACTGATTTAAATAAAGGGATCGATGATTCCATGTGGATTTATACCAATCGGCAAAAGACCGGGGTACCGTCAAGAATCCCCTTGCTAAATGAAGCAATTGAAATCATTGACAAGTATATCGAACACCCAAAGTGTCAAAATAGTGGTTTACTGCTCCCCGTTCTAAGTAATCAAAAAATGAATTCCTACTTGAAAAAAATTGCTGATGTTTGCAACATTGACAAGACTTTAACTTTTCATATCGCGAGATATACTTTCGCTACAACGGTCACTCTAAATTACGGTGTACCGATAGAGACAGTGTCGAAAATGTTAGGCCATACAAATATTAAACAGACCCAGCATTACGCTAAATTAAATGACAAGAGAGTAAGCGACGATATGCTTATGCTAAAGAGTAAACGCTTGTGCGCTATCAAACTCCTTTGCTTGTTTGAGTTGCGCTTCCAGTTCTGCAAGTTTCTCCTTTAGCTGCTCGATGAGCTTGAAAATGATTGTTTTGTATCGGCATGATAGCTTTCAATAAACGTTGACTTAAAGATTTTAAAGTTTAATTCCTAATAAGCTTACGGCTAAATTTCGATTTTTTGAGAACAAAAATCCATTACGTAGATTAATCGTCATAATAACTTTTAGAGAATAATTAGATTACTTCTCGAAATCAATCAGTCTCTAGCTTGTTTATATTCATTTCGTTGGGTTTAAATTTATGCTGTTCCAGCCATTTAGCAAGTTAAAAGATTTAATTACCAATCTGTTTCTGCCTTCCACGCGTTCATTAGATTTTTCATATCATTCTATTTTTTATAGGTAGAATGTGTAAGGTTACAATTTCTTTATAATCCGTCAAGGTTTAAAGATAAAGTAAAAGCATTGGATGTGACTTCATAAGCCCAACTAAATCACTACATTACATACAAGTCAATGGTCATGTACTGCGGATACGCGAATAGCTTGATAGACAATACCCCTGATCTAAAAGAGTAATTTTCACGCTATTTATGCGCCATAGCCCCTATTACGTTCCGGCTAAGCATTTGAAAAATTGTAGCGTTTTGTGTAATAATTTCTGCATCAGCCATCATGCCTGATCTAACATGGATGGGCTTGTTTTGATCCGTCGAGTTAGTGACGTTAATATTTACTATCGAGGAAAATAAATGGCCTTTATCTGGTGTATTTGTTACACATTTGATTGTACCTCTCAACATCCCATATTCTTCAAACGGGTAACTTCTTAGCTTAATCAACACATGCTGACCTCCTTTAACCTTCCCCTTATCGTTTTCGCATATCAGCATCTCACCGAAAAACTGCTTATTAGCGGGGTCAATGTAAAATACATTCTGGTTGGCAACAAGCAGCTGGTTTTGATGAATGATACCTGCAAAACGCAATTTACCCGCTGCTGACGCCGTCAAAACATATTTGTTTTTCCAGTCTTCAGTTTGGCCTATCATCCTGTTCAATGCTTTTAAGAACGACGCCCGTACTTTTAGCTCATAATTAGCTTTTATAAATTGTTTTTCGTTAGTGAAGTAGTTGGTTTTAGTAGTTACAAGCGAAGAGTCGGTTCGCACAATTGGCCGCTTTTTGGTCGGGTATTTATTTTCTTCGCTTGTTATGCCAGCAGAAGTTGTTTTTAGACATTGTCGCTTTTCTAAGGATAATTTGTACAATGAATATCGCCGCAAGAACGATTGGTAACCAATTTGTAATTCGCCTAAGTGCATGGAATCTACGCTAAATAAATTCGCATCGGTAACATTTGGGAATTGTTTTAAACTTCTATGTAATAGCCGAAGGTCGCCGAGTAGCTTAATTACCACCTTGTGATCGGCAGTACTTTCAATAAAAGCTAATGACTGCCCCGTAATAACGTGATCGTTCTCGCGCACTAAAATTTCTAAAACTTTGCCAGCCACGTTTGCAACAACAGGCTTCGGGGTGTTTCGAGAATCAATTTTCAGCGTTGCCTTAACCATTTCCGGATACTTTATAAAGGCGGAAAGAACACCTAATAAAACAAGCACTATAAAAAAAAATGTGATGCCCCAAAGAAGTATCCACGATGGCACTGCCGTGATAATATCCCGCACTTCATCGCTGTGCCTAGTTTCGTCGTCTTTTTCTTGTCTTGATATTAAAACCATGTGATAGTGTATAATCGACAATCTCGTTTTTATTCAATAAACAAATCTAGGTTCCCAACTCCAACTGGTTCCTTACGAGGTTATAATAATTTCCTTTAAGAGCGGTAAGCTCATGGTGGGTGCCTTGTTCAATTATCTGTCCCTTGTCAAGTATAACAATGTTATCTGCGTTGCTTACTGTGCTTAAACGGTGTGCAACAATAACTACGGTGCGACCGTTAAAAAATTCCTGCAGGTTATTCATGATAATGCGCTCGTTATTGGAATCCAATGAATTTGTCGCTTCGTCGAAAAGCAGGTACTCCGGATCTTTATAAACTGCACGTGCAATCAATATACGTTGACGCTGTCCTTGGCTTATACCGTTGCCTTCTGCTCCTATTTTTGTGTTTAGGCCCAAAGGAAGTCCATTGATAAAGTCACGAATATTTGCGACCTCAATAGCGTGGGCAAGCTTTTTCTTATCGGGATATTTGTTTCCTACAGCTATATTTCGTTCAATACTGTCTGAAAATATAAAGCCGTCCTGCATTACTATCCCGCACTGGCTTCGCCAGGTCTTAAAACTTATGTTGTTTATGTTCTGCCCGCCCACTTTTATTTGGCCCTGTTGTGGTTCGTAAAATCGAAGAAGCAATTTAAGTATTGTTGTTTTGCCGCTGCCGCTCATGCCTACTATAGCCGTTGTTTTACCTTGGGGAATTTCGAGGCTAATGTTTTCCAGAACCGGCTCGTTACCTGCACCCGCATAACGGAAAGTCAAGTTGCATAAAGATATACTTTTATTGTCGGGTAATGTATGGTTCCATTCCCTATCGGCCGGTTCCTCATCTTTCATCTGATGTATTTCGTTGAGTCGCTCCAAGCTTATCTTGGCATCCTGAAATCCTTGCATGAAAACAAGTAAATGCTCAATAGGGCTACTTAACTGGCCCACTATATACTGCACAGCAACCATAGCGCCCAGCGTCAGGTGATTATTAATAACTGCTTCAGCGCTTAAAAAAGTAATCAAAATATTCTTTCCTTCGTTAATGAAGGTAGCCCCGCCTTGTTGGTACTGGCTAAGGGCAAGTGTCTTTACGTTAAATTTAAAAAGCCGCGCTTGAATGTGTTCCCACTCCCAGCGTTTTTGCTGCTCACAGTTGTTTAATTTTATTTCCTGCATGCCGCTAATCAACTGTACAATGCTACTCTGGTTTTTGGCAGATACATCAAAGCTCTTATAGTTAAGCTCTCGGCGGTGCCTTAAAAAAAGCATTATCCATAAGATATAAAGGACACTGGTAACTGCAAATACGAAGAAAATAGACACATTGTAGTAAGCCAGTACAATTGAAAATACAATCAAATTAAAGATGGAAAAGATAGTGGTAAGTGTAGACCCTGTTAAAAAAGACTCAATTGTCCTTTGGTCATTAATTCGTTGCATGATGTCCCCCGTCATTTTTGTATCAAAGTAACTCATCGGCAGCTTCATTAGCTTAATTAAAAAATCGGTGAGAATAGAGATATTAATTCGGGTACTGATATGCAGAAGTATCCAAGACCGGATAAATTCCACGCTTACTCGGCCTACAACGAGTGCTGTCTGTGCAATAATGATAATGTAAATAAAGTTTAAGTTTTTTGTGTTGATACCAATATCAACGATTGACTGCGTTAGGAACGGCGTTATCAACTGAAACAGGCTGCCTATACCCAGCCCAAAAAGCAATTGAACAATTAGCCTGCGGTAAACGATCAAATATTTGAATAAGAACGACCATCGCACCTCCTTTCCGCTTTCATCATCCTGCTCATAAAACCGCGGTGTTGTAGAAAGCAATAATGCGATGCCTTCAAGGTTATCCTTATCCTGCCGCCAGCTTTTGTTGAAAGTGTCTTCATCGAGAATGAAGAAGCCGTCAGCCGGGTCTGCCAGGTAATAATTATGATTTTTAATCTTGTAGAGCACTATGAAGTGATATTGTCTCCAATGTAAAATACAGGGCAGTTCTGCTTCCTTTAACTGCTCGTTGTTGACCTTTACGCCTAAGGTACGAAATCCCATTTTTTGAGCTGCGTCGCTAATGCCAAGTAATGAGGCGCCTTCTCTATTAATTTCACAAAGCCGGCTTATGGTTTTTTGACTATAACTACGGCCATAATGCTTTGCAATCATGCGCAGGCAAGTTGGGCCGCAATCCATGCTATCCAATTGTTTGTAAAACGGAAAGCTCATCTTTTAAATATCTGTTCAATGCTTACATAAAAAGTTATGGAAACAATATTAAAATTGATTTTTTTCACTCGTATACAATTAACGTTTTAGACCTAAATTTGAACAACAACAATTCGGTTGCAATCGTCATATATTCTTACCGTTGCTCCAAATCTTAGCTTTTTTCATGCATTATTATTAATTTATATAGCATTCCGCTACGACATGTGGCTTACTTTTATATAGTTACGCTTTTTTACTTGCAACCATACGGTAATCTTCGCAGGCCTCCATATGACGCAGTACGTTTCTAAGTCTTTACTACAGCTTTTCGTCTATTATATATGTTTATGGTACTGATTGTAATTGTTTCTTTTATTTGAGGCTCTTTTTTAGGTGGTACAAAGTGTCGTTTAAAATCGATTAGATGATATAGTAAAACTTCAAATCGATTTTTATAAATAAGTGTGCCGTTTTCCCACTTCAACCGGCCTGGGCTGCCACCTTCAATAATATGCATATCAAAATATGGCTTAATATAACCACATGACTCCATTTTTTTTACCACATGCATCATGCTTTCTACCTCACTTTCAATTTCGTCAAATGGTTTTTTTTCTTCAAACTGCCGATGGGTGAAATTTGTCTCATCGAAACAATAATGGATACAGCTGCTAAACACCTTTTTATAGTCTTTGCTGTGTGTGTACAGCAAAGACATCTTTTCGGTATTTTTATATAATAAGAAACATCCGGGTATCCAATCAGGCCTTGTACTTATAATATCGTATTTCTCAAGAATGTCATCGGTCATAAATTCTCTAATGTTACCAAAAACTAAGTCGATGTCACAATGTCCCCAAATATCATAGTCGTATAATAGCTCAGAAAAAATGTGTCCGTATGCCGGCTTAAAATCACACAACTTATAGCCGTTTTTTATATCAGTATCAAAACCCATTTTGTTGTTGATAAGTTGCTGAAGTTCTGCAAGCGGCTTAAGAATTAGCTTCACATTAAGTGGAAGTGGTTTCGTATAAAATTGATCGTCTGTAACAACGTAAAAGTCGATTGTTGAATTATAACTACAAGAATGTACAAAGTAATTAAAGTACCATGGTAAATTACCATAATAGCAAACTAGCATTGCGATACTTTTAAATTCTTTCATGTTTGATCATGTATCTTTACATCTGTTGGCCAGAAAATCTGATTCGAATTCTGTATTGTGAAGTTAAACTTATTGGTTAATATCAAAGTTAATAATAGCATCATGTAGTGGCTTAAAGCACTGGGAAGGCGAAAAATTTTTTACAACGAAATCGTGTGCATTTTGTTGCATCGTTTCTCTTAGAGGCTTATTATCAATTAATCTTGATAGCGCCAATACAAATCCGTCGTCGTCATCTGCAACTGCAAAACTATTATTTGCGCCGATCTCAATTCCCCTTGCACCGTGACGCGTTGTAACTAAAGGCTTACCATGTGCTAAAGCTTCAAGGTTTTTTATTTTAAGCCCGGCACCAAATCGTACGGGATTAATTATAATGTCAGCTTCTTCATAAATCTTTTCAAGGTCAGGTTCAAAACCTTTCAAATTAATACGAGTTTTATCAGAAAAATCAAGTTCAGCGCACACAGTGCCATAAATATCGAGCTCTACATTATATTTTAAACTTACTTTATTCCAGCATTGCTCTACAAAATGTTTAATGCTGTCGGTATTTGGGAGGTAGCCGCTAGCAACAAACACAATCTTCTTTACTTTGGGCCGTCTTTCATGAAAACTAATTTGGCAGGGGTGTGGGCAGAGCAAGGCTTTACTACTGTCAGTCATTAAGCAGGCTTTTTCAAAATCGACCTGACTTATCATGATTACATGATCATATATAGTATATATATCAGCTTCGTCCTTTTCCTGCATTTCATACAATTTGCCGCCATAATTGAACTTTTCAAATTCTTTAGTACGTTCACTTATAATATCATGAGTATCTAAAATTACATGACAATCATAAGGTAAGAAGTTTAAAAAATAACTATTGTGGATATACTCTATGATTATTGTATCAAAAATCCTGCTTTTTAAAAATGATTTTAATTTCCGCCCGAAGCCATTAGAATCAAGATGCCTTTTGCGTTCCAGGACGATAAATTCAATTCCATATTCGTTCCGTACTATACTTTCAACGCCATCGTAAGTAGGACCTGTAAACACCGCTGTTAAAATGAAATTAGCAGATAAATATTTTATTAACGCAGCTATTCGCACTCTGTGTCCGGAGCATTGCTCCCAAAAATCAACGTCGGTAAGCAGCAACACCTCTTTCATTTACGGTCATTTAATTTACGAACTTTGATCACACATATATTAATAGCATATAGAAACCCCTATTATTAGCGAGCTTCTATACGCTAAAATTTTTATCGTTGGATCGTTTTATGAACAATACCCTCCGTAACCTTGATTAGAACAATATAATCCTGAACAGCAATATCCTGTTGATCCGTTGTTGCAATAAGTTCCTCGCGTAAGGCATCCGCCACTTCCGCCACCTGTGCCACCACCACCTGTGCCACCACCACCACCTGTGCTGCTACCAGCCATAATGTTTTTTAATTCAGCCCTGCTTAGCACGTTTTTTACGTTACTCAAGCTTAATTTTGTAATTTTCATAATTTCATAAAAATTGATTTTTTTACCGTAATCACGCTCCGGTAGTTTAAGCGGTATGCAGTTATAAAGCGCATACTCCTTTACTTTGGCCAAAGTTTCTTTAATGCTACTGCAGCATATATTTTAAATCAGTTAACTGGTAAGTAGATGGTAGTAAATGCCCGTTTATAAGCATAGTTGGTGTAACAGCGACCTCTGCCATCTCACACCATGCCTTTTGCGCATCGAGTTTATAATAATCGGTCTCTACCAGCGTAACCGGATGGGCCTTTGCCCATGCTTCGTAATCTTTTTGCTTCTGTTCATACCAGTCGTGCAACGCATTTTTTACCTGCGTTTTATCCAATAGTGCGTTTAAAGCCATTAAGTGTCGGGTGACCGGTGTTTGTTGGTCTGAATCGGTATTTTGTGCTGTGAACACTATACGAGCCTGTACATCACCGTTTTGATTTATTATTTCGCTAAGAACCTTGTGCATTTTTGCACAGGGCTGGCAATAAGGGTTCGTTACCATCGTTATCACATTATTAGCTTCGGCCTTACCTAAAATTATGCTCCAGTTTTCGTCAGGTTGCTTAAACTGTGGCTGCGCAGAAAGGACCTGGTTAAATAGTTCACTGTTATATTTAAACTTGCGCAATTGCTCTTTAAGTGGTCTTAATTGCTGCAATTTGAAAAATATTGGCCTTAGCATCAGCCATAACAGAATAGGCGTTAAAAAGCATATCAACATTAAGCGAAACACTTCATAATTTCCGTAGCTAAAGTAAAAATGAGTAGTAGCCGCGTTAATCACTAGTGGTAAAAACTCCAGCCATAGCAACACCTGTATAGTACAGCATAGAATACACCACTTTTTCGCTACCCTCGCCTGGTAATAGATTGAATAAACGGTATAAGGCAGGCTAAGAAAGTTAAGTATAGCTAACACGGTCAATACCGGGGGTGAACCTCCGCCGAATTGTAATAGCATCCAGCTTCCTGCAAAATAGAAAAAGCCCACCTCGCTCCAGGTAAGGCCATCAAACACTTTGGCAGCTTTTGAAGATAAAATGGCATTACAGTCTGTATTATCTCCGCCTTGGCAAAGCACCTGTATAAGTGGGTTATTGCTGTCAACCGATTGCACCAACAATAAGATGGATGCAATTAATCCACCTGTTTTTATGATAGCTAATAATGCAATTAACCAGTTTAGATTGGAAAAGTAGCCACTGTTAGACAAGAGCGTTAAAAAAATCAACAAACAGCCTGCTGTTAACACAGCCGGCTTAAACTTGTAGACCGACGACAGCAAACTGCCATTTTTAATAATTTTCTTATCCGGTTCTGCGATGAGTGCAACACCCTCAAATACTAATTTAAAATTTCCGAGGCCGAGTTTGTTCACTTCTTTCCTTTCGTCAGAAAAATAAACATGTTTAGCATCCATTTTTGTAACAACTGCAAATTCGCCGCCATTAGTGTTCAGATTGACTAAAAATGGGGTAGACAGCTCACCCAGTATCTCAAATTCTGCCCGGAAAGCACTATTTTCGATGTGTAATGCGGTCAGCACATCGCTTACGGCAAGCATGCTCGGATAATCGGGGTGCTTTTCCAGTTCATCAATAACAGTTTCCGGATCAATGGCAACCTTTAAATATCTTAAAAGATTAGTTACAGCCGCTTCGGCATTAGAGCGCTTACTAAATAAAAACATAAACGAAATACGTTAAAGTTTAAAAAAATAACACAAAAACATCTGAGCAACAGTTATGAAGCCGAAAGAAAAGAAATAATTATTTTGAATTTATATTGGTGAGATAAACTTAACGAAAGCGTTCTTTAAAAGCAAAGTTTATTTTAAATTAAATTTGCAGTTTTACAGGGGAAGGCTTAATCAATCCTTTTTTGAAATACGACTTATTACAATCTATGAAGTAGACGGTTACAAAACTTTAACTGTGTGGTTCTGTGCATTCTACCATGGGATTGTTTCATGACAGTTAATAACTGTGATCGGCGACGTTTTACTTGTTTAATAATTCAATGATTATTCCAAGATTGTTTCTAAACAACATCGCTTTCAACATACATTCCTTCAAATATCCTCCCATGTGGTGTATCGCAAAGCTGAATTCAATAATTTAATTAAGTTTAGAGGCCGCTGTTAAACGACCTCTAAATGTAAATGAACTTACTGGTTAGAAATTATGCTACGCAGGTTCCTGTTAAAGTATAACAATATAATCCAGAACAGCAATATGGGCCTTGAGAACTGCAATAACCTTGTCCACGTGGAATACATCCGCCACTTCCGCCACCTGTGCCACCGCCACCAGGACCGCTGCTGCCAGCCATAATGTTTTTTAATTCAGCCCTGCTTAGCACATTTTTTACGTTACTCAAGCTTAATTTCGTAATTTTCATAATTTCGTAAAAATTGATTTTTTTACCGTAATCACGCTCCGGTAGTTTAAGCAGTATGCAGTTATAAAGCGCATACTCCTTTACTTTGGCCAAAGTTGCTTTAATGCACTGCAGCATACATATTTTAAATCAGTTAACTGGTAAGTAGATGGTAGTAAATGCCCGTTTATAAGCATAGTTGGTGTAACAGCGACCTCTGCCATCTCACACCATGCCTTTTGTGCATCGAGTCTATAATAATTGGTCTCTACCAGCGTAACCGGATGGACCTTTGCCCATACTTCCTAATCTTTTTGCTTTTGTTCATACTAGTCGTGCAACGCGTCTTCTACCTGGATATCAGCGATAAGTAAAACACTTACAAATGCTGATTTTAAGTTGTAGAGGCTTAGATTGTTCATTTTTTCCTTTCGTCAGAAAAATAAATATGATTGGGGTCCTTTTTATAACAACTGCAGAGCGCTTAGTAAATAAAACATGAACTAAATACGTTAAAGTTTAAAAAAATAAAAAAAAACATCTGAGCAACAGTTTTTATATTGGTGAGGTAAAAACGTTCTTTAAAAGCGAAATTATTTGGACATTTAAGTTTTCATTCGTGACCGTTTATCAAAAAACGTTTTGAACGTTAAGTTTGTTAATGTTTTAAATATTAGGTGATTAAGAGGTGATTTATAAATCGGTGTGTACTCCAATCCATTGAGGCCTGCTTTTATCAGTTAAGAGCGATGTTTTTGCGATACTCTTGTGTTATTGATTGGTAATCATTTTTACCAAGTTCTTTTCAAGTTGTTTAGCATCTATCACATAATCACCTTCAAAGTAATCTTCTCTGCCATAGGTTTCGCAATTCTGATGGTAGTAGTTAATGCCCAGTGTTTCAGCCATATACCAGAATAACGGACTTGGGTGGTCCAGCTCATTTGTTTTATTTTTATGCAACTCTAGTAGCGAGGTCCCAGCGGCCATGAAAAGCATGTTGGTAAGCCCGGATCCGTGTGTGCCGATAAGATATTTGACTCCAGAAAAAATGGCTACCTGTTCTAAGAAACTATGCATTTCGGGATAGAATATTTCGAAATTATGGTTTTTAATTACTGTTATAATTTCTTCTTCATTAATTATCGCGCGCCTCCCTGCTAGTTCCCTGCTTACATATAATCTATCTATGCGTTTTGTAGCCAATGGTTTAATTGTCAAAACGTATCGGCGATAAAAACTTCTTACTTGCCGGACTTGTACACCATTATAAGAATCACATTCCGGTTTAATTTGAGGCAGACAAAGATTTCTAATCAATAGACTTTTACCATTTGGTATGAAGAAAATGTTTTTGATATTAAAGGGCTCAAGCGAGCCCATGATAAAATCAGCATCTTTATAATGCTCTGGCAAAATTAGAACTAGTGTATCAATTTTTTTTCTAACCATCCATAAACGAAATATAGACTCACAAAGCCAGTGGTAATAATTAAACCAGGGATGGTGAATTGTGAGATAAATGTTATCATCATCCAGCACAATCAGATTTTCTGAATTATCAAGACTGCCATAATAGTATTTTGCGGCTTCATTTTCATAATTGTTAATCTGAACCGGGTAATTGTGATGGCATTCCCTTATCAAGCCTTTATTATTCATACACAAGCCGGAGAACGTAACAAAAACATTTTTCAAATATTTTATACGCTGAACATTTAATGTGTAAGATAAATATGGAAAGTACATATCGCGATCCGAGTCACCAACGTTCAAAGGATAAGGAACAGTAATTTTTCTTTCCATAAAATTTTTATTATAAAAGGCTATGCGAATATAGTTTTCCTTTTAATTTTTGAAATACAATTTTAAGAATATAATCGCTATGCAAGTACCAACAAGTGAATAACCTTCATTATTGAGTACGTTATCAAGCCTTCCGAAATGACTGTGTGCTTGCTTTAACAGCGGCCGTAACTTGCTTGGGTTTGGTCTAACTGAGATATTGTCCTTAATGCCAATGTCGGCAGGCTGTTCACGGGTACGACAGCAGAAAAAAGACTGTGCAGGAAGTTTAATAAGCGCGGTTACTTATTCTTTTATTGCTTTAAGACGATAACAATGTCTGAGCCTTTTTGCAACGCTTTTTTTCAGTTGTAAAATTACCTTATTATCCTTTAGGCTATCCGTTTTATTGAACATGTTAAAATCACTAATTAGACGACAGACTAAATCTAAGAACGAAACATAACACCGCTAAAGCTCAATTGTAACTGTACCGAGCACTGACTGGCGTCATCGTTGTTCTCATGCGATGGTCTTCGGTCCATTACGGTATTATTCAGCTGAATGTTAACTACTTAATCGTTCGTTTATCTTATCTTTGTGACAACGATAAAAGGCTGTGGCGTAATTGAGTGATTCGTTGAATGCATAACATTTATTTCTATAAATTATTGATAATAAGGGTGCTAAGAGCAGGGTTCGATTCCCGCTCTGAGTACAAAGCCCGATGCATGTCCGCATTGGGCTTTTTTGTTTTAGGTTCGAGCCCTTTCATTTACCCATTGTAACGGTATTTAGAGATCGTTATGTAAACGACCTATATATGTACGATGTGTTCACGTTCACGCGTGAACACTCATGTCTTTTTTATAAAAATCTGATAATCAAATGTTTAATTTTTAGACAAGTCTAAAAATTAAACTAATTACCTGTTACATAGGTTTTTATGATTACCATCATTATTATATTGTCATCAAAAACTATCAGATAACACCATCTGGACACATGGATGCCGGTTTGTTGGTTACAACAAATATTTTATCATTTTGGCAAATAAGGTAGAAAAATCAATCGTATAAAGCTTGTATAATACAGCCCGTGATAGGTATTATCACCACACCACAAAACTACTCTACCCCAACACCATCAGCGCCGAATTGATAATATCGTCAAACACCGCCCTATCGGTGGTTGATTTGGCGGTTACCTGGATGCCTTTTACGGTATTGAACAGAAACCTGGCTAAGGCACGCGCGTTTTGTGGGTTAGTAATCTCGCCGCTCTCCTGCCCTTTTTGGATCACACGGAAAAACGCGTCTTCCACGTTCTGGTCGTTCTTTTGGATCATGTCGCCAACTTCCTTGTCGTGCAGGGCCACTTCCACTTCGGCGTTTACAATAAAGCAGCCTTTCTGGCTTTTATCGTCCAGCAGGTTATCGGCAATAAATTTCAACAGGGCTTTTATGGTTTCTTTTGCCGTTTTGCCTCCTTCAATTATGGTTACAAATTTGCCGGTATTGGTACACTGGTAACTTTCCAGCGCCTTGATGAACAGTGAGTGTTTATCGCCGTAGGTATCGTACAAACTGGAGCGGCTGATGCCCAGCCCATCCACCAGGTCTTGCATAGACGTAGCATTATACCCCTTTAGCCAAAAAAGGTCAACGGCTTTCTTCAGCACTTCATCCTCATCAAAATCTTTCGTTCTTGCCATAACAGAAATAGCTTTGCTTAAAATTAAGCAAAGCTATTCATTTTAAAATACTTATTTAAAAACCGGGGATTATCTCACACCGCCACCTGCAAGCAGGGTTTCGTTTGTTAACCAGCGAGAATCTTCTGACGCAAGGAAAACCGCGATCAAGGCGATATCTTCCGGCTGACCTATACGGCCCAGTGGCGTGGTTTTAACTGCTTCGTGATGGAAATCGCTACCGATAAAACCTGCGGTGTGCGTACCTTCGGTTTCTACCATGCCGGGGTTAATGGAGTTTACCCTGATATTTTTAGCACCAAGCTCTTTAGCCAACACGTGTGTAATAGCATCTACAGCGCCCTTTGTAGCGCTGTAAACAGCACTGCCTGCCGGGGTAATTGCACTTACTACCGACCCAATATTAATAATGCTGCCACCATTTGTGTTAAAATTTGCTACCGCCGCTTGTGTGGTTAACAATAAACCAAGTACATTCGTATCAAACTGTTTGTGGAAATGCTCCTCACTGATCTGCTCAATAGCTCCAAACTCATATACACCGGCATTATTTACCAGGATGTCTGTAGGGCCAAAGGCTTTAGTGGTTTCATCGAACAAACGGGTTACGTCAGCTGTGTTTGATACGCTTGCTTGCACCGCTATGGCTTTACCACCTGCCGCTACTATTTCGCTTACAACTTTATCGGCACCCTCTTTAGATGATGAGTAATTTACAACTACCGATGCGCCTGCTGCTGCAAGGCTTTTGGCTATGCCCGCGCCAATACCTTTAGAGGCGCCGGTTACTACTGCTACTTTATTTTCTAACTTTTTCATTTTGCGTGAGCGATTAATTTTTGTTAATTGGAATAATCGTTCCGCAAATATATACCAATAACGGAACAACCGTTCCGTTATTTTAAAAGATCATTTTGGGATGACAAATAGGGCAAAAAAAACGCCTTTAGTTTAAATAAACCGAAAGCGCTTTTAGCCAATAAATTGATATACAGTAACCTATCCCAAATAGTCAGGCGGGAATAACTTTTGCCCGTGCTTTTCAGCAATGGCGGTAAATTTCTTTAAGGTTTCTTCGTCCATGGGTTTTGGGGGGATAAATTCACCGGCTTGTACGGGTTTGCCAAGTTCAAGAAACATCTCTTCGAGCCCGGCAGGTACTACCGTGCACAGTAGTTTAGCCAGGTTGTCTGATTTATTTTTGAAGCAGTGTACGATGCCACCTAAAGGAATGTTTACGAATGCGCCTTTGGTGGCGATGAAAGTTTGCTCTTCGGTCTTTACTTCTACCTCCCCTTCTATCACATAAAAAGATTCTTGGAACCCCGCGTGGGCATGTGGTCCGGGCCCGCCACCAGCAGGTACCGACATTTCTATTACTGCAAACTCGCCATTGGTTTGCTTGCCGCTCACCAGTATCCGATAAATGCCGCCAGCTACAGAAAGGTTATCACCATCTTGCGGGCCGGTTGCTGTTAAAACGTTGTTTGAGTTTTCCATAATAATTAAGCTACAAAAAGCTCTCCACTTATTGTGAAACATCACGCAAGCACCGTCTAATAACATAGATTTAATATATTGCAGCACAATATCACGATCATGAAAAAGCCCAATGTCATTTCCCGTAGAAAATTCATTACCGCTTCGGCTCTCTCTGCCGGGGGGTTAGCTTTACTGTCAATAAAACCTGCCTTTGCACATGGTCTATTATCGGTACAAAAGCGATATACGGTACAGCAGGTTATCGATCTGATATTAAATGAAGGTAACCTTACCCCCATTGCCAATACCGTGGATACTTTAAAATCCGGCGACGGCAATATGGTAGTTACCGGGATTGTTACCACCATGTTTGCTACGGTTGATGTGATCAAACAAACCGCTAAGCTTGGCGCCAACTTCATTATAGCACACGAGCCTACCTTTTATAATCATTTAGACGACCCAAACTGGGTGAATGATAACAATGTTGTAAAACAAAAACAAGCGCTGCTTAAAAAATATGGCATTACCGTTTGGCGTTTCCACGATTATATCCACAGCCTAAAACCTGACGCTGTGGAGTATGGCGTGATGCAAAAGATGCAGTGGCTACCCTATTGGAAAGCCGACAGCCCAACCTTTACCATCCCGAAGATTAACCTGCAACAAATTGTACAAAACCTTAAAACAGCATTGGGCATTGCGCACCTGCGCGTTATTGGCGACCTGAAACAATCTTGCAGCCGCGTTACCTTTTTACCGGGCGCACCGGGCGGCAAAATGCAGGTTGGCTTTGCAGAATCTGATAAGCCGGATGTACTGATTGCAGGCGAGCTATCTGAATGGGAAACTGCCGAATATATCCGTGATGCGCGGCTATTAGGATCAAACATCTCGCTCATTGTATTGGGCCATAACTTTAGCGAAGACCCCGGTATGGATTATTTTGTTGACTGGCTAACACCAAAACTTACGGGCGTAAAAATAATCCACTTAAAATCCGGCGATCCATTTACGTGGATGTAAGGCAAAATAGCCCTTTTTGATTAAATAACATTGCTTTTTTAGGGATTATATATACCTTAATGGCTTAAACCATATCACGCCTTTATGAGCCAATTAGCAGGTAAACCAAACACGCCGGGTTTTGTACTTAACATCATAGAACCCAACCAATGGCCGTCGGTTGCCGTGCGGTATTCTTTTACTACCATAGATGCAACACCTAACCTGCAATTCAATTTCGCATTCGATGGCAGCCAATATGACGGCGCTGAAACTGAAAAAATAGAACTTGATCTTGCTAAATTCAACATCATAAATGATCAGCTGAACTGGCAGTATACAACCGACGACGCGCCGGATGTATCCATAAACACATTACAATATTCGGCCACATGCAGCATTGCCCCTGGCGAGCATTTGATATTTGGAACCGAACAGCTCCGCGCGTTAAAAAACTACACAAGCGCCATTATTTCTTGGTTAGAATTATTATTGATCCCCAGTGAAGATGGATTGCCCGACAGTCCTTCAATCATGGCAATTTCGCTTCCAATAGAAGGTGAATATGAAACTCAGGATATATTTGAACTTAATGTAACTATTTGTGTCGCCCGTACCGCCTCAAATGAAAAACAGCGTTTTATAAATATCTTACCTAATCTGGCTAAAACCAATCAGGTAACCTTTGCCGAGAATTTTGAAAACGCTTTTACAACTGGTGATAGCAAACTAAAATTAGCCACCGGTTTAAGCGCTTCTAACGGTAATAACGCTAACCAACTTTGGATTATCCGCATGGCAGATGCCGCAGCGGGCAAAGGCATTTATTACGACGTATTAAACGATAACCCCGTGGCCTTCGCGCCAACCCCGCTTTCAACTTCCTTGTTAAACGGAAATGTTGGAATTAGGGAATATATAAGCAAAATAGGGATAAATTGGAATGACGCAGGTGTTAATACAACTGTTGAGCAGGTAGACCCTGACAAATGGCTGCAAATGTTTTTGCTTGGTATTGATGATGTACTATCGCCCGCTAATAACGCGGTGATAGAAACTATAACAAATACCAACAATAAAATAGAAATAGATAGGTTCTCCGTGTTAAAGGACTTGCTCGACGCAAGATCTGCCATTGTCGAAAAATTATCGGAGTTGCTTATACAGGTGGTGCCTGAATATATCGGCGACTTAACAAATGCCCGCCAACAGTTAAAGGATCAATTGCATAACAGCATGTTTAACTTTTACAAAGGCACAGCTACCATTCAGTTTAAAACTATTGTAACCGCTACAAACATCATTGGCAGTTTTGAATTACTGGGCACTGTAACACCTACCGGGAAATCGAACGATGCTACCTTCTCAAATGCCCGCATCAAAAATGATACTGAAGGTTTTATGTCATTCACCGTTTTTGCCAATGCACCTGCCGAACAGGGTTACCTCCCTGTAAATGTAAACTATCAACTTAATAGTCTACTGTACACTGTAAATGAAAACACAGCCGTAACGCTTAGTTTGTTAATAGAACCCGCGGCTAAGCCCCTATCTGCAAATGCACCTATGGTGATACGCAATTATCCCGTACCGGTGCAAATTGTTAACCAGATTATAGATAAAACAAATCCAGATCCGGTAAAGCCCGAAGAGGCCAAACTATACAACTATAACTACGATTTTAATAATCATCTTATAGCACAAGATATTTTAGAAACCTGTATCACGCTTAACCCGGCTAATAAAAACATCATCGGGTTAATAAGGCAACCTGTGAATAGCCTGTTAGAGAGCCTTGCACAATTCATTAACAGCTACCCGCTTATTAAAGCAGATTTGGTTGAAAACCTTCCACTTATTAATAATACCACCGATATACCTACCAACGCTTACAGCGTTGCCGTGTCGGCGCTAAATACTTTTAGCGAACTGGCTAACCATGTAAAGGACGCGTTAGCTATTAACAGCAATGTTACAGCAACCAATCCCCCTATCCCTAAGGGCTGTAGTTTCAAATTAACAGCAGGCCCGGTTAGCCCGGTAATCGATCCCCGCTTAATAATAACGGTAAGTGCCACTAAAAATGACATTGGCAAATATCCTTTACCGACAATTTCGATAGATGGATATGCCATGATGCAGCATCAAAACATGGCTAATGAAACTGTTGTGAACGCTTCTTACACCTACCTAAATGCAAATGGAGAACCTTTGTTGGTTAGCAATGAACAAGGCCCTTTAAAAGTGACCGTTGCCGGGTTTGATGTTTTAGAGGTAATAAAACTATCAACCGCCACTATTATAAGTCGTAATAAAAACCTCCTGCCAGATGCACAGAACGGCTATTTTAAAACAGATGAGAGATTTGTGTACAGCACACCTCAAAATAGCTTCCCGCCCGTAGAGCCATCATTGGATTGGAGCGATACTGAAATAAATATGGCTAACCCGGACGCTACCACACATAGAGCAAGTTTGAAGGAACATCTACTATCGATGTTTAACCAGCTTTTGAGTAATGTATCGCAACAGGTGTATAGCTTATCGGTTGCTATCAATTACGAATACAATTTAATTGAAGGTGACCCTGTGCCGATGGCTAATATACCTGTGCTTTTAGCACAAGAATTAGAATTTAGCGCTGTTAGTAGCGCTGAACTGGCCAGTCATTTTGAAAAGGCTTTAAAAAACTGGCAGGAATCTACCTTGATAGAGCAAACTGCAGGGGCGCGGTTTATTTTTGATGTTTCGATATTTACATCGCTTAGGTCAAACAGGCAACTTTTGCACATGCAAAATATCTATTTAAACCTAAGCGATATAATTTAACTATAATGAGCGACTACTAATAAACCGCGTCGGGCGCATTATAGTCAAATATAAAGTCAACTATTTTTTTCAATTGAGGCATCTTTAACTTAGTGCCTTTGTACTCCCATTTTTCTTTTTCTGTATCTATACTTATCTCGCCCAGAAAGTTAGGGTCGTTGCTATCGGTTGGCTCGTGAGGGGCATCTTTGTAAGATAACCTGCTTAAGAATTTGGCTGCAAATATTTTATATGCGCCTGTGCCCCAAACACCTCTTTCGCTTACAATTTCCACATGTTGTTCAGGTTCGTTTTCTGTACCTACTTTTAAGATTACCATATCGCTTTAAGATTATAATGTTATGACAATTGCTTTTTGAAGTTGTTTCAGATATTTTAAATTTCTTACCTCAATTTCTATGCGAATAAAACCATTATCAGTTTAAATAATCATTAACAATGTGTTATTTAATCTCCTCTTCATCTACATCTCTTTCAACTATCAAACTGCACTCGCCAACAAATATCGCCATCGCACCAACTGCAGCCAGTACCGGCGCAATTACAACGGCAACCAAACCTATATTTAACGGGAAACTCATAAGCTCTTTACCGTGTTTGTCGCTTATGGTAATTCGGTTGATGTTGCCCTCTTCTATAAGTTCTTTGATCTTATTTACCAGGTCCTTACCGTGCATACTGAATGTTTCTTTCTTTGTCATAAGTATTAGATACACTAACAACCAATTAGTTACAAAGATTTTATAATAGCGATTTTTGCATAGCTGTTGCAGATTCCGGGCATACCTGTGTAAATTCTGAAGATCGCTTAACAGCATCGGGAATGTCCATCCGGGCTATGTGTTCATATCCTTTATTTTCAAAATAATCTTTCGCTGTTTCGGTCAACAAATAAATTGCTTTAAGGCCGGTTTCGGATGCTAAGGCCTCTATCCTACTCAATAGTTGCGCGCCTATGGCTTTATCGCGGTAAAGCTCATTTACGGCTAAAGATCGTAACAGGCCGTTGTCGTCATAAATTTCCAGGCCCGCTACACCAACAACCCGGTTATCCTGAACAGATACAAAAAAGTTTTCTAATGTATCGGGCAGATCACTCGTAGGCAAAATTGTTGAGGTTAACAGATTTATCACTTCATTTCGGTAAGGCTGTGCTGGTTTAATTTCTGTGTTCATATATATTAAGCAACTTGAGCAATAGTTTTGTTTGAGCAATAACTTACCCTACGAGGCCATATTTATTAAAGGCAACTCAATAACATAGGTAACGCCTTTGCCTGGTGTAGTATCGATATCTAACGAGCCTCCAATGTAAGCGATGCGCGATTCGATGTTTTTTAAGCCCAGGCCCTTGCTGGTTTTAAACAATTTGTTTTTATCAAAACCAACACCGTCATCAACTATCATCAGCGTTAGTTCGGTATCGTGGTTTACCAGTTCAATGTGGATGTTCTTAGCATAGGCGTGCTTAAATATGTTAGAGATAATTTCTTGCACGCTACGGTAGATCATCAGCGTGGTTGTTTTATCAATGGCGATATCATCGGTATTCACCCATTCGGTATAGATGTTTACCAGGTCTTTATTATTCAATCGGTGAATGAACTCCTCGATAGCTTCCCTTAGATTTTTATTGAGGATGTAAGGCGGCATCATACTATGCGACAGGTCGCGCACCTCTTTTATCGAATCGTCAAGCATTTGCAGGGCTGCCCCGCCATCTTCTTCCGGGCTGGTGTCCAGTTGCGAAAACTCCAGTTGGCGGCGCGCACTGCAAAGCAATTGGCCAATACCATCATGTAGTTCGCGGGCAAGGCGTTGGCGCTCATTTTCTTCGGCATTCATAATAGCCTGGGTGCGCAAGTGCTCTTCCTCCAACATCGCCTCGCGGAAACGGGCTTGTTGTTTAATGCGGTAGCGATTATAACCCAAATAAAATATAGCAGCCAAAAATATCATCGTAGCTAATAACGCGTAAATACCTATCCGGTTGCGGCTTAACTCTGCATTTTGTTCTTTTGATTGCGCGATAAGCAGTTTGTTTTGCTGCTCTTTTTTTTCACTTTGGTATTTGGTCTGCAACTCCTCAATATCTTTATTCCTCTTGGCGTCCAAGGTTTTTTGGGTCATCTCCAAGTATGTGTTTTGCGCTTCAAAAGCTTCTTTATACTTGCCCTGCATTTTATAACTGGTTGCCAGCTGGTTAAAAGTGTAAGTTTCCAGTTCGTTATATTTTAGATTCTTCGCCTTTTTGCCTGCTTCAATAAAGTACTTTACGGCGTCTGCAGGCTTTTTTTTCTTAAGGTATAACTCGCCAATATTGTTGATAGCTATCGCCTCCCCTGTTTTATCGCCCACACCTGCACGCAGTTGTTTGCTTTCGTTCATGGCTTTTAGCGCGTCGTCATATTTGCCGGTTTCAGAAAGTGCAGATGCAAGATAGTCTAAGCTGTATGACATCCCCACCTTTTCGTTAGCTGTTTTGTAGATGCCGTAACTCTTGCGGAAATATACCGCTGCACTATCCATTTTACCTGCATCCAAAAACATTAATCCACGGTTATTAATTGCCGTACCTAAACGTGTTTTATTTTTAGTAAGCAGCGAATAAGCTACAGCTTTTCGGCTCATTTCATCTGCTACTTTAAGCTTTTTTAGACGCAGATATAGTATCCCCATATCCGAGTAAAGTTCGGCAAGGCCGCTGGTGTCGTTTACTGCCTGATACAAATTTTCGGCATCTATATACCAACGCAGCGTTTTATCATGATTGCCTGATAGGTAGTTACCCATCCCTATCATAAATGCTGCTTCGCCCTGTAGTTTTACTTGCCTGGCTGCTTTTGCCCTATCGTATGCCTTGGTAGAAAAAGCGATAACCTTCGCGTAGTTGTTGGTTTTATTAGCCCGCGCCGAATCGAGTAACTGGCGGATGTTTTGTGCCGATGTGCTAAGACAACCAGAAATAATAAGTAGTACAGTTAGGGGGATACGGTACATGGCGACAGTTAATATTGACTGAATGTAAATATTATAAACCCCTGATAACCTTTTTATTATCAAAATACTACATATGTAGTATATCAAAAAGCGCGATTTTATCTTTTTAAGAACCTGATGCCCCCTCGGCTTGTATTATTATATATCTTGTTACCGTATGAAAATATTTCAGCAAACGCTGGACATCCCACAAAAACGGCGGGGTTTCCATATCATCACCTACGAAGTCTCAAACGCATTGCCCGAATTGGCGCAGATAAAGGTGGGCATTTGCCAGGTATTCATCCAGCATACCTCGGCTTCGCTCAGTATCAATGAAAACGCCGACCCAACGGTGAGGCAAGATTTTGAAATGTATTTCAATAAGGCTGTACCCGAGAACGACCCCGATTACCGCCACGATGATGAGGGCCCGGATGATATGCCCGCACACCTGAAGGCGGCGATGCTTGGTTGTTCGGTTCAGATCCCTATCCGCAATGGCAGGCTGGCACTTGGCACGTGGCAAGGAATCTATTTATGCGAACACCGTAATCACGGCGGCACCCGCAGATTAGTGATTACCGCGTGGGGCGAATAGAGCCTTTTGAAAATTCTTTTATGACGAAAAAAGTCGTTTATTGCCTTGTTTTTGGCGCAATTATACCGTGCATACTGCGGCATTTTTGTGACCTTTATACTGATTAACAAAAAACATTGTAATGGAATTAGTAGAGATCATAAACACCCAAAAACAGCTGAACGTTTACGAGGCGCTCCTTACAAACTCAACCATCCGCATGGCATGTATAAACGGGATGGTGATGGACGATGTATCAGCAACCGGGTTAAAAATAAGTGATGCAAACCTCAGCGACCTTGAAATAAACGGCGCGCAAATGGGTGGTGCTAAAATACATAACGTTGGGATGCCACCAGAAGGCCACCCCAATTATGACCCAAACGCCAAACAACGCCCGCTTAAGTTTAACGACTGTAATTTAGAAGGCAGTGCAATTGCCGATTGTAATTTAAGCGGGGTAGCAATCACAAATTGTAACCTTAAAGGCATGACCATTAATGGTATTTTGGTGGACGACATGTGGGAAGCGTATAAGAAAGGATAAATTCTTGATAACATGTTTTAGGTATGCTTTTTTATCTTTATAATAACCAACTTACTTGTAGGGCAATTGCTTTTATCTGCTACGCTGTTTATGGGCACTAAAACGTTTCCTTCGGGGTAATAGGTTGCAGTATTACGTTCTGGGATATCATAAGGCACGACGATGAACAGACGGGCAACACGTTTAATATCATCGTGATGATTGAAAAGGTCTACCTTGTCACCCTGCATCAAACCGGCTTTGGCAATATCTTTGGGGTTCATGAATATCACCCTCCGTTCATTGTGGATGCCGCGGTACCTGTCTTCCATGCCATAAATTGTAGTATTAAACTGGTCGTGGCTACGTATGGTGGTCATCATGTATTCATCAACAGCAAGCTTATGCTCCGTTAGCTGCGTGATGGTAAAGGGTGCTTTATCTTTAAATTTCTCGGTCTCGAATTTACCTTCCCGTGCGGCATTTGGCAAGTAAAAACCGCCGGGCAGGCGTACACGTTGATTGTAGTTCTCAAAGCCCGGTATCACCTTACCAATATCATCGCGGATAGCGTCATAGCTGTTGGCAAACTTGTCCCAATCTATAACCGTACGATCCGCCAATGTCGCTTTAGCCATTTCGCAAACTATCTGCGTTTCGTTAAGTAACTCTTCAGACACCGGCTTCAAAATCCCTTTAGACATCTGCACCACCCCCATTGAGTTTTCGCAACTAATGAACTGGTCTTCGCCGTTTATGACATCCTTATCGCTGCGGGCAAGCGTAGGCAGGATAATGGCTTCCTCGCCATGTACCAAATGGCTGCGGTTAAGTTTGGTTGATACATGCACGCTCAGTTCCAGTTTGCGCATGGCCGCGGCTGTAAAAGTAGTATCCGGCGTAGCGGAAAGGAAATTACCGCCCATAGCGAAAAACACCTTCAGCTTACCCTCTTGCATGGCTTTTATTGATTCCACCACGTCCAAGCCATTCTTTTGCGAGGGGGTAAAACCATACACCTCTTTCAGTTTATCCAGCTGTTTCTTTTTGGGTTTATCCCATATCATCATGGTACGGTTGCCCTGCACATTGCTATGTCCGCGTACTGGGCATAAGCCCGCTCCCGCTTTACCAATACTGCCTTTTAGCAGTGTAAGGTTAACAATTTCTTTAACGGTATCCACGCCATTTTTTTGTTGCGTGATGCCCATTGCCCAGCAGATGATAATCCTGCTTTTATGTTTAAGCAAGTCGGTGGCTTGCTGTACTTGTTCCAGCGGGACACCGGCAGCTGTACAAAGCGCCTCTACATCAAAATGCTTTACTTTCTCAATAAAATCATCATAACCAACCGTATTTTTAGCTATAAAGTCATTGTCGAACACTTTGCCTGGTTCCTGCTGTTCCGCATCGTACAAAAGCTTTTCTATCGCTTTCAATAATGCCATATCGCCGTTTATCTTAACCTGCAGATACACATCGGCCAATTGGGTTTTGATGCCCATAATTCCTTTTGCCGTCTGCGGATTTTTAAAACCCATCAACCCTGCCTCGTGCAAAGGGTTAACAGCGATAATTTTGGAGCCTTTATTTTTTGCCTTCTCTAAAGCGGTAAGCATCCTGGGGTGGTTTGTGCCGGGGTTTTGCCCCATAATGATAATCACATCCGTATCGTAAAAATCATTCAGAGTAACGGTTCCTTTGCCTATGCCGATAACGTCAGCCAGGCCTACGCTGGTAGATTCGTGACACATATTGGAGCAATCGGGCATGTTGTTGGTGCCATACTCACGCACAAAAAGCTGGTAAACAAAAGACGCTTCGTTACTGGTACGCCCCGAGGTATAAAAGGCCGCTTCGTCTGGCGAGGCGAGGCTATTTAGCTTATCACCTATTTTATGAAATGCATCGTACCACGTTATTTGCTGGTAATGAGTGCCACCTTTGGGTAGATACATAGGCTGCGCAATGCGTCCTTTTTTGCCAATTTCCATATCATCAAGCCTTGCCAGATCGGCAACCGAATTTTGGGCGAAAAAGTCAGGTGTAAGTTTCTTAGTTGTTGCTTCTTCTGCTAACGCTTTAGCGCCATTCTCGCAATACTCAGCAATTGGCGAGCGGTCGTCGTCAGGGTCAGGCCAAGCACAACTGGAGCAATCGAACCCACCTTTCTGGTTCATTTTAAATAAGGCCCCGGAGCCACGTAAAGCACCTGTTTCTTCTAATATATCAGCAAAAGCAGCCGTTACAGCAGGGATCCCTGCCGCCCATGTTTCGGGCTTGGTAACCTTTAAATGATGCAACTTTTCGGGGTTTTCTGCCGCCGGTTGCTCTTTGGTTTCTTTACTCATCACTTTGCCGCTAAAGGGTTAGGGTAATTATCGGTTTGATCTTCTGCCACCTCGTCTAAACAAACAAAGTCTTTCTCCACCAGCAACTGCGTGCCATGTAGCATGGCGCTAAAGCCCACATGCTCGGTGTTTGTCCATTCGCCGGCTATTTTGTCAGGCACTAACAACGTAATTATATTGTTTTTGAAAGATGCGGAAAGGTTCTCCTCTGCGGTGCGTTGCAAGATATAAATAAGCACGTCGTTGCCTATTTGTACCTTTTCTTTAAAAATGCCATCCTGAGCGAAAGCCGCGACTTCACTGCGGGTAAGCCTATATCGTAATCCGTTATTTTTGATCCTGATCTTCATAACTCGGTATTAAAATGCGCTGGGGAGCGTTATAAATATTAAAGCGTGGCCCGCGTAAAAAGCCGGCAAGCGTAATGTTAAATTCTTGCGCTAATTGAACGGCCAAACTTGAGGGCGCACCAACCGCGGCAATAATATTGATGCCCGCCATTGCAGCCTTTTGCACCAACTCAAAACTGGCCCTGCCGCTCAATAATAGCACCGTATCGTTTAGTGGAAGCTGATGTTCTTTGATGGCTGCGCCGATCAGCTTATCCAACGCATTGTGCCTGCCCACATCTTCGCGAAGAAAAAGCAATTCACCACTTGGAGTGAATAATGCCGAAGCGTGTAATCCGCCGGTATAGGCAAATACCTTTTGATGATCTCGTAATTTTCCAGGTAGGGTTATTAATATGTCTGTTGAGATAAAGTTACCATTCGTTTTTATATCAGTATAATTACTTACGGTACGTATAGCATTTATTGAGCCCTTGCCGCAAACCCCGCAACTGGATGTCGTGTAAAAATTACGTTCGGTATTTTGCAGGTTTGGAATGACGTTTTCTGATAGTGATATCTGTATCACATTCTCGCGGTTCTCCGCACAGGCTATAAAGCAATGTTCGGCTGTTTGTATGGCAGATATGCTTTTAATGATACCCTCGGTGAAAAGGAAACCTGTCGCCAATTCTGCATCGTTACCGGGAGTGCGCATAGTTACCGATATGTTTTGGATTTTACGCTCCCCTGCCGGGCCATATTCCAGGCGAATCTCTAAAGGTTCCTCGATAGCTATCGCATCCGAAACGTCTTCGGAATCGCTACCTGTCACCCGGGTAACCTGTAAGTGCTGTACAGCATTGTTGGCCATAATCAAATATACAATTCAGTAGTAAAGATTGTTCGGATAATTACGCAACCAAATTGTGTAAATGCAGGTTATGAACAAGATTGTTGCATATTTGCATCATGGAGATAACGGTGCTCGCATTCGGCATTGCCAAAGATATTTTCGGGGGGCCATCTATAACGGTTGATTTAGCCGCGGCTGCTACCACTGCTGACTTAAAAAGCAGTTTAGAAACGCAATATCCGCGACTGAAAAAGCTTGCCAGCTATATGGTTGCCGTAAATAACGAATATGCAGAAGACGGCGGACTATTAAGACAACGTGACGAGGTGGCGATTATACCACCGGTAAGCGGAGGATAAATGCAAACCCAAATAGAAATACATTCCGAACCTTTAAACACCCAGCAATGCATTGACTGGATAATGTCGCCAGAATCCGGAGGGATCGATGTTTTTATTGGGACGGTGCGTAATGCTACCAAAGGCCGCACTGTATTAAAACTTGAATTTGAAGCATATAAGCCGATGGCTATCAAAGAAATGCGGACGATAACCAAAGAGGTTTTCGAGCAATGGCCGGTACAAAGGATACTTATCCACCATCGGGTGGGTACACTACAAATCGGCGAGATACCCGTAATTATTGCAGTATCTGCCGCGCACAGGGATGCCGCATTTGAGGCTTGCCGATACATCATTGATACCCTAAAACAAACGGTACCTATCTGGAAAAAGGAGTTTTTTGACGATGGCGAGGTTTGGGTAGCTGCGCATCCATAGTTGTGATTGTGGAATAACTGCGTGCTTGCCCGTCGCTACGCTCGTCGAAGTGACACAGTTATCGGTTCCACCCTCCCAATCCACCTTCTAACGAATACGCTTTTACTCCCGGCAATTTCTGTAGAAGTAATTTAATAGCTTCCGCGCTTCTTTTGCCTGATGAGCAATAAAATACGTAGGTTTTGTCATGCTGAAATTCATCGAGGTTATCTTCTAATTCATCCAGTTCGAAGTGCATGCCGCCGATGTTGTACTCGTCACGTTCCTGGTCGGTGCGAATATCTACTAATTCGAGCGTACGACTTGCTATACCTTGTTTAGTTTCCGCAGCAGAAATGCTCGGGATTTCTGAATGCTGCGCCAAAGCGGAGATCTTTGTTTTAGTTGATGCACCAAGTTTAATGATGCGGCTTTGCATAGTTTGGGCGTCAAATATCAAAACTTTTCCTGTAAGTGCTTTGCCTGTGTAGGTAATAAGCTTAATTACCTCATTAGCTTGCATACAACCAATTATCCCCGCCAGTGTAGGTATTACGCCTCCCACTGCGCAATTTGGGATCTGTGCAGCATCTACCTGTGGATATAGATCCCGATAGTTAGGCGATGATGTACCATCCGGGTTCTTTGTATTCCAAACAGCAACCTGCCCTTCATATTGATAAATAGCCCCGTAAACCAAAGGCTTGCCTAAAATCACCGCGGCATCATTGAGTAAATATCGCGTTTCAAAATTGTCGGTACAATCAACTATAACATCGTAGTTGTCAAATATCGGAATTACGTTATTTGAAGTTGTTTTATCAGTAAACGGTATCAACCTCACATCCGGGTTTTGCTTTTGCAGGCGTTCGCAAGCTACTTCGGCTTTTAGTTTCCCTACGTCATCCGGGCCGTATAAAATCTGCCGATGAAGGTTACTTACTGATACTGTATCAAAATCGGCAATGCCGATGGTGCCTACTCCACTTGATGTAAGGTATTGCGCGGCAGGGCAGCCTAAACCACCTGCACCTACAATCAGCACTTTTGCCTGTTGCAACAAAGCTTGCGCGGTTTCGCCAAAGCCGGGCAAGGCCAACTGGCAACTATATCTCAACAGATCAGGGTGCATTGTTGGTAGCTGTTTTTTGATGGAGGAAGCGTTTGATCCTCTCCAGTTCTTCGGGTGTGTTTACGTTTGCCAACGCCTCCTGGTCAGGCGCTATCAGCACATTAACATCGCTGTTAATAAGCACCTTACGCGGGCAAGAATATCCCTGTGCTAAAAATTGAAGTAAAATAGGATAACTTTTTGGCTCATAAATAGTTATCAATGGTTCAGGAAAGTCCTGATAGTTACTTTGATATGCGGTTGCAATGGTTGCCATGTTACGGTTATCAACCAAATACTGTATCACATTCGCATCCACCAAAGGCAGATCGCATGCGACAACCAGCCATGCTGCATCAGGCTGATCGCGAAAAGCTGAGAGAATAGCACCGTAAGGCCCAAGGCCGGTAAAGGTGTCGGGCAAGGTCAAATAATCCGTGGACACCTCCTGCTGTTGCTCCGCATCCCTGCAAGAAATATATACCTGATCGCAATGCTTTTTAAGCAGATCGGCCAGGTGATAACGTTGCTCTTTACCGTACCAATTTAATGACCCTTTATCAGTGCCCATACGGATGCTTTTACCTCCGGCCAATACCAGGCCGTTTAATATGGGCTTGGTTTGTTGTAGTTTTTCCCTAAAAAAGTCTATAATTCGAAGCGTATCATTATTCAAGCTCAACACAGGTATCTTTTCCCAATTAGGGATAGCATCTTTTATAAAATCAAACACACCTTCTGCATTTTCTGCAAAAAGAAAAAGCTGCACATTGGTAAGCTGCCCTTCCCGCTTTTGCAGCGATGCTTTCTTGTCTGCATCAATTATTACCACCTGCGCCTTACCTCGCTGATGATTGCCATTAACCAAAACCAAGTCCATAGCCGAGAATAGTTCCCGCTGTTTAAAAGCCGTTAATGGGGCTTTATAATTAAGCTGAGCATGATTTAACTGATCGGTATATTCTAAGGCCGCACCGCTTGCTAGTTTGCCCGGCAGACCTACCATATCATCGTTATGTGATGTATCCGCGTAAGCGCATTCATATTGCGGCGTAAGGGCGGTTATTACCTGTTCGGCCAAAAACTTGATAACCGTGCATGGTCCGCCCATTATCGCCCATTCGTTACGGGCAAAGTTGCCATTGGCCGGCCGTGTTATATTGGTGTGTTTTTTATGTTCGTTTAAAGTCACGCTTACCCCCTGTTTTTGAGATCAGTTTGGTTTCTTTTATCACGATATCATGGCTCAGTGCCTTACACATATCGTAAATGGTCAATGCTGCAATAGAGGCACCAACCAGTGCTTCCATTTCTATCCCTGTTTTAGCACTAATGCTTGCCGTGCATTCAATAACCACTTCATTGCCGGCCGATAATGCAATAGTAACCTTGCAGTTATCCATCCCCAAAGGGTGACAAAGCGGGATTAGATCACCTGTTTTTTTTGCAGCCATAATCCCGGCGATGATGGCAGTTTGAAACACGGGGCCTTTTTTACTGTGTAATTCACCATCTGCCAAAAGCTGTAAAACCTCATCTGGCAACACCACAATACTTTGCGCGGTTGCCGTGCGGTGTGTAACCTGTTTTTCGGAAACATCCACCATTACTGGATTATTGTCTTTGTCTAAATGACTAAATTTTGATTCCACTGATACTAATTTTTATCGCAGCGTTGTTTAAATGATTTCACCGTTGAGTTTAATTATTTGACACAAATCCCGGTTCAGAAGCTCCAAACCTTAAACGCCTCTCCCGCTTTAAACTCATTGCGTTCTAATGGCAGCTCCATAAAGGCGTCGGTATCTGCTAAGTTAGCAAAATCGCCGGAGCCATTGCCTTCTATCGGTGTGGCAGATAATATCCCCTGTTCTGTAAAATTAAGCTTTACCTGTAAGAAATATTTTAATGGTGGTAAAAAGGTATAATCCCTGGCAAGTTGGGCATACACAGGTTGCTTTGCCTGTAAGCCGAGTGTTGCATCTAACCATAACAGGAAATAGCGGTGCACGCACATAAACGTAGCCACCGGGTTACCCGGGAACGCAAAAACAAGTACACCATTATCATGCCTGCCAAACCAAAAGGGCTTGCCCGGGCGTTGCTGCACTTTATGAAACAGCTTTTTCACCTGCATATCCTCAAGTGCCTGCGGGATGTAGTCGAATTTACCCATGCTGATGCCACCGCTAAGTAGTACAACATCGTAGTTTTGCAGGCAATTGGCTATTTGCTGTCTGGTTATTTCGGGATCATCCGGGATGTGAAGCATATCGGCATCCAATCCGCATTGTTTTAAGATGGCTTTAACTGTATAATTATTCGACCTGCGGATCTGGTATTCGGATGGGCTATTTGCTACATCCACCAATTCATCACCCGATGATATGATCATCACCCGCGGCAGTTTTTTAACTAACAATGTTGCTTTACCAACAGATGCCGCCAGGCTTATAATAGCCGGGGTTACCTGCTGATCAGTAGCCGCAACAACCTCGCCGTGCCTTTTATCTTTCCCTTTTGAATGGACATTTTGGTATTGCTTTACGTTGTTAACCCGTAGTGTGGCAATTCCGTTTTGTATATCCAGATCCTCGTAGCGGATAATAGTATCAACAGTTGATGATAAGGCTGCCCCTGTCATGATCTCGATACATTCATCGGGGCTTTCAATATCCACAGGTTGTTCGCCAGCTGCCTGGGTTGCTTTAATTTTAAAAGTGCTTATCCCCTTTACAATGGCTTTATAGGATATCGCGATACCATCCATGGTTACGCGGTTGTAAGGTGGCAGGTCTCTGTCGGCTTTAATATCCTCCGCTAAAACATAGCCTAAAGCCAGCTCAAAAGGCACGGTTTCGGTACCGTAATCTTTTAATTGGGCGAGTACTATATCTTCGGCTTTTTCTACCGTTATCATATTGTTGAGTTATTAACCCCCAATTGTAGCCATAGATTCGTGGAAGTTCGAGTTCTCAAAACGTTTACGTTCGGCTTCCCAGCCATCTTTTTCGCGCACATTAAACGCTTGCCTTAATGTGGCCTCAAGTTTTATATCATCCATACCCAGGCGCATCAGGTCTTTAATATTAAGCACCCCATCATCGTATAAACAATTCTTAAGCGTGCCCTGCGGCGTTATGCGGATGCGGTTGCAGGTGCCGCAAAATGTACGCGAATACGCTGCTATGATACCTACGCTGCCCTGATGCCCCGGTATTTGGTAGTTGTATGAAGTTGAAAATTGCGGGTCGGCCATTTTTTGGATCTCCGGGAAAGTTTTTCGGATCTCATCAAAAATCCTTACATAATCCCACACGATACCGCTATGGCTGTGCCCGTCGCCGTTAAAAGGCATTTCTTCAATAAAGCGGACACTCACCGGCAAGTCTTTGGTTAATTGCACCAACGGGATGATGTCCTGTGTGTTTTTCCCCTCCATCATCACGGCATTTATCTTTACCTCAACATCGTGTGCTAATAAGGCGTGCATGGTTTGCATTACACTGGCAAATTCATCACGGCGGGTTATCGCAAAAAAGCGGTTCGCGTCCAAGGTATCAAGGCTCAGGTTAACAGACTGCACGCCTATCGCTTTTAAATCGCTTACATGTGGCGCGGTTAAAACTCCATTTGTTGTTAAACTAAGCTCTTTTAAACCGTCGAGTTTTGAAAGCGCGGTAAGCAGCTGCATAATATCCTTACGTACAAAAGGCTCGCCACCGGTAATGCGGATTTTTTCGATCCCCATTTTTACCAATAACGTACAAGCCTGTAGCATTTCTTCGTAGGTCATCAGCTCCTTGCGCGATAGCCAGTCCAATCCCTCCTCGGGCATGCAGTAAAAGCAGCGCAGGTTGCAGCGGTCGGTAACGGCCAGCCGCAGGTAATTGATCTTTCGCCCGTGGTTATCTAAAAGCATTTGATAGTTTAAACGTAAAAGAGACGCGATTGTCGCATCTCTGGTGCAATTTAAATAAAGGACGCGAAGTATCACGCCTTTAGGAAGTTATTTTACCACCGAAAACTTGTATATCGATTGTGTTTTATAAGTTTGGCCAGGTTTTAATTCTGTCGACGGGAATGTTGGTTGATTTGGAGAATCCGGGTAATGCTGTGTTTCCATTGCAAAGGATGTACGGAACTCATCCTTCTTGCCGCCTTTCATTGCGTTTTGGCTCTGCATAAAGTTACCGCTGTAAAACTGCAAAGCGGGCTCTTCGGTAAATACTTCCATCTTGATGCCGCTTTTGTCGCCAATAACGGTAGCGATGGGTGTGGTGATATCGTGTTTGCTTAGTACAAAGTTATGGTCGTAACCTTTACCGTCTTTTAGCTGCACATTTTCAACGTTGATGCGCTCACCGATTTTGGTGGCCTTTGTAAAATCGAAAGGTGTACCGGCAACTGCCTCTACTTTCCCTGTCGGGATCAATGTGCTGTCAACAGGGGTGTAATCATCGGCAGCAATTTGTACCAAGTGATCTAATATAGTACCACTACCTTCTCCATTAAGGTTAAAAAACGCGTGATTGGTTAAGTTTACTACGGTAGATTTATCGGTAGTGGCCGAGTAGCTCACTTTCATAGCGTTATCGTCAGTTATCTGATAGGTAACTTTAACATTAAGGTTACCCGGGAAACCGCCTTCCATATCTTTAGCTAAGTAGCTTAACTCTAAGGTTGCGCTGTCTATCTGTTTGGCATCCCAAACCACTTCCTGGAAACCCGGGTGGCCGGCATGTAGCGTGTTAGGTCCGTTGTTCGTAGCCAGGGTATATTCCTTACCATCTAACTTAAATTTACCTTTAGCAATGCGATTGCCGTAGCGGCCAATAGTTGCGCCGTAGTAAGGTTCTTTAGAACCTATAAAACCGTCTACACTTTCAAAACCTAAAATCACATCAGTTAGGTTGCCATGCTTATCGGGCACCAACAAGCTTACAATACGGCCGCCATAATTGGTTACCGCGGCTTCTACCCCATTTTTATTTTTAAGGATATATAAATGCGCTTGCTTGCCATTGATGTTTTTTTCGAAAGCGGCTGCAGATGGTAATTTGGGTGTAGCTGTTGTACTGTCGGTCATGGTTGATGTAGTTTTTTTAGCAGATTGATTGCAGGCTGCAAATAGCATGCTGCCTGCAAGCGCGAGCGCCAAAGTTGGTTTATTAAATGTGTTTCTCATAAATTTTATAATTATTGGTTTTTGTTTTTGCTTTGCGATGGTATGGCTAATACCGTATTTTCTTTAACCGGCTCAACAAAATTTGGCGACCCATCTTTGTTCCAGGTAAATTTTTGCATTCTTGGCGAACGAAAGCCTCCACAGCCCTGCCCCGGTTTTGAATTTGCATGATAAATGATCCAATCTTCCGTCCCATCCGGAGATTTGAAAAACGAATTATGCCCCGGCGCATACACTCCATTCTTAATTGAACTTTTAAAAACCGGTTTTGTTGATTTTTTCCACGACCGCACATCCATTAAATTGCTATTGGCTGATGCCGTGAGCATACCAAAGGCATAAAAATCTGTCCAACAGCCGCTGGCCGAGTAGATAAGAAATAGTTTATTGCCGTGCTTCAGCACCTCGGGTCCTTCATTCACATTTACATGCGGCGGGTTGCTGTTCTTGCCCAGATCGCCAAATTTTTCCCAATCATAAAGCGGACTGGAAATCTTGACCCGTTTACCGTCTATTGTCCATGGGTTTTTCAATTTTGCAATGTAAATATCCTGTTGGCCGTTATAGTCGCCCTGCCATCCCGCCCAAATCATGTAAAGCTGGCCTTGGTGCGTAAACACCGAACCGTCGATTGCCCATTTGTTGGTATCGTCGCCCACCTGGCCTTTAAACGTCCATTCGCCTTGCAGCGGGTCGGGCGATGAGTTTTCTATCACATACATGCGGTGGTGGTTGTTGTCGCCATCGTCGGCAGCAAAATACATATACCACTTACCTTTTAAGTAATGTAGTTCGGGTGCCCAAAGCTCTTTTGAATACTGCGTTGCTGCGGGCGGTACCCAAACTGCTTTGCGCTCGGCAGTTTTTAGATCGGCCATATTTTTTGTTCTCCAAAGCACCAGGCTATCTCGCGAGGTGTTTGTGTAATAGTAATACCCACCACGGTATATTACCCATGGATCCGGTCCCGATGATTTAAGCGGATTAGTAAATGTTTTTTGTTGGCTTAAGGCCGGTACTGCATGCAATATTAAAATTGTCAACAATACACTTAAAGTTTTTCTCATAGGTTTAACATTATAGGCCACTACATTAGGTCATAAAGCTAATGCATCAGGCCCTAATACGGCGCTATCACAAATAAAGGTTGGCACAATGCCGGTTGCCTCAATACGGTTTTGGTAATCAGTATGTTGGGTATTCCCCGTTAGCACCAATACGGTATCCAGCCCAAATTTATTACCACCAATAATATCTGTTTGAAGGGTATCGCCCACCATTACAATTTGCTTTTTGCTAATGGTGCGGTACTCCCGTATTAGGTCATAAGCAAACATAAACATTTGCGAGTCGGGTTTACCAAACCTAATAAACCTTTTTCCTACAATTGTCTCTATCATTTGCGCCAAACCACCAATTGCGATACCTACATCGGTTTTTGACACAGGATAGGCATAATCTGTATTGGCAACTATGGCCGGGATGGTACGTTTACGTAGCAGGTTAACGGTTTTATTTAGGTCTTCAAACCAATCAAAACCTTCATCATCCATAAATATCAGGGCATTTACCTTATCGATATTGGTGCTATTCACATCCCTAACGGGCAGGGTTTTAAGTCCCGCACTTTCAATATAATGCGCCGACTCTGAAGTACCCAAATAAGCTACATATCCGTCATTTACCTTTAGCTCCAGATACTCCTTAGTTAACTGGCCGGATGAAATGATCCTGTCGGACGTTACGGCGTAAAGGCCCTTATCATGGTATGATTGAGCAAGTTGCCCGGGGCTGCGCGATGCATCGTTGGTTACAATATAATATTCTTTATTTTGTTCTTTGAGGTACTCAAAGGTGCGCTCTATTCCCGGCACCAGGCCGCTGTGGGTTTTAAGCACTCCAAATGCATCAAAAAATATGATTTCGTAACGGTCTATTATCGATTTAAAATCCTCAATGCGTTTCATTCAGTGTATAATTATAATCCTAAAGCTTTTATAATTACCTCGGCGTCGAAATCCCTGTCAACTGATGGCAGGTAGATCTCCATAGCCTCAGCCTGTAGTTTTTTGGCGTATTGTTCGTTAAAAAAATATTTACCATCTTTAATAACATAGTTCAGTATAAAGAAACGGTAAGCCTCTTTCAGGAAACGGATCTCATCAGCGGTAACGGGGTTTACCTTGTGGTATTCCTTCAAGAAGGTAATAAACCTGTCTTCCATCATCGGTCCAATTACATAACTGAACACAGTACGGTCGCCTGCATCAGATACTACACGGCTGAAAAAGTAAAAATCAAGTAAACGGTAGCTCATCCTAAACCAATCGTAATCCCAGCGCGAGTACAGGTCAAGATCAGGCGTTACCGAGAAATTGCCGATGTTCCAATCGATAAATACCGGAATGATCTCGAACGAGCTCATGTTGTACCGCGACCTGTTCTTTAAGAACTGCTCGCAATGATATTTCAAAAGATCCACCTGCATGCGCGAGCCAAACTTGCGTTCGTCTTTTTCCAGTTGGCGTTGCAGGTCGTAAATATCGGTACGCAGTGTTTTGGATGATTTTGGCAGCACATTCTTTATCCGTGAACATGCTTTGTGGAACTTGCCCAGTTGCGAGCCAAGCTTCCTGATCATATCATCATCAAGGCGGCGGGGCATGCTGTCCATTATCCTTGTTGGATTATAAAACACTACCCAGGCATCGTTTTTGCCCTGTTTATAGCGATAAACATAAACACGGTTGTTTTTCAATAACGATTTAGACAGCAGGTTCTCGAACGGATAAAGCAGGTTGTTTGACAGCGACTGGATAATACGGTGATCTTCCTTAAAATGCTCAAACTTACCAAAGAAGGATAGTTTAGCTATAATAATATCCTCGTCGTCAAAAGTAATGCGGTACACGTGGTTGGTAGAAACCATCGCGCTGATATCAACGATATCTCTAATAGTTTTAGATTTGTCGTACTCTGCCCAAGCAGATCTTATAATAAGATGAAAGTCCATTACCGGGATTGGTTTATAATTGCATAGATACTAAAAGTTTATTTTAACTGCAGTCAAGACAATTAAATCGACTCAAAATACCTTTTCAGCTCCCAGTCGCTTACGCTTTTGGCGTATTGGCGGTGTTCCCACAGGCGGGTTTGAGTAAAGTGTTGCACAAAACCTTCGCCGAACAGTTCTTTAGCTACTGCTGATTTTTGCATGGCAGTGGCGGCGTCAAACAGGTTGGCATGCAGGCTGCCGTTTGCTTTGTTTTGATAGCCGTTGCCAACAGTTGCTGCAATACCAAGGTTCATCTTATTTTTAATACCGTACAAACCCGAAGCAAGCGCTGCCGCAATAGCTAAGTATGGATTAGTGTCCGATCCGGGGATACGGGTTTCTAAACGGGTATAGGCTTTCGAGGCATTGATAACGCGCAGAGCGGTTGTGCGGTTGTCTACACCCCAGGTAATGGTAGTTGGCGCCCAGGCACCTTCTACCAGGCGTTTATAACTGTTAATGGTTGGTGCGTACATCGGCAGCAAATGCGGCATACAATACAACTGCCCGGCAAGGTATTGCTTATGCAGTTCGCTCATTTTGTTTACGTCGTTACCGTCATAAAATAGGTTATCGCTTTGATCTTTAGTCCACAGGCTTTGGTGAACGTGGCCGCTGCAGCCGGGCAATTCCTGGTTCCATTTGGCCATAAATGTTGCGGCAATGCCGTGCTTGTAGGCAATTTCTTTAACAGCGGTTTTAAATAAAACGGCTTTATCAGCAGCATCTAAAGTTTCTGAATGCATGATCGCTGCTTCGTAAACACCAGGGCCGGTTTCGGTATGGATGCCCTCTATCGGGATATTAAACTGGGTAAGCAAATTAAACAGGTCGTAATAAAAGGCGCTGTTTTGCGAGGTGCGTAGTGTAGAATATCCAAACATCCCCGGCGACAATGGCTCCATATTAGCAAACCCTTTTTGTTGCAGGCTTTGCGGCGTTTCCCTAAAGTTGAACCATTCAAACTCCTGCGCAAACTCGGCATGGTAACCCATATCATCGCACTGCTTTACAATTTGCCTGAGCAAGCTACGCGGACAGGCCGGCAAAGCATCGCCTTTGGGGCCGGTATAGTCTGCCAGAAAGAATGGGATATTATCCTCCCAGGGCACGTTACGCATGGTAGATAAATCTATATAACATTGCTTATCCGGGTAGCCACTGTGCCAGCCGGTAAGCTCCACATTATCATAAGTAACATCGCCGCTATCCCACCCAAAAACCACATCGCAAAAGCCGTATCCGCTTTGCAACCCGTCTAAGAACTTCTGCGTGCTGATCACTTTGCCACGCAAAATGCCATCGATATCGGCAAAGGCGAATTTTACTTTTTGAATGTTGTTCTCTTTGATATAAGTGATAACCTGTTCCGTATTCATGGTAAGTGGTATAAAATGCCAATTTAAGCAAGATAAATAATATGTGGGGGATTATATTAAAATCTACTATCTACTCACCCGTCATTGCTTCGCTCGACTACCCTCTCTTCGCCTACGGAAAGGAGTACTAAGATATTTTCACTCTCTTTGCAAAGCTGAGAGGGTCGCGCACGTAGTGCTGCGGGGTGAGTAAATTTCGCTAACTTTATTCCCATGACCCATCTCCTTTTCGTTTACGGTACCCTCCTACAACCCGGAAACCCGTTTGCCAATTACCTAAAACAAAACTGCACATACGCATCTATGGGTAAGATAAAAGGTGTGCTTTACGATACCGGGGAATATCCCGGGTTGATTATTGGTGCCGAGGCTCAAAGCTTTGTCCACGGCAGCATCTATAAACTTCATCACCCCGAACGAAACCTTAAAGTAATTGACGATTACGAGGGCGTTGGGCCCGGGCAGGAACAGCCTAACTTATATATCCGGGAAATGCAATATATCGATACACAAAATGGAGCTGTTGATGCTTGGGTTTACCTATATAATCTTTCGGTAGATGGTTTGCCCATAATAGCATCAGGCAATTACACCGATTACATAGCAAAAAAATCCCCCGGTAATTAAACACGGGGGATTAGTAAAGAGGTATAGGGTATTAAACTTTTGCTGTTTTTACAGTTTTGATAATAACTGCTGCTACTTTATACGGATCTGCTGCCGAGTTAGGGCGACGATCTTCTAAGTAACCACTCCAGTTGTGATCTACCGCGTATAACGGGATACGAATAGATGCACCACGGTCAGATACGCCGTAGCTGAAATCATTAATAGATGCTGTTTCGTGTTTACCGGTTAAACGTAGCTCGTTGTAAGCACCGTACACAGCAACACACTCTGCAACCGCAGGGCGGAACGCCTCACAAACTGCTTTAAACTTAGCTTCGCTGTTGGCTGTACGTAACAAAGTGTTAGAGAAGTTAGCGTGCATACCAGAACCGTTCCAGTCTAATTCACCTAACGGTTTGCAATGCCAATTGATAGCAACACCATAGCTTTCGCCGATTCTTTCTAATAGGTAACGTGCAACCCAAATCTGGTCACCAGCTTCTTTAGCGCCTTTAGCGAAGATCTGGAATTCCCATTGGCCTGCGGCAACCTCAGCGTTGATACCTTCAACATTTAAGCCTGCTTCTAAACAAGCATCTAAGTGTTCTTCAACAATATCGCGGCCGTAAGCGTTGTTAGCACCTACCGAACAGTAGTACGGGCCCTGTGGGCCGGGGTAACCACCCTTAGGGAAACCAAGTGGTTTGTTAGTTTCAGGGTCCCAAAGGAAATACTCCTGCTCAAAACCAAACCAAAAATCGTTATCATCATCCTGGATAAGCGCACGGCCGTTAGACTCATGTGGCTGTCCTTTCGAATCCAAAACCTCACACATTACAAGGTGTGCATCTTTACGCTGTGGATCCGGGCAAGTAAATACCGGCTTTAAAATACAATCTGAAGAACCACCCGGTGCTTGCTCAGTTGAGGAACCATCAAAGCTCCAGTTATCCAAATCTTCTACTTTACCGCTAAAAGATTTAACAATTTTTGTTTTACTACGCAGGCTTTGGGTTGGTTTGTAGCCATCAAGCCAGATGTACTCGAGTTTAGTTGCCATTTTAATGATTAATTTGTAATTTTTTTAAGTTTAAATATTAGTTACCTATAAGATCAGTCATAGTTTACACTGCGAATTTAAATTATTTTTATAAATTTCATAGCAATATTTATAAATTTTATAAAAATTAACAATAAATCACTTGAATAATTCAGAAATCCATTAAACGACTACTATTTTAATGTACTAATAAGTTATGCTTGCATAATAATTACACATAAAACAAAAGCGGCGCAATCAACTTAATGATTACGCCGCCATTTTTCTTATTTAAACTATTTACTTGAAGCTACGCCCCAAAAACATTTATTTCTTATCAATTTAAGATCCTGTTCGCTAATTTTCTCATCAATAATGGCATCTTCGCTAACAAAAGACAATCTTGATAGCTTATTATTGTAATTAAACGTTGCAATTTTATTTTTAACGGCAACGTTTTCAATTATATCTATTTTAATACTATTAATTGCCGCGTTTTTAACATCAACAGTATCGGCATCCTTGCTCCCGTTATCCCAATTAACAACGTAACTTATTTTATCGGCCGGTTTATTTGCTATAACCTTTTTATAATCTCCGGTTGCCTGTATAACCTTTATCAGGCATTTAACACAAGGGTCGGCAACGGTTGCATTACCATAATTTTTTTCCGGATTGTTAAGCACGCTGTCTTTTTTGCCGTTTATGGTTACAGCCGTTTTTCCATCTGCTGATGTTGGCTTAGGCTTATTATTTTGGCAGGCTGCCATCATAACAATAATTGCCGGGATTATTAATTTAACGATCGACTTATTCATACCTATTATAATTGTTTTGTTATAACACGCACACAAGCAATTTGTGTTATAGCAAGCATAACAGGCAGTTACAAAAACCTGCTTGTACTATGAGGCTTTTTATAGAAATTTTAGTAAAATTGCCTTCTGAATATCATATAGTAATTACACCGCAGTGTCGCGACTCCATTGCAATGAGTGTAAACTTTATATCATTTAATTAGTTTACAAGAGGTATAATCAGTCAAATAATTTATTTGAATGTATCTTTAGCATTCAATAGTAACATGAATAACGGCAAAGTTTTTAACACAACGGTTGATGTAGTTTTGGTTGGCGCGGGTATTATGAGCGCAACACTTGGGGTGATGCTTAAACAGCTGCAGCCCGATCTTACGATAGAGATATTTGAACGACTTGATACCGTTGCCGCCGAAAGTTCTGACGCGATGAACAACGCCGGTACAGGGCACTCTGCCTTTTGCGAACTTAACTACACCCCGCAGCGTAAAGATGGCTCGATAGAAATTATAAAGGCGATTAAAATTGCCGAGCAGTTTGAAATCACCAAAGAATTTTGGTCGTTTTTGGTCGAGAACGGTTATGTGGATTCTCCGCAAATCTTCATCAGCAAAATACCGCACATGAGTTTTGTTTGGGGTGATGACAATGTTGATTACCTAAAAAAACGCCGCGACGCATTGGTACAGCATCACTTTTTTAAAGGCATGGAATATTCTGAAGACCATGCGCAAATTAAGAAATGGGCACCATTGATAATGGATGGCCGCGATGGCGGGCATAATGTGTCGGCTACATTTATGGAAATTGGTACAGATGTTAACTTTGGTTCGCTTGCGCGTAGCTTAGTTAGCAAGCTACAGCAAAAACCGGGCGTTACATTAAGCCTTAACCATGATGTTAATGATATTAAACGCAACAAGGACAACAGCTGGAAAATAAAAGTAAGCGACCGCATCAGTGGAAATAAACGCGAACTGAACGCCAAATTTGTTTTTGTAGGCGCAGGCGGAGGTGCATTGCACCTCCTGCAAAAAACAGGCATACCGGAGAGCAAGGGCTTTGGCGGTTTCCCGGTAAGCGGGCAATGGCTGGTTTGCAATAACCCGGAGATTATTAAACAGCACGAGGCAAAAGTTTACGGCAAAGCATCGGTAGGTTCGCCACCAATGTCTGTTCCACATTTGGATAGCCGGATCATAGATGGGAAAAAAGCGTTGCTTTTTGGGCCTTATGCAGGCTTTTCTACCCGTTTCCTTAAAAAAGGCTCGTTGTTTGATCTTTTTACATCTATTAAATTAAATAATATTTTACCATTGCTGGCCGTAGGGCGCGATAATATGGCACTGACCAAATACCTTATTAGCCAGGTTCTGCAATCCCCTACCGATAGGCTTAAAGCTTTGCAGGAGTACTTTCCTGCGGCTAAAGCGGATGAATGGGTGTTAGACATTGCAGGCCAGCGTGTGCAGATCATTAAAAAAGATGCTAAACATACGGGTGTGCTCGAGTTTGGTACCGAGGTGGTAACAAGTGCGGATGGCAGTATCTCCGCGCTGTTGGGTGCATCGCCGGGCGCGTCAACATCTGTACCTATTATGGTTGACCTGATAACCCGTTGCTTTAAAGATAAGGCACAAACGGCTGCATGGCAAACTATATTCAAAAAGATGATCCCATCTTACGGGCGATCGCTAACTACCGACGAGGCACTCGCCGATGCTACAAGGGCAAGGACAAGTAAGGTATTGGGGTTGGTTTAGAAAAAAGCACATTTACGATACCTTCTTTTAAGAAGTTGTCTCTTAGCAAGATATTTAGATTTGATTTTGCGTTTGATGAATGTTACTTAATCAATCCTTAATTTTTATATTTTTGCAGATACCTTTAAAAAGGTTTACTCCATAAATGAATATATCAGTAGTAGTACCACTTTACGATGAGGTTGAATCGTTACCTGAGCTTACCTCCTGGATAAGCCGCGTAATGGCCGACCATAATTACACCTATGAAATTATCCTGGTTGACGATGGCAGCAAAGATGGCTCCTGGGACATGATCGTGAAGCTAAAAGAGAACAACCCTTTTATAAAAGCTTTTAAATTCAGGCGCAACTATGGTAAATCTGCAGCTTTAAACATTGGTTTCGAAGCTGCGAAAGGCGACGTAGTAATTACCATGGATGCCGACCTGCAAGACAGTCCGGATGAGATCCCCGTACTTTACCGCCGCATTACCGAAGACAAATATGACTTAGTATCGGGCTGGAAGGCAAAACGTTACGACCCATTAACCAAAACCATACCCACTAAGCTATTTAACGCCGCTACACGTAAAATGAGTGGCATCAATAACCTGCACGATTTTAATTGCGGGTTAAAGGCATATCGCAACGCCGTTGTAAAAAACATTGAGGTTTATGGCGAAATGCACCGCTATATCCCGGTTATTGCCAAATGGGCGGGCTTTACCAAAATTGGCGAGCAAGTAGTAGAGCACCGTGCCCGCAAATACGGCAAAACCAAATTTGGGTGGACAAGGTTCATCAACGGCTTTTTAGATCTGCTATCTATATTTTTTGTAGGCAAATTTGGCAAACGCCCTATGCACTTTTTTGGTGCGATGGGTACATTGAGCTTCTTCGCCGGTATTGTGATAGCCATTTGGCTGATATCAGAAAAGCTGTACGACCTGGCACACCGTATTGTGCCACGGCAACCCACCGATAACCCGCTATTTTATTTCGCTTTAATAGCCATTATACTGGGTTCGCAGCTATTCCTAACTGGTTTTGTGGCCGAACTGGTTTCGCGCAACTCGCACGACAGGAACAATTACCAAATAGAAGATACTATTTAGATGTGCAGATGAGAAGATATGGAAATTAGCTTCTATCTAACATCTAAACTTATAACATCAACCAAATAATACATCTGCACATCTGCCTATTCGCACATCTGCACATCTGACAAGAATGTTTTTTTCCATCATCATACCTTTATATAATCGCCCACAAGAAATTGCCGAGCTACTGGCCACCCTAACGCTGCAAACTTATAAGCAGTTCGAGGTTTTGGTTATTGAAGATGGCTCTGTTGAACGTGCCGAAGATATTGTGAAAGGATTTGAGGGAAAGCTCGATATCCGCTATTTTGAAAAACCCAACGAAGGCCAGGGCTTTACCCGCAACTTTGGCTTTGAACGCGCCAAGGGCGATTACTTTGTAATATTTGATTCGGATTGTTTGATCCCTGCGGATTACCTGCAGATCGTAAGCGATTCGCTAAACACAAACTGGCTGGATGCTTACGGCGGTCCCGATGGCGCGCATGAGTCGTTCACTCCTTTACAAAAAGCCATCAGCTACTCCATGACCTCCCCTTTCACCACAGGCGGCATCCGTGGTGGTAAAAAAGGCATCGGGCAGTTCCATCCGCGCAGCTTTAACATGGGCATTTCGCGCCAGGTTTGGGAAAAGGCAGGTGGTTTCATCATCACCCGTTTAGGCGAAGATATCGAATACAGCATCCGTATCCATTCGTTAGGGTATAAAATCGGGCTGATTCCCGAGGCCATTGTTTACCACAAGCGCCGCACCGATTTTTTGAAGTTTTACAAGCAGATCCATTTTTTTGGGCGGGCGCGAATCAACATCTACAAATTTTTCCCGGCAACGCTTAAACCGGTACATTTTTTCCCGGCGATAGCTACGCTTGGTTTTATGATCATCATTATTGCCAATATAGCGCAATGGCCGTTAGCCATGTTGTTAAACATAATGTTAGGCGTTTACATTTTGTTGATATTTTTTCACTCTCTTATTAAGAATAAATCAGCAAAAATCGCATTTTTGAGCATCATAGCTGCCTTCACGCAACTCACGGCCTACGGGTTAGGTTTTATGCAGGATTTTTGGAAGCGTGTAGTGTTAAAAAAATCTTAAAAACGTAATATGTATCACCCGTTCTCTGTTGCAGATACCGTAAAGGCTGCATGGGATATCTTCAGGAAAAACTTTGTAACTATAATAGTTTACTCGGTTATTTCATTCTTTTTGCTGGGGGTACTTGGCCTTGTAATTAGCCTCATTTATTCTCCCGGTGATTTTTGGGGAACAATGATTGTAACCTTTATTCTTATTTGGTTACAAGCCTACACTACCCTTGGGCTTTATAAATTGATTTTTACGGTTATCGATAGCGAGTATTATGAATTTGAATTTATACAGGTTATACCAAAGGCCAAAATGGTCTGGAGTTACCTTGCAGTTGTTTTCATGTTTGCTTTTGTTGTAACCAATGTTGGCATAGTGGTAGATTATTTAGAAGAGAGCCCTACCATACAACTCATTGTAGAATTGGTTGCTGGCGTGTTGGGCCTATACCTTGCCCTCCGTATTATGTTTTTTAACACATTTGTGGTTGATGATGCATCAGGCCCTATAGAGTCTATCAAACAAAGTTTTGAACTTACAAGGGGGTACATATTAAAGGTAGTTTTAATATTAGGTATCATTATTTTATTGATAGCCTTACCTGCAAAACTTTCTCAATACTATCCGCTTATATCCTTAACCATATTGTTCACTTACCCTTTTGTAAACATTGTTTTAGCGGTTACCTATCGCAAATTAATTTACAGCCACCAGGATGTAGATGATGATATTGCCGAAACCAACTAATATGGGTTTAAAAGCAGCTTTAAGCAAGGTATTTGCCTGGTATGTAAATGAGCAGTTAAATACCATAAGGCAAAATGCTGTAGCATTACAGCAAAAAACTTTTAGCAACCTAATCCACGACGCTAAAAATACCGCTTTCGGTACCGACCATAATTTTGCTGCGATTAAAAACTACGAAGATTTTAAAAAGCAAGTACCTATACGTGACTATGAAGAACTGCGCCCTTATATAGACCGCGTGGTAAACGGCGAGGCCAATGTTACATGGCCGGGCAAACCCGCCTATCTTGCAAAAACTTCGGGCACAACATCGGGGGTCAAATATATTCCCATCTCTAAAGAAAGTATGCCCGAGCATATCAAAGCCGCGCGCAATGCGCTGTTAAGCTATATCCACGAAACAGGCAAGGCCGACTTTGTAGACGGCAAAATGATATTCCTGCAAGGCAGCCCCGTGCTGGCAGAAAAGTATGGCGTACAAACCGGGCGATTATCTGGCATTGTAGCGCACCATGTACCCGCTTATCTGTTGAAGAACCGACTGCCATCGTACCAAACCAACTGTATTGAAGACTGGGAGGAAAAGGTAGATGCCATTGTAAAGGAAACCGCCAATGAAGATATGCGGCTGATCTCGGGCATACCACCCTGGTGCCAAATGTATTTCGACAGGCTCTCGGCAGTATCGGGCGGTAAAAAAATCAGGGACATCTTCCCCAACTTTAAACTGTATGTGCATGGCGGTGTGAATTTCGAACCTTACCGCGCCCGTATGGAGGAGAGCATCGGTTTCAAGATCGATAGCATCGAAACCTACCCTGCATCCGAAGGGTTTATCGCCTTTCAGGATTCGCAAAAGGATAAGGGATTGCTGCTGATGGTTGATGCGGGCATTTTTTACGAATTTATTCCATCAGACGAGTGTTTTAATGACAATCCAACCCGCATCAACCTAAAAGATGTGGAGCTTGATAAAAATTACGCGCTTATCATGAACACCAGCGCGGGTTTATGGGGATATAGTTTAGGAGATACGGTAAAATTCGTATCTAAAAAACCTTACAAAATTGTGGTAAGCGGCCGCATAAAACATTATATCTCCGCCTTTGGCGAGCATGTAATTGGTGAAGAAGTTGAGCAGGCATTAATGGGCGTTGCTACAGAAGAGGGCGTTGACGTTATTGAGTTTACCGTTGCGCCGCAGGTAGCCCCTGCCGATAGTTCTTTACCATACCACGAGTGGTTTATCGAGTTTGGAAAAGAACCTAAAAATATTACAGCATTTGCTTTAAAGGTAGACAAGGCGCTTCAACAAAAAAATATTTACTATTTTGACTTGATAGAGGGTAACATATTGCAACCTTTAATAGTCAGAAGTTTAAAAAAGGATACTTTTATAAACTATATGCGCAGCCAAGGCAAACTGGGCGGGCAAAATAAAGTCCCGCGCCTGTCAAACGACAGGAAGATAGCGGATGAATTGCAAAAGTTTATACAATAGATAAAACGCAAAAAACAACGTCATTGCGAGGCACGAAGCAATGACGTATAACATACATATTTGGACAAGATAAAAAACATAGCCATCCTTGGCTCTACAGGCAGCATAGGCACACAAACACTTGAGGTTATCCGCGATAACACTCAGTTGTTCAGGGCTTTTATGCTTACTGCACATTCAAATGCTTACTTACTTATCGAGCAAGCTATTGAGTTTGTGCCAGCCTACGCCATCATTTGCGACGAAAGTAAATACCTGGAAGTTAAAGAGGCCCTTGCCCATTTACCTACCAAAGTTTTAGGCGGATACGAGGCTATCAAAGAAACGGTTACCCATCCGGATATCGATGTGGTGCTTACCGCCATGGTTGGCTTTGCAGGTCTTGAGCCTACCATCAATGCAATAAAGGCAGGTAAAGACATCGCGTTAGCAAACAAAGAAACGCTGGTGGTTGCAGGTGAGATCATAACCGGCCTGGCTAAAGAACATGGCGTTAATATTTTACCTGTTGATAGTGAGCACTCGGCTATTTTCCAATGCCTCGCGGGCGAGCAGCGTAATAAGATCGAAAAGATAATCCTGACTGCTTCCGGCGGGCCGTTCCGCGGCCAATCTGCCGAGTTTTTGGCAAACGTGACCCGCGAGCATGCCCTTAAACACCCCAACTGGGTTATGGGCGCCAAGATCACTATAGATTCAGCATCGTTAATGAACAAGGGTTTGGAAGTGATAGAAGCTAAATGGTTGTTCGATTTGCAGGCCGACCAGATAGACGTTATTGTTCACCCACAGTCTATTGTACACTCATTGGTGCAGTTTGAGGACGGCTCGATAAAAGCGCAGATGGGCTTGCCGGATATGAAGTTGCCTATCCAGTACGCCCTAACCTACCCTAACCGCGTTAAAACTAACTTTAAGCGTTTTAATTTTATTGATTACCCAAGCCTGACGTTTGAGCAGCCGGATCTTGCTACCTTTCGTAACCTTAAACTCGCTTTTGATGCCTTGGAACGTGGTGGTAATATGCCCTGCATAATAAATGCCGCAAACGAGGTGGCGGTAGCCGCTTTCCTGAATAATGAAACAGGATTTTTAACAATGAGCGATATAATTGAAACCTGCATGCAGCAAATTAGTTATATACCGGCACCATCGTTAAACGACTATTTGAATACTGATAAAGAAACACGCATATTTGCGCAAAATTTAATACAAAAAATGCCGTTAAAGGCAGTACGATCTTAATACATAAATATAACGGATGAGCGTTTTGATAATGGCCGGCCAATTAATACTTGGTCTTTCAATTTTAGTGATACTACACGAGTTTGGGCACTTTTTAGCAGCCCGCGCGTTTGGGATAAAGGTTGAGAAATTTTACTTGTTTTTTGATGCCTGGGGAGTAAGTCTTTTTAAATTTAATTATAAAGGTGTTGAGTACGGCATTGGCTGGTTACCATTAGGTGGCTATGTAAAAATTGCCGGTATGATAGATGAATCTATGGATACCGACCAACTAGCAGGCCCGCCGCAACCATGGGAGTTCCGTTCTAAACCGGCCTGGCAGCGCTTAATTGTAATGCTTGGCGGTATCATCGTTAATATTATAGTGGGCATTTTCATTTTTTGGGTGTTAACCATCCGTTATGGCGAAACCTACACGCCAAATGCTAATATCAAATACGGTATTGTACCGGGTAAAATAGGTACCAAAATGGGCCTAAAGGCAGGTGATAAGATCAACGCGGTAAATGGCAAGCCTATTGTTCGGTTCGAGGACCTGATAAGCAGTAAAGTACTGCTTGATAAAACCGTATTAAACGTTCAGCGAGGTAATGAGACTCTTGACATACAGGTACCTCCTACCATCTTGAATGATCTTTCTGATTTTGGTATCGAAGAATTTATAAACCGTGCCCCTCGTATTAAATTTACCATTGGTACGATAGCACCTAACGGCGGAGCACAAAAGGCCGGTTTAAAAGTTGGCGACAGTATAGTTGCCGTTAATGGTACACGGGTAGACTATTTTGACCAGATGCAGGATCGGTTGCATGAAAATAAAAACAAACAGGTAGATCTTTCTATAATCCGTAACAATACGCCCTTACAGGTTAAGGCCCAGTTAGATACAGCAGGTGTTTTAGGTTTTAAACCAAAGCCCGATCTGCCTAAAGAGATAACCGTTAAATACGGTTTTTTTGCATCACTACCTATTGGAGCTACCAAGGCATGGGGTATGTTTACCGACAACGCTAAGGGAATAGGTAAAATATTTACTGGTCAGGTTAAAGCTCGAAAGGCCATATCAAGTCCTATAGGCATAGCGGTAATGTTCGGCAGCCATGTAGACTGGATCCGTTTTTGGAGCCTTGTGGGCTTTCTTTCAATGGTATTAGCGCTAACAAACCTATTGCCTATCCCGGGATTAGATGGCGGGCACACCGTTTTCCTTTTAGTTGAGATGATAAAGGGAAAACCACTTAGCGATAAGTTCCTGGAACGCGCGCAAATTGTAGGTTTTGTATTACTGATATCCCTAATGGTATTTGCCTTTGGTAACGATATTGTTAAACAGGTAATGAAGAAATAGTAATCTGAATGAAGATATCAACAAGAAAGCAGCTTCAGTTTGAAGCGGCTTTTTCGTTGATATGATACAATACAGCAAGCGTTTTAATTTGGTATTGCAATGCATATAAAAATACCTGAGCGGCGGCTCTGTAAACTTGGGGTACTTTTTATAGGTAACTATACAACAAAAAAGCCCGCCTGAATAACAGACGGGCTTGTGATATTTTAAAGGAATCAATTATACTGTTGGGTCACTTTCTAATTCGGCATCAGTGCTAAACGTATGGCCTTCCTTTTTAAGGAATGCTGCAAGTATTAAAGAAAGCATAAACAAAAAAATAATTGTGATAAAAACTGCTTGTACTTGCTTGCCAATTGTTGGGGCCTTTTGCTCATCAAATTTCTTCTGAATGTCGTCTACCTGTTTATCAATAGCTTCTTGGCTGGCATTGCTTTTTTCGAGCATCTGGGTGACCGCGGTGGTCATCGACGCTTCCATTTTCGGAACCATGTCTGGCTCTATAACTTTAGCAAAAAGCATATCCCTAACCAAAAATTGTACAGCAAACGATATAAGCAACATGATAAAGATGCCCGATGTTGCCTGCCTGAAATTCCAAAAACCACCAATTTTTGTTCTTAGTTGTTTACTGTATATAACAGCCAGTGCTATCGGAATTATAACCGATAGTAAAACCGGGGCGGCAGAGATAAGTATGATAGACGTTGTAGAGGTCATCACGTAAAATGAAAGGATACTTACCACTGTAACTATTACACCAAGTACCAACCCCAGCGGAATAGCATTCTTTTTAATTGATTTGTTTAGATCTTCACTCATGATAATGAACAGGTTTTATAGTAGGTTTATTTAAAGCTATACAAAATTTCTACAACAGCCATATCAAACGGCTTATTTAGGGCATTTTCTGCAATAGCTTTTTTATCCGCATCACCAGCTTCCGGGTTTTGAAAGAAACAGATCATTGGGTAAAACAACTCTTTTACTTCAGAATCCTCCGGGATGGTTTTGGCTACTTTGGCTACTTCAGCAACGGGGCTTTCTATCAATATCTGGTGGGCTATAACGGGCTCGTAAATGCGGTATTCGTCTTGAAACTCGTCCTCATCTACTAATAAAAATTCTTTCAAATAATCTTCCAGTTCCGGGTCGATATCTTCATCTTCGCACTCGTTTAGATATAAAAGCAGGTTTAAAAGCTCGGTGCCACGGTCAAGGGTTTGCTCCTCAATAGCTTCCCACTCCGGGGTTTCCAGGTAATCGTCGTCCAGTTTCTTAACGTCTTCGCTAAAAAAGTTGATCATCAGCAGATCGAAGAAAACTTCACGAAGTTCCTCCAGCTTTGGTTCATCGTCAAATACGGCGTCAAGCGATTCAACTTTACTCATAAAGTCGTCGTCTGACGAAAAAACCGCTTCGAATTTAGCGGAAAGGGCTGCGGCATCAAAGCCACCATATTGCGTAAAAGCCTGTAGAGCGCCGTTAACGGCTGAGCTTACTTTCGGGTCGGTCATGATTTGTATATTTAGTTTTTTAAAACTTTGTTGTTATTACAGGTTAACAATACTTTTCCTTTTAAGTTCTGCCCCATAAATGGCGAATTGTAACTTTTTGAACGGTTGCTTTCGCGGCTGTACCACCACTCGCCATCGGTGCTGAATACCACCAGGTTTGCGGTTGCACCTTCTACTATGGATGCGGGATCAATATTTAAAATCTTACGCGGGTTGATAGCTAATTTCTCTACGATCTGCCCGGCATTTAACCCCGACTGCAAAGCCAGCGAAAAGGCAGTTTGCAAGCCGATGATGCCATACTCGGCAACTTCAAACTCAACATCTTTAAACTCAATTTCGTGCGGGGTATGCTGTGATACAATGGCGTCTATAGTACCATCCTGCAAACCTGCTCTCAAAGCATCAACATCCTTTTGGGTACGCAGGGGTGGTTTAACTTTATATAGGCTGTCGAAACCCATTAAAGCCTCATCGGTGAGTATTAGGTTATGCGCGGCAACATCGCAGGTAACTTTTACCCCTTTGCGTTTCGCTTCGCGGATAAGCTCTACTGCGTGTACGGTAGATATGGTAGTAAAATGGATCTCGGAGTTGGTGTCCTGGGCCAGGTATAGGTCGCGGGCTATCATAAGTTCTTCCGCAAGCGCGGGGATACCCTTCATGCCCAGCATGGTGCTTACCACGCCCTCGTTCACCTTTGCTTTACCGGCAATAGAGGTATCTTCGGGATAAGAGATCACCTTTGCGCCAAAGTTTTGTACATAAAGCAGGGCGCGCTCCATCAGGCCGGCATCCTGCACGGGGTGGTTGCCATCTGTAAAAGCTTTTGCGCCGCTCTTGAACATGTCAAACATTTCGGCCATGTCTTTCCCCTCACGTTTGGTAGAGATGGCACCCAGCGGATATATATCTACCAAATTGCCTTTGGCGCGGTTAAGCAGGTATTCTACCTCGGCCTTTGAATGTACCGGGGGTTGGGTATTTGGCATCAGCGCTATCCCCGTGAAACCACCTGCGGCTGCTGCTGCCGTACCTGTTTGCAAATCTTCTTTTACTTCTAAACCAAGTTCGCCAACGTTACAGTTAAGGTCGAAGAAGCCCGGTGAAACATAATAACCTTTGGCATCAACGGATTTCACATCAGCATCTATCGATTTAGCTATTTTAGTGATGATGCCTTTCTCTATCAGGATATCGGCAACCTTGTTATTAAACGGAGAAGCGGGGTCTACAACAGTGGCGGATTTGATTAGCAAATTCATTTGCGCTGTTTTATGATGGGTTAGTTGATATCTGCGGGTTGCGTTATGTTTGCTTTACCAGTTTTATAGTACCGTATCAGCAAAGTTTCGGCAGCCAGAAATATCAACGCCAAAATTATACAAAGTTTCCATAATTGAAGCCCCGATTTTGCGGCACCTGCAATACTATCTGCATTTAGTTTATTCCCGTTAAGCACCGCGGCATTTTTAGGGAATATTTTCTCCAGATCTGCAGGGGTTAAATAACTCAAGTCGCTTTCGTTGCGGTTATCATTAAAAGCCAGAACAGCAGCAGTGCTATCCTGTTTTTTAAGGTCGTAGATGCCGGTTTCGGTCAGCTGTTCGGGCAGGTAAAGCATGGTGCTCCCCTCCTGTTGTCTTACATCGGGGATAATGGTTTGATCACCCTTAACCAACTTTACCAATTGCTTTTCTGTCGATTGCATCGGCACCGTTTCAATCGGTTCGTTATTGCCTGTGGTGTAGAATAAAGGCTGGTCGTGCCCGCTTAATAATGCTATCCTGAACATTACCGGCACAAACAGCGCGTGCACCGGCAGGCTGCTGTAAGTTTCATCTAACGCTACGGCAGCTACGTAAACCCTGCCCCGGCCCGAAGTTGAGCCTTGCCACATGGTAGCGCCGTCTTTTAACTTCATCAGGTATTCGCCCGGGTGGGTGCCGCTCTTTAAAGAGTAATATTTATACACCAGCGGCAGATCGGGGTTTTGTGGTAATGTTTCAAAAATGCTTTTAAAGATCTGGCTTTGCAGGTTAATGGCAGATACCTTGGTTGGTATCTCTACCAGGTCTGTTGGATATGCTGCCCCAATGGGTTGCAGAAAAGCTTTATAACTATTAAGATCTGCATGTATCGACGGGAACACCATAAGTGTACCGCCTTTGCTTACGTATGTTTTTAATTGCTGCGCCAAACCTGCCGATACGGTTTTGATATCGCTTAACACGATAATGGGATAAGCATTTAACCCTGCATAATCTACATTACCATCGGACACCTGTTTGGGTGCGAAGAAAGCATCCGTTGAAAAAACGGCACTTAAATATTTATTGGGTGTGCCCCCGTTTATCAGCAATACGGGCAGCTGCTTGGTAACGTTAAACGTAAAGTAGAATTTATTATCGAACGTAATAGGATTATCCTGTAACTGGATCTCGGCACGCTGCCACCCTCCCTCCAAACCAGAGAAAGACAAAGTATCTGTTTGTGGCGACCGCGCTTTCACCGTAAAGCTGGCGATGGCTTTTTGTACACCGTTTACTATCAGCTTTAGTGGGATCTTTTCTGCCACTTTATCGGCATAATTACGCAGCCTTACCACCATCTTTTCGCTTTCGCCTGGGCGATGCGTGGCATTGAGCATCCACACAGAATCTACAGCCACGTTTGGTAACGAGTTAGCTTTTAATTGTGACAGGTTAACCGGGAAACCGGCATCTGCAATGGCGGACTTACTTTCTATATTCCTTTGAAAATCTGACAGTATGAAAACGTTTTTTGACGCACCGGCCTGCATATCCAGCAAGCTTTTTTGCCTTGCCAATATTTGGCTTAGCTGCCTGCTTTGCGGGCTTATCTTTACGGCATCTACCGCGTCATTAAACTCGGTACCGGTAAGCAGGCGCTGGTGTTTACCCTCAAAATCTTGCGTAAGCAGTTGGAAACGGTCGTTAATATTATATGCCGCGGCTATTTGTTTGGCCATTTGTTTGGCTTCATCAAGCAGGCTTCCCTCAGGGTTGAGGGTTTGCATGGAGTAGGAGTTATCTACAAAAACGCTAACTACCTGCTGCTTGCCTGCCGTAGCTTCATCTTTACCGGGGATGTACGGACGGGCAAAGGCAAGAATCAAAAAAAACAGGGCTAATAATCGAGAAGCCAAAATCAACCGCTCTTTTAAATTACGGCGACTGGCCTGCTGATCCTGCACTTCTTTTAAAAACTGCACATTGCTGAACAATACCTTTTTATAGTGCCTAAAATTGAACAGGTGAATGATGACCGGGATGGCCAGCGTTAACAATGCAAATAAAAAAGCGGGATATAAAAAATGCATTACGCAAATGTGCAAATTATTGAGCAGATGCAGAGAGGTTATAATGTTAAATTGGTTTAAGGGCGCTATGCATAGCTGGAGACGTGAAGCATCGCGCCTCTACATAATTTTACCGTAGAGACGCGATACTTCGCAGCTCAATTCTCATCTATCGTCCGCATCCCCACAATTGCAGCAAGAAAACTTGCGCTTATAATAACATTGCAGTAGCTTTAACAAAACTTAACTTTAACCACTAACAATGAAACACTTAACCTTAAAACTGTTATTAGCCGCGGGATTGCTTGGTGGCGTTTCGGCATTTGCACAATCGCCGGATACCGCTGTTTTTAACCGCATCCGCCGTGCCGAAATGAGCAGTTCGCAGATCCCTAAAATTGCACATTACCTAACCGACGTGGCCGGCCCGAGGCTTACAGCTTCGCCGGGTTATAAACGTGCCGCCACCTGGGCGGTAGAAACCATGACCAAATGGGGACTTACCAACGCCAAAATGGAACCGTGGGGCGACTTTGGTAAACAGTGGGATCTGCAGGATTTCAGTATTATCATGAAAGCGCCTTATGTACAACCCGTTATGGCCTACCCAAACCCATGGAGCGCAGCCACAAACGGCATACAGCAAGGTCAGGTTACCATCATAACCCCTGCGCAGGCGATGGATACCATTTACATCGCGCAACATGCAAACGATTTAAAAGGCAAATTCATCCTGATCGCCGGCGGTGGTGGCCAAAAAAAAGACGTAAGTTTCAAACCCCTGGCCCAACGCTTAACAGACGAAGAACTGGCAAACATGAAGGATACCTATATGGTTACCCGTGAGCAAATGGCGATGTACGCGGGATACTCTAAAATAATTACCCGGGTTGATGTATTGATGAAAAACTCCGGTGCTTTAGGCCTTATCAGCGCATCGGCAAATAACAACAACGGTACTGTATTTGTACAGGGCTTTGCCGAGCATAAGCTAAACGCGCCTGCCGCTATTGCCCAACTAAGCATGGCTTATGAGGATGGACAAAAAATTAAACGCCTGATCCAAAGCGGCCACCCGGTAGAACTTGCGGTAAATATCCAATCAAAAACATACACCGATGACATTAAAGGTTATAACGTAGTTGGAGAAATTCCGGGTAGCGACCCTAAATTAAAATCGCAGTTGGTGATGCTCGGCGGCCACCTCGATTCGTGGCAGTCTGCTACCGGCGCTACGGATAACGCGGCGGGTTGTATTGTAATGATGGAAGTGGTTAGGTTGATAGATTCGCTTGGCCTTAAACCAAAACGCACTATTCGCATTGCTTTGTGGGATGGCGAAGAGCAGGGCGTTTACGGCTCATTCAATTACGCTAAAAATCACTTTATGGGTACGGATTACAAGTTAAAGCCTGAGCAGTCGAAAGTATCGGCTTACTATAACCTTGATAACGGCACCGGTAAGATCCGCGGGATCTATACCCAGGGAAACACTGCCATTCATCCCATATTTGAAAAATGGTTTGTACCATTTGCAGACCTTGGCGCCAAAACCGTTACCGATAAAAACACAGGTTCTACAGATCACCTATCATTCAATTGGGCAGGCATCCCCGGCTTCCAGTTCATCCAGGACCCGATAGATTACGAAACCAAAACCCACCATAGTAACCAGGATAATTACGACCACCTGCAAATTGAAGACCTAAAGCAAGCAGCTATTATTGTGGCATCGTTTGTTTACCAAACCAGCATCGAAAAAGATATGATGCCACGCAAGCCGCTGGTAAAAGAACCTTATGTTTTTGACGGGTTGTAGGAATACTCTTTTCATAAAACTACCTTAGCAAATTGCTAAGGTAGTTTTTATATTAGCTCAAACAAAAGCACCCCCCAATTTTTATATTGATATGGATTGGCATATCGGTTGCTCTGGATTTCATTATAAACATTGGCGCGGTACCTTCTACCCCGAAAAACTCGCCATGACTAAATGGTTTGATCATTATTGCAAGCATTTTAGCACACTGGAGCTGAATGTTACCTTTTACCGCTTTCCGCAACTGTCATTTTTACAAACTTGGCATGATAAGAGCCCCGCTAATTTTAGGTTTGCCGTAAAAGCACCAAGGGCAATTACCCATTTTAAAAAGTTTAACGATACAACACAAATGCTCACCAGCTTTTACGACACTATAAATGATGGTTTGCGGGATAAACTTGGCCCGGTACTGTTCCAAATGCCGCCTAATTATAATTATACTGATGAAAAAATGGGCAAGATACTTAAGGCCCTTAACCCTGCTTTTAATAACGTACTGGAGCCAAGGCATGCCAGTTGGTGGCGCGAGGATATTTACAAAAAACTGGCCGACCACAATATAACTTTTTGCGGCATGAGCCATCCCCTGCTGCCGGATGATGTTATACAAAATACACCTGTTGTATATTACCGTTTTCATGGCATGGAGCAATTATATCACTCTCTGTATTCAAAAAAATATTTGCAGCGCGTTATTGACGTGGTAAAAGCAAACGATAGTATTAAAGAAAGTTGGTTTTATTTTAATAACGATATAGAGACCCACGCCATTTACAATTCTAAGGATATGATGGAAATGGTTGGCTTAGCTATTCCTCAATCTGAGTTATCAGGAGCGATAGACCTGTCTTAATCTTTTTGATCAAGCCTGCCAAGTCTTCTTGCGACATATTTTGTTGCAGGTCTTCTTCGTTGATATCGTTCATCTTATCCAGTATCGCTTCAAGACCCAAGTCGTGTTCCTGATTCAGGTTGTCGCCGTCCAGCTCCAGCACTACAAACAGGCTGGAGATGCGCTGGTAATAGTTTTCCTTATCAACCTTATCCAGCGTGTGGTATTCCAGTTTTAGTCGGTATAAAAATTCCTCTAATATCATGTGGGTTAAAATAAAAAAGGTGGTTTAGTAATTAGCTAAACCACCTTCTAACGTTTATATTATCTGCGCCTGCGGCGTTTCTTTTTTGTTTCGGTTTGCCTGCGCTTTTTAGTTTTACTTACAGTTTGCTTCTTTTCTGGCTCCGCTTGTTTTACATCTGCTTTTGTATCGGTCGAATCTTTACTTAGTTGTGTAACGGTAAAGTTGTTGCTGCGAAGGCCGTATTCTAACTGGCGTTTTGCTCCGGTTGGTTTAGCGGTAGAATCGTTGCTGTCATAAATAGGAAACTCGCGGATCAACTTGCCATCTTTGATATAAAAGTTATCGTTACCCCGGTAACCCTTCCGTTGAGACCTGGTGAGCTTCGGGAAATCGAGACTATTGGCATTGTTGTTATTAAACTCAAAAGCGTAAACCTTGGCATAGTTAACCGTATCCTTTCCTTTCGATTGAATTAGTATCTCGGGGTTACCGTCAACATCCATATCAGCATTAAACACATCGCTTATGGTGCCGTCAAGATCGCCGGTGGTGGTGGTGTACTTCATCCTGGCAGAATCTGAATGCAATATGGCATACGAGCCTACCTGCGTCGAACCCCTGCCCCAGCTAACCACATCGTAGGTTTGGCCGGGCGATACTTCTACCGCCTTATGGAAACGAAACGGTGCCATAACAGTAGGTTTAGCAACCACATTGTTATTTACCGCAGGTTTTTTATCCCCGCTACCGCAGCCTGCTATAGCTAGACAGGTTGCTGAAATGAATAAATAGTTTCTAAAATTCATTCGTGAATATAGCGATTAATTAAACATCATATCTGGCGACACCTCTCCTTTTGGCTTACCCGGTATAGTCATGTAAACCCGCAGGCCGCTTGCCGATGAGTTTGCATCAACATATTTGATGGTAATCTTGTGGTAACCTTGCTTTAACGGAATAACGCCCTGCTGCTCAACAAGGCCGGTACGGCCGTCGTTATCTACAATTGGCACATCATCTATCAGCAACACCGAACCGTTTGATGATGCTGTTGAGAAACCATAGTTACCATCAACATCGGCCTTTAAATAGCCGTTAAAAACCACTCCATATTTATTGAACGCTTTCTTAAACGCGCTTAGTGCGGTGCTAAAGCTTTTTGCCACACCGGTATCAATCACTGCCGCGGAATTTATTTGCGTAGTATTTACATAAGTACCTGCCGATGCCTCGTATTTTAAGCCCGGTGTGTTCCCGGTATATGCTACTGCCGCCAAAGGTGCTTTGTTAAACACTTTCGCCGCTGTAATATTACTGCGTTTGCCGGATGGGGTTATCACAATGGTTTTAAGGTCGCGGTATTCGTCAAGGGGCACGGGATAGGTCATTGGGCCGGTGTATAATAATTCTGTTTCACGCGGGGTGTAGCCGTCAATGGTGTAATAAACCTTAGCCCCCTTTACCGGCGATTTTAAGTTAACCGTCATGGTAGATCCTATCATCACCGTATCGGCACCCCCAATTGCTGGCGGCACGCGATAGTTGAAACCGTTTTTATCTAACCGGGCTAAATGACTTGGCATGCGGGTTTCTGAAAAATCCTTGTAGTTTTTATTTGCGGTTGGTGTCCACGCCACTTCAGACAGGGCCAGCATTCGCGGCAATATCATGTACTCTACCTTTGTTTCGGTTGTGATATATTCTGTCCAGAGGTTGGCTTGTACGCCTTTAATGTATTTCTGCTCATCAGGCGTTAAAGCTGCCGGGGTTGGGTTGTATGCATACGTTTTTTGGATAGGCGCACTGCCGCCAATGCCAACAGGTTCCTGGTTTATTTTACCCTGCGCGTGGTCAAAGTAGAGCGCCTGGCTGCTTGGCGTCATTATAACATCGTGGTGTTGTTTGGCTGCTTCTATGCCGCCTTCTTCGCCCCTCCAGCTCATTACGGTTGCGTTTGGTGCAAGTCCACCTTCTAAAATTTCGTCCCACCCAATAATACTGCGGCCTTTGCTGTTCACAAATTTCTCCATCCGTTGTATGAAGTAGCTTTGCAAGCCATGCTCGTCCTTCAATTTCAGGCGTTTAATAAGATCCTGGCAAAATTTATTTTTCTTCCATATATCTTTTGGTGCTTCGTCGCCGCCAATGTGGACGTATTTACTTGGGAAAAGGTCTATTACCTCGGTCAAAACATCCTGCAAAAAGCCGAATGTTTTTTCTGTAGGGCAAAAGATATTGTTGAATACCCCCCATTTTTCGGCCAGGGCGTAGGATTGACTTGGGTCGCAGCTTAGTTCCGGGTATGCGGTTAAGGCAGCCAAAGCGTGGCCAGGCATTTCAATTTCGGGGACTATAGTAATGTACCTCTCCGATGCATACTTGATCACGTCGCGGATCTGGTCTTGCGTGTAGAAACCGCTAACGGGCACGCCATCGTATTGCAGCGGGGTGCGATCTTTAAAGTTACCGATAACGCTTTGCGCACGGCGACTGCCCACAGTGGTTAATTTAGGATATTTTTTTATCTCGATGCGCCATCCCTGGTCATCAGTTAAATGCCAGTGGAAGGTATTCAGCTTGTAAGCAGCCATCAGGTCGATATACCTTTTCACAAACTCTACCGAAAAAAAGTGACGGCAAACATCCAGCATCATACCGCGGTAACCAAACCTTGGATAATCCTCGATAGTTACGGCAGGCAATTTCGCGGTGGCAGCCCGTTCAAGCGGCATTAACTGAATCAGGGTTTGGATGCCGTAAAATAAGCCCGCGCCTTTACCCGCAACGGTAATTTGCTGTGGGGTAATGGTTAACCGGTAACCTTCGACAGGCAAGCCTTCGGTATTGGTTGATGTTAAATATATGGATGTAGTGCTAACGCGTGCATTGCGTAAACCAACCTGCTTGTTGTAAGCCATGCTGTTGGCCAAAAACGATGAAAAGAATTGCACCGCTTTATTACTCGGGCTATCGGCTTGTATAACGGTTTCCTGACTTAAGATAAACTCGCCCGGTGTCTTCTTAACGGATACCGGGGCGGGGATTATACCGGCGTATGGGTCGGTGTCCTGGGCTTTAACAATAACCGATGCGGCCATCAAAAGAGTAAGCAGCGTTACAGAGATCTTTTTATTCATAGTAAAACAAATACAGGTAAATAATGAGCCCGTAATTTAGCATTATTTAAAAAAAATGCACTATAATCACTCAAATATTACACTAACAGAAACAAAGAAGCCGTATTCTTATTAGGAATACGGCTTCTTAAAATATTTTAATTTGTACAATATCGGAAACGAATTATCGCGTCTCTACGCGTTAAGCTGTTACAACGTGCTCTTTTGCAGCAAGGTAACGCTCAGCATCAATGGCGGCCATACAACCTGTACCTGCCGCGGTAACGGCCTGGCGATAAATATGATCTTGCGCATCGCCACAGCAAAATACACCTTCTACATTGGTTTCGGTTGAACCCGGGTGGGTTAAGATATAGCCAGTTTGATCCATATGGATAGTGCCGCGGAATATATCGGTATTTGGTTTGTGGCCAATGGCTACGAAGAAACCGGTAACGTCCAATATTCTGTCTTCATTAGTAACGTTATTGCAAACCTTAACCGCGTTTACGCTTTGTCCGTCGCCTAAAATTTCAATGGTGTCGGTGTTGTATAAGATCTCGATATTGGGGGTGTTCAGCACACGGTGAACCATTGCTTTTGAAGCACGGAACTCGTCGCGGCGAACTATCATGTAAACTTTACGGGCCAGTTTAGCCAGGTAGGTTGCTTCTTCAGCAGCAGTATCACCGGCACCTACAATGGCAACATCCTGCCCTTTAAAGAAGAAACCATCGCAAACGGCACAGGCAGAAACGCCAAAACCGCTGTATTTTTGCTCCGAATCCAAGCCCAACCATTTTGCAGATGCACCTGTAGAAATAATAACAGTATCGGCCAGGATGGTTTTGCTTTCGTCGACCGTAACCTTGTGCGGTAACGAGCTAAAATCAACTGAACTTACGTAACCGAAACGGATATCGGTACCCAGGCGTTCGGCCTGTTTACGGAAATCTTCCATCATTTCGGGACCCATGATGCCATCCGGGTAACCCGGAAAATTCTCAACATCGGTAGTTTGGGTAAGCTGCCCGCCGGCAAGCATGCCTGTGTACATTACAGGATGAAGATCGGCACGCGAAGCATAAATCGCTGCGGTATATCCCGCCGGGCCCGAACCTATAATAAGGCATTTTACGTGTTCAATATCTTGTGACATTTGTATCTTTAATGAGATGCGAATTTAATATTTATACCTGAATGTGCCAATAGGTAATAGTCAACATACTGCCATACGTTAATGACTATTTACCAACATTACGCGCGTTAACCCCATTGTCACAAACGAAATATTACCGTATAAAATTTGTCATTTCCCAGCATTGGCTTTTAGCACCCTTATAAAATTAGCGCCCAGGATCTTGTCGATATCTTTTTCGCTATAGTGTAGCTTCAATAACTCCGCAGTTATTTTCGGATAATCTAAAACGCTGTCTAAGCCTAATGGGTATGATTCCGCGCCGTCAAAGTCAGATCCTATCCCCACATGGTCGGCACCTATCAGCTTCACCATATAATCGATATGTTTGACAAGCATACTTAGCGGCGGGCGCAATTGGTCGGCTTCTGCTTTATTGATTACGTTAAGGCGGATACTGGCTAAATCGTAATCATTATAGACCTTTATCAACGAATCCATTTCTGTTTTATGCCTGATGAGGTAGGCATCGTGCGGGGTATTATAAGCGCTATCTACAAAGCCGCTATAAAAGTTAAGGAAAACCACACCGCCATTTTTGGCTATGGCTTTCAATTGATAATCTTTAAGGTTGCGGCGGTGCGGGTCTAAAGCGTAAGCGCAGCTATGCGACGCGATGACCGGCTTTGTGGTCAGGGCCATTACATCGGTAAAAGTTTGCTCGCCGGGGTGCGACAGGTCTATCATCACCCCTAATTTATTAAGGCGCTGTACTACCTGTTTGCCAAGATCAGTTAGGCCTTTATGTTTTAAACTATCCGCATGCAGGGTTTCATCCCGGGCGGATGTTGCCCAACTGGTGCTGTTGTTCCAGGTAAGTGTTAAGTAAACCATGCCTCGTTTATGCAGGCTGTCTATATAATCCAGCCTGTCCTCTATCATGTGGCCGCCCTCTACCCCTATCATGGCTGCAAGCTTTTTTTGTGCTACGGTTTTTTTCAAGTCGGCAGCGGTGCGCACCAATTTCATTTTAGCGGGATAACGTTTGATAAGCGCGTATAACGAATCTATCTCGCGGTTAGCGAAAGCATAGGCCGTGCCGTTTCCATATTGGTCGCCACACCAAACGGAGAACACCTGCACATCCAACCCACCTTGTTTAGCGCGTGGGATATCAAAATTGCCTGTGGTTTGCAACTTGCCCAGATCAACCCGGGTAATAAGTTGATTAGAAAGCGCGTCGTTATGCGTATCTATCAGTATCGCGCGCTGATGAATCTGTTTAACATTTTGTGCCGATGCAGATAAGGTAGATATCAGCAGAAATGGCAGGAGCAGCTTTTTCATTGTAATGAAGGTAGGTAATTTCCCTTAAATGTTTTCACATTGTTGCGCATCTTGGATGGATTGTACACTACATTGATTTTTTCCTTCGGTAGGACACCCGCCCTTTAAGATTCCGATCCTTCCCTCCCCAAAAAATATTTTAAAATAAATTTGCGCAACCCGAAAGTTGCACATATATTTGCAACCTACAGGTTGCTTATTTGAACATTTGTAAAATGAAACAAGACATATTTCAGGCAATAGCCGACCCAACTCGCAGAGCTATTTTAGCTTTAATTGCTATGCAAGCGTTAACACCAAATGCTATGGCAGAAAAATTTGACATGAGCCGGCAAGCAGTATCGAAACATATTAAAGTATTACACGAATGCCAATTGATTAAACCTGAGCAGGCTGGGAGGGAAATTTATTATCACTTCAACGCAAAAAAAATGCAGGAGTTTGACAATTGGTTAGCCCAATTCAGGCAAAACCTGGAAGTTCAATTTAGCCAACTCGATGAAGTATTATCAACACTTAAAGAACAGAAATAATGAACAACGACCTACTATTTGATTTCACTGTTGACAAAGCAGCGAAAACGGCATTTATAACCAGGGAATTTAACGCCGGACTATCTTTGGTATGGGATGCTTTTACTAAGCCGGAACTACTGGACCAATGGGCAGCGCCTGCACCAATGCGTGCCAAAACTAAGTATATGGATTTTAAAGTTGGAGGGCAAAGGTTTTATGCGATGATAAGCCCCGACGGACAAGAGCGGTGGGCAATTCAGAAATATACATCAATTACTCCTAAAACAAATTTTAAAATGTATAATTATTTTGCAGACAAAGACGAAAACCCGGAACTGCCGGGTTCTGAATGGAATTACAAATTCAGCGAAGAAAATTGCAAAACAAAAGTAAGTATCACCATTTTTAATGAATCCCTTGCCCGCATGGAGAAGATGATTGAAATGGGCTTCACAAAAGGATTTGAGATGACAATGAACAATTTGGATAATCTGTTGGCCACTTTATCGCCGAAATTGTAACAAGAAAATTGTCAATCACATTAACAACGGGAATGCTGATTGGCTTGAGCAGAAAAAATTAAACTTAAAAATAAAATTATGAGAACAATTAATCCATGGATCAACTTCAATGGCAACGCCGAAGAAGCATTCAATTTTTACAAATCAGTTTTTGGCGGCGAGTTCAAAAAAATCATTCGCTTCAAGGATCTGTCTGGTCCTGAATTTCAGGTTGCAGAAAACGAAGCAAATAAAATAATGCACATTAGCTTACCTATCGGCACGCACAATTTATTAATAGCCAATGACGTTCCGGAAGTTATGGGGCGGGTAAACGAAAATGAAAACAGGTCTAAAATATTTGTAAGCACCGAAAGCCGTGAAGAAACCGACAAAGTATTTAACGGATTATCGGCGGGCGGCGAGGTTGAAGGGGAAATTGGGGATACGCCATGGGGCACCTATGCCGGAATGTTTAGAGACAAATATGGTATTGAATGGATCATTGAGTTTGACTCGAGCTTATAACGGATAAGTTAAAATAATAAACCGACCCCGCCCGGCTAAGCGTTTAATAAAAAGGTACATCTCTCAACGCCATTGCTGTGAGCGAAGCATTTCTCTACTTTGAGGCCAAAGCAAATAGTCACTCTGCAAGTTGGGGATTGCTTCGTACCCGCAATGACGTTTTTTTATTTTAAACAGCTTCTAATAAACACGCGTGAATTGACATTCCCTACCATTTTAAAAGAGACACGAAGTATCGCTTCCCTGTCTTCTTCTACGTTTGTATTATCCCTACATTAAAAGCTTTTTCTATCGGCGCGTGGTTGGCTGCTTCTATCCCCATGGATATCACCTTACGGGTTTCAAGCGGGTCGATAATACCATCTACCCAAAGCCTTGCGGCAGCATAGTATGGCGTGGTTTGGGTATTGTATCTGTCGGTGGTTTGTTTAAGCAGTTCGGCTTCTTTCGCCTCGTCCACTTCTTCGCCTTTGGCTTTTAGGCCTGCCGCCTGCATTTGTACCAACACCTTAGCTGCCTGCGCGCCGCCCATTACGGCTATTTTGGCCGATGGCCAGGCATAGATCAGCCTTGGATCATAAGCCTTGCCGCACATGGCGTAATTGCCTGCGCCGTAAGAGTTTCCTATCACGATAGTAAACTTTGGCACCACAGAGTTTGCTACAGCATTCACCATTTTGGCACCATCTTTTATAATGCCGCCATGTTCGCTGCGGCTGCCTACCATAAAGCCGGTAACATCCTGTAAGAAAACCAAGGGGATCTTTTTTTGGTTGCAGTTCATGATAAAGCGGGTTGCCTTATCTGCCGAATCGGAATAAATAACGCCCCCAAACTGCATCTCGCCTTTTTTAGATTTGATAACCTTGCGCTGGTTAGCCACAATGCCAACCGCCCAGCCATCAATACGGGCAAGGCCGCAAATAATGGATTGGCCATACCCTGCTTTATACTCCTCAAATTCCGAATCATCTATTAAACGTTTGATGATCTCGTTCATATCATAGGCTTTATCGCGGGTTTCGGGCAGGATACCGTAAATATCTTTCTCGTTTAATTTTGGTGCCGATGATTTGATGCGGTCAAAACCGGCCTTGTTATAATCGCCCACCTTATTCATAATGTTGCGGATAGAATCCAGGCAAGCTTTATCGTTAGGGTGCTTATAGTCTGTAACGCCCGAGATCTCACATTGCGTGGTTGCTCCCCCAAGTGTTTCGTTATCTACGTCTTCGCCTATGGCGGATTTAACCAGGTATGATCCCGCAAGGAAAACTGAGCCTGTACCTTCCACGATCATGGCTTCATCGCTCATGATAGGCAAATACGCACCACCCGCCACACACGACCCCATGATGGCCGCTATCTGGATGATACCCATGCTGCTCATCTGCGCGTTATTGCGAAAGATGCGCCCAAAGTGCTCTTTATCCGGGAAGATCTCGTCTTGCAAGGGCAAATACACCCCTGCCGAATCTACCAGGTAAATAATAGGCAACCGGTTTTCCATGGCTATCTCTTGCGCGCGCAGGTTCTTCTTGGCGGTTATCGGGAACCAGGCGCCGGCTTTAACAGTTGCATCATTAGCTACAATAACACATTGCCTGCCGCTAACATAGCCTATGCCGCAAACCACACCGCCACTTGGGCAGCCGCCATGCTCGGCGTACATGCCATCGGCTGTAAAAGCGCCTACTTCCAGCCAGGGCTTATCATCGTCTATGAGATATGCAACACGCTCTCGGGCAAGCATTTTGCCTTTTTCTTTTTGTTTAGAAGCGGCTTTTTCGCCGCCGCCCATGAATATTTTTTTGAGCTTTGTATTAAATTCGTAAACGAGTTGTTTGTTAACATCCTCATTTTTATTGAATTCCAGATCCATACGTGTCTATTATAGGTTATGTAATTTTAGGAAAATAAATTAGAAATACCCTACACCTGTTGTAATTATTATGCAAGCATAGCAATAACCTATAGTTAATTTAAAACATTTTATTAACTATAGCGTTAATTAACAAATCTTAGCCATGCGGATACAATCAATACTTATCGCTTTAATATTATTTGCAGCTGCCTGCAAAAGCCCCGAAAAAAAGGCGATCGTAGTGAGCCATGACACCGTAGCCACAGTTAAAGACACCACAAAATTCTCTGCACCGTTGGTAAAAAGCCTTTACAGCAATTCGGATCTTGTTGCCAAAATAAAGGTAATCAGTACTGTTAAAAAACAGGAAATTTACATCATAACCGCTCAAATGCTCGAGGCATATAAAGGGCAAGCTGCTAAATTATCCGAAATAAAATACGAAGCTTTTTTAGAAGAAGGCGACTACAAAGAATTTGTTGATAAGACCCTAATCATTTTCCTGAAAACAAATACACAGGATAAACAGCTTTATAGCCAGGGTGTACATTGGGGGCGAACAGAACCGAACGTAGAATTCGCCTATAGTGATTCCCTTAAAAACCACATTTTAAATATCAAATAATGCTATTACCTACTTTTCAAAGTTTAAACTCTAACTACCCGGGGAGTAACTACTCGTCTGCACAAGTTAGGGACCTGATCAAAGGCGAAATATCATCTCATTCTCCGTCGTTTAGCAATACCTGCGTTATTAGAATGAGCAGGGCTTTTAATTATGCAAATACCGGTAAGCTGTTCGATATCCCGGAAAACCCATCAGGCATGCTTACGTTTAAGGGTGAAGACAAATTAAACTATGCTATCCGTGTTGCGGAGTTCAATACCTTCCTTCGACATAAGTATAGCAAACCGTCTGTCGTACTAACCAAAAAAAATGGTGAATATGATTTAAGCATAATTAAGAATGTATCGGGCATTATAAAATTTGATGTAACAGGTTGGAACGACGCTACCGGGCATTTTACCTTATGGGATGGATCATCATGCGTTTACTGCGGCGACCATAATTATTTTGAAATGAAACAAACGGTTTCAATTTCGTTATGGAAGTGTTAACTAAATTATAATATATAAAACAAGGTTATTGGGGATAAAGTAATGTTATTCGACGTTTCTTTATGAAAACAAAACATCTCATCATTACTCTTTTTTTGCTTACTTCTGTAGCTTGCAAGGCGCAGAAATCACAACCCGCCATCAAAATAGTAACCACTCCAAACAACGAGCTGGTTAGATACAGCTTATACAGTTCTGAAAAAGTTTATTACTATTTGGGATTGGAAAAATTGATTGATAAAAGATGGCAGGAAATAATGATTGATATTTCGAACAAAGCTCCTGATATGAGCGCGCTCGTAAATAATTTACAGTCAGGGAAGAAAATTGATGGTTTGTTTTTATCCAAACAAATTCCATCTATTTATAAAAAGGCGGGGGCGTACCGGTTTAAATTAAATTATGGGGGAAGTAGTGCGGCGATTGAAAAAAGTATTTTTTCTGATGAGTTTCATTTAAAATAAGATCTAACTACATCAAATTCCTATCCCTAAACCAAACCTCATCGGGTTTTATGTCGATCTTTTCCATCAGGTCAACCAGTTCTATAGGGTCGGCACAGGTTAATACCAGTTCACGATTAGCAGGTTTTAGGTAGCGTTGTTGTACCATTACATCCATTTGCGTTAACAGGGCATCGTAAAAGCCACCTGTATTTAAGATCCCCACCGGGTGATTATGCAAGCCTAATTGCAACCAGGTAAGCACTTCAAAAAACTCCTCAAGCGTACCAAAACCGCCGGGCAGCATGATGATACCGTCGCAAAGGTCGTTCATCATTTGCTTGCGTTGGTGCATGTTATCAACAATGTGCAGTTTGGTGATTCCCGTGTGGCCAACTTCTTTATCCATCAAAAACCGGGGGATAACGCCTATAACCTCTCCGCCCCTGCCTAATACGGCATCGGCCAATAAACCCATTACGCCAACATTACCGCCACCGTATACCAGCTGGATATTTTTATTTACCATAACATCGGCCAGTAGTTCAACCGCTTGTTTAAGTTGAGGGTCTCCGTTAAAATTGGCACCACAGAATACGCAGATAGCTTTCATTTTTTTCGATTGTGGATCATTTCTCTAAATTTCTCTACATCTTCCGGGCGGTAAAGTATTTCCATAATGGTGGGATACCGGGGAGAGTATATTATCGAAACTTTTTGCCCTTGATAAAACCGGTCAAAATTTTCATGTGAAATGCCTTCATAAACAGTATATTCTTCCCCATTTGCCATGGTGAATACAAGTTTTATTTTAGTTAGATCAATTTTACGCGTGGAGAACGAACTACCGCCTTCCACGGTTGCATCAGTCATTACACCGTATTTAAAGATCTCCTGTTTTTCAAGGTGAATTTCTTGAGTGATCATTAACACTGCCGAGCCGAAAAGTATCAATAAGATAAAACCGAAAATAATGTACCCTTCGTAGGAATTGTTTTTTTTGCTCGGAACCAAGAGAAATCTAATCGCAAAATAAGTCATGAAAAAACATACTGTGATAGAAATACCTGCAAGAATAGCCAATAAAGTAAGCATCGACTTCATGTAATCGATTGGTATGCCCCAAAAGAAGAAAAGAACAACCGCAACCAAAGCAGTACTCCAAATTACTGCCTTACGTTTGAGCATTGCTATTTGCTGTTCGTCAAATACTTCAACATTATTTTCCATAATTTTAACATTTCCCTAATGATTACCTTGTATAATTTGGAGCTTCTTTAGTAATGGTAATATCATGCGGGTGGCTTTCGCGCATACCGGCAGCGGTGATACGTACAAACTTGGCTTTTTGCAGGTCTTCGATATTGGCAGCACCGCAGTAATGCATACCTGCACGTAAACCACCGATATATTGGTAGATCACCTCTGCCATGTTGCCTTTAAATGGTACGCGGCCAACAATACCTTCGGGAACGAGTTTAGTTACTACGTCGGTCTCGTCCTGGAAGTAGCGGTCTTTTGAACCCTTAGCCATAGCCTCTATAGAACCCATACCACGGTATGATTTAAACTTACGGCCTTCGTATATAATGGTTTCACCCGGTGATTCTTCTACACCTGCAAACAACGAACCTGCCATAATTGAGCTTGCACCCGCGGCTATAGCTTTCACCATATCGCCGGTTTGTTTGATACCGCCATCGGCAATAACCGGGATGCCGGTACCTTCAAGCGCCTTGGCACATTCGTAAACGGCATACAGTTGAGGAACGCCCACACCTGCAATGATACGGGTGGTGCAGATAGAACCAGGGCCTATACCAACCTTAACCGCATCGGCACCTGCTTCGGCGAGGGCTTTAGCTGCATCGCCGGTGGCGATATTACCTGCAATAACCTGCAAGTCCGGGTAGAGCTGTTTAACGGCCTTTACCATATCTATAACACCTTTTGAGTGACCGTGTGCGGTATCAACTGTAATAACATCCACACCGGCCTTAACAAGGGCGGTAACGCGGTCAATATTATCTGCAGCTACACCAACGGCTGCACCCACTCGCAGGCGGCCAAACTCGTCTTTACAAGCGTTAGGGAAGTTTTTAACTTTCTGGATGTCTTTATAAGTAATCAATCCTACCAATTTACCATCCTTATTTACAACGGGTAGTTTTTCGATCTTATTATCCTGCAGTATCGCGGCTGCGTCCTGTAGAGTTGTACCTTCAGGAGCTACTATAAGGTTTGTTTTGGTCATAACCTCGCTAACCGGTACGGTTAGGTCTTTCTGAAAACGCAGGTCGCGGTTGGTGATGATGCCCGTAAGTTTGCCGTCAGCATCAATTACCGGGATGCCACCTATGCTGAATTCGCGCATGATGTTTACCGCATCAGATAGCAAGGCATCTTGCAATAAAGTAATAGGCTCCTGGATCATGCCACTTTCAGATCGTTTTACTTTACGTACTTCGTCGGCCTGTTGTTGGATGGTCATGTTTTTGTGCAGCATACCAATACCACCTGCCTGGGCTATGGCAATAGCCAAACCAGATTCGGTTACGGTATCCATGGCGGCCGAAATGATCGGGACGTTCAACCGGATCTTTTTTGTTAAAAAGGTGCTCGTGTTGACTTCGCGCGGTAATACTTCTGAATATGCGGGGAGTAATAGTACGTCGTCATAGGTTAATCCTTCGGCGACAAATTTGGATGGGTCTAACTGCATAGCAAATAATTATTTGGAGGTATTATTTGCCGGGCAAAGCTATGAAAAATTATGGGATTTGGAAAGGAATTGATGTGCAAATATGCATATGTGCGGATATGCATATCATTTTACATTACATTGATGAATTCAAATATCGAAATCTTTTCTCATCTGCACATATGCATATCCGCACATCTCCACATCTTCCTAATATTTCCCTACTATCACTTTATAAAAATTCTCAAAATCAAAGTATTTATTGGCAAGGGCCTTCAGGTCTTCGGCGGTGATGTTTTTTACTGTCTGGGTGTAGCGTTCGTAATAATCGTAGTCCAGGCCGGCAAAATATAAGTTCTTAAATTTATCGGCATGCGACAGCACATTTTCCAGGCTTCCTAATAGTGAACCAAGCATAAAGTTGCGCACAAGCGATAACTCTTCTTCGGGGATAAGTTCTGTTTTTAACAGGTTTACCTCCTTTTCTATCTCAGCTACGGCAGCTTTACAAACATCGGCACCAACCTCTGACGCGATGTATAACGAGCCGGTTTGTTTAAATGACGACATTCCCGACCCGATACCGTAGGTATAACCCTTATCCTCGCGGATGTTAGCCATTAGCCTTGAGCCAAAGTACCCCCCAAGCACAGTATTAAGCACCAGCAACCCCGGAAAATCCGGGTGGGTACGGTTCACAAAAGGTGTACCTATGCGGATGGCGGATTGCAAAGCATCCGCTTTCTCCTTATAAATAAATCGCTCGGCAGATGGTTCCAACTCAGGCTGGGTAATATCGGCAGGTTTTGAGGTTGCGCCCCAAGGGCCTTCAAAAGTTTCGGTAACGGCTTGTAAGATGTTAGGATCGGCTTTCCCGGCTATTACGATATTACAGTTGCCCGGTTGGTACATTTCCCTGAAAGCTTCCACCAGGTCCTCCCTTTTCAGGGATTGAAAATCTTCGGGCTGGGCGGCAAGGCCGTAGATGGTTTCGCCGTAAAGCGCTTTATTAAATTCGCGGCGGGCTACAACATCATTTTTTTGCAGGCTTACCTGTAGCTTTTGCTGCTGGTTACGGATAAATGTACTCAATTCCTTCTCCGGGAAGATAGAATCTGTTAACACATCTTTAATGACAGGCAGGGTTGTGTTTAAATGCTTGGTAAGTGTGTATAACGTTACCTGCGAATGGTCGTAACTAAAATCTACCTGCAAAAAAGCGCCGTAAAAATCTATCTTATCAGCAATTTGTGCCGATGTCAGTTTAGTTGTCCCTTCGGTTAGCATGGTGTTTACCGCCACGTTAAGTAAAGGCTTGGCAGGGTTAAAACGGATGTTATGGAAGATCCATTCTATCCGCACCAGGTCAAGATCGCCCGAGTTAAAGGTGAAAATATTGGCACCATTGTTAAGTTTGGTAGCTTCGGGGCGGATCAGGTTTATATTTTCAACCCCGTTAAATTGCGGTGGTGTTTGTCTGTCGAGTATAGTCATTGATTGTCGGGTCGTTAAGTCATCGCCTTGCAGGAATTTCCCACCTGGGTCAAACAATTCAATTGATCTTTTATTCGTTAATCAGTTGTACAGGCTCATTCACGGCCTGCGCCAGGTACACCAGCGTAGATGAATTTTCTTTTCGGAAGATCTGGTTGGCGTTCGCCTTTATCTCCCCGGCCGTCACCGCCAAAAACTTAGCCGACTCGTGGTTAAAGCCGTCTGCATCGCCCATCAATTCGTACATGGCAAGGTTCATGGCCTTGTCTAAAAGCGACATTTCCGAGAACACCATTGTGCTTTCTGTTTTGTTCTTCACTTTGGTCAGTTCATCAGCGGGCACCTCATCATTCTTCAGGCGTTCAACCTCGGCCCAAAGCGCAGCCTCGGCTTGCTCAATAGTTACGTGTTCCAACGGTTTACCTTCCAACACAAACATGCCTTTGTCAAGGCTGCCTGTTATGTAGGCATGCACCTCACTAAAGAGCTGTTTATCTTTTATCAAACTGCGGTGCAGGCGCGATGAATTACCCCTCGAAAGGATATCAGACATCAGTTCGACCGCATAATAACTCTCATCTAAACGCCCCGCCATCTGGAAGGCGATGTACACATCGTTAAGCGGCACTTTCGCGGTGTGCGTATCGCGGCGCTCTTCATGCTGCGGCTGTTCTTGAGGCAGGTCGCGTACGTATCTTTCGCCGGCAGGGATCGGGCCAAACCATTTCTCGGCCATTGCTTTTATCTCTTCGGTCTTAACATCGCCACCAACTACCATAATGGCGTTCTGCGGGTTATAATGCTTTTTAAAAAAGGCTTTTACGTCTTCTATCCGTGCGTCCTCTATATGCTTGATGGTTTTACCTATAGTTGCCCATTGGTACGGGTGGGTTTTATAAACCATTGGCCTAAGCTTTAACCATACATCACCGTAAGGCTGATTGAGGTAGCGCTGTTTAAACTCCTCTATTACCACATTACGCTGCACCTCGAGGCTCTTCTCGCTAAAGGCAAGGCTCAGCATTCGGTCACTCTCCAGCCAAAAGGCGGTCTCTAAATTGGCCGATGGCAGGGTGATGTAATAGTTAGTAATGTCGTTGCTGGTGAAGGCGTTATTTTCGCCGCCAACACGCTGTAACGGGCCATCATAATTGGGGATGTTTACCGATCCGCCGAACATCAAATGTTCAAACAAATGCGCGAAGCCGGTTTGTTCGGGGTTTTCATCCCGTGCACCAACATCGTAAAGAATATTGAGTACGGCCATAGGGGTAGTACTATCTTCATGAACAATAACGCGAAGGCCATTATCCAGTGTAAATCTATTGAATTTAACCATGTAATAACGATTAATTAACGGTAGGCAAATTTATAGTTTTTTGCTGCCGCAGGGTTTATATGATGTACGGAGAGTGTCAAAAAATTACCCACCAACCGTACTTATCAAACATAAAAAACAATATTATAATTACACTATGTTAAACAAATAAACACTAAATGGTTGTAGCGTTTTACAATAATTAAGTATGAATTATATAAAATAGGTTATATAATACTATTAAACAGGTTTTTATAAATTTACATCATTGATGAATATCAAGCTCAACACTGACCAATTTATAAAAGAACTAACAGTAGACCCAACAAAGGGCTTTATTGAGCGGCTTGCAATGACCTTGCGCGCACAGGGCTTTGATTTAAATGAACTTGTAGACCTTACTTTTCACCCCAATATCCGGGTTGGTTTCCGCGCAGCGTGGTTATTGGATACCATAATGCTTACCCAACCTGAGATTTATATAGATAACCTGGAATATTTTGTAAAACGCATGGCTGATGTTACCAACCAAAGTTGCAAAAGGCATTACGCCCGTATTATGATGCATTTAACCCTGGCGAATGCGCCAATAATAATTCAACAAAAATTAGCGGCAATAGACCTGGAAGACGTGGTTGAGAAATGCTTCGATTGGCTGATAGACCCAAAAGTAAAAGTAGCAGTAAAAGTTTTCGCGGCAGAAACCCTTTTTAACCTGCACAACCGGTACGATTGGATAAAAGAGGAACTTACGAACCAGGTAGCCTTTATGATGCGCAATGGCGGCCCGGCAATACAATCAAGAGGAAAGAAATTGCTTGCTGCAATTGGAAGTAAAAATTAAAAAGTCAAAATTCAAAAAACAGGATCTGTCGCCGATCATATCTTTTGAATTTTGACTTTAAACTTTTGAATTACTCTGTAGGCCTATCTGCGCCGTGCAGATTATCGCTAACCTGGTGGTGATGTAATTTAGCAGCAATGGCAGACGAACTATCATCGGCGTACGTGCCGTAGGCATTTATTACAATACCCTTCAAATTATATTTTGCCGAACTTATGCCGTAAACTATTGACATATCCGACGGGTTACTTTGGCCCTCGAAACGGTAAAACTCATCTATCTCAAAATCATCGGCAGTCATATGTATATCCTGTGATTTATCGTCTATGGTATCGCCTTCAAGGCTTAAGTTTGCTGTATATCCTCTTTTGGTAAGGTCGTTAGTGGCATCCACTAAGGTTTCGAAATTTTTCATGGTAGTAGCGTTTATGTTGTTGTGATAACGATTGTACCTGAATAACCATTAAGGTTAAAGGTTGTTTGCATAATTTACCAACGCGGCTAAACAAAAACAGCGGTAAGATAACCTACCGCTGTTTTGAGATTTGTATGTATATAAACTACTGCGCTTTAGCAGCCCAAAGCGCCGCATTTAAATGCAATGCCGGATGCGAGGTAAAACCTGATGGTGAATCGCCCGACCATCCGTTAAACAAGTTATCGCCGGTATCACCGGTACCATCATCAGATGGCGAGCTGTCGCCAATAAAGAATACCCTACCGCTACCATATGTAGAAAGCAAAGCCATTACACTGGCGCTACCACCATTGGTTGCGCTGTTACGCCAAAATAAGCCTTGTACATTGGCATTGTTTGCGGGGGTTAATGTTGCCGTTGACCCATTGTAGAACGCCAGTTTTGAAGCAGTACCTGCCGCGCCATTCAGTACTTTTTGCGCGTTTGCGTTGGCACCTGTATAAACGTTTGTAGAAGGGCCTTCGCTGATGTCAACATAGTTTATGGTGAAGCCAAACGGGTTACTGTTGTTAATGCCGTTATTGGTCATCAGATCATTCCAAACACGTGGCGAATCAAACCCATCGCCATCACGGTCTGACGGGTTATAGCCATTGCCATCGGTACCGGCTGTGGTAGCAGCGGTATGGTCGGCAACCATAACAAGGCCACCACCGTTGCTAACAAAATTCATAATGGCGGTTTTCTCTGTAGCTGTGAACAAACGGTTAGGCTCTATAACCACATACACATCGTAATTACTCAGATCCTGGGGGTTTGATGCGTTACCATAAGTAAGCGCTGTGCCAACCGGTAAGGTTTCTACCAATTCACCTTTTTTAACCAGTTCAACAGCCCATGCAGACATGGCACCCTTCCAATAGGTTTCTGAAGTACTTGCAGTTATGCCGGTGTACGATGGAGTTGGGATGCGTTGGGCCTTGGTTTCTACTGTTGTGCCGCCAGTGTACATTGGGACATTTTCGGTGCCATCAGCATCAATCTGCCAATCGGCGCTTCCGGCGTTTTCAAGATGGCTGGCGTCAAACAGGAACTTTTTACCTGTTAACACCGTACCGCCGCCAGTGCCACCACCAGCGTTATCGTTTACAGTAATATCATCAATATTGATACGGTTTGTGCCACCGCTAAGTTTACGGAGTTCTAAACGCACACTCCCGGTTTGGGTGATAGTGAACGTTTTTAAAGTAAGCGTTGATGTTGTGGTAACCGCAGCGCCAGACTGGGTCCAGGTACTTCCACCATTTACAGAATAAAATAAGCCTATGGTACTTGCTGCGTCTCCGCTGTAAGTTGCACATTTAAAAGTGACGGTACTTATACCGGTAGCTACGTCAAATAGCATGGTTATTTTACCTGTATTACGGACCCGTGCCGACCATGACCCCGCTTTTTGATCGGCTGCTAAATTACCAATTAGTGCATCATACAAGTTCCATGTGCTACCAGACAGGGTAACGTTATCACCACTTGATGAACCTGTTGGCGATACATCATACGCTGTTTTTGGGCTTGTTGTGCCAACCTCAAAATTTTGAGTAAGCGAAACCGCTTCTGTTTTTAAAGATAACGATGGTTTAACATCAATTGATTGCGCGACACCTGCTTTAACACTTTCGTTTTTTTGGCAACCCGCTGCCAATAAACCCGCCGCAAATAATGCGACAACCGGTAATTTTAGTTTTGTAAAATGAGACATGTTTTGATTTTTAGTTAAGTTGATATTTCTTTACACTTAATTATACGATCAAATCTCTACAATATGTTTCAATTACTTTTACACATATTATTAACTTATTATTAAGTTATTACACAATTGCGAATGATAGAACGATAGCCTTTTAAACAACAAAGGCCGCCTTAGGCAGCCCTGCTGTATGAACGCATCACGCTACTCATCAAATCACTCACCCGCATTCATAAACACAAAGTTGTTATCAAACATATCCAGCTTTATCTTGCTGTCACGGTCCACCTTCCCGGCCAGGATCTGTTTTGATAATTCGTTCAGTATTTTCTTTTGGATAACTCTTTTTAACGGACGGGCACCAAATTGAGGGTCGTAACCCAGTTGAGCCAGCCAGTCTAACGCCTCGTCGGTTGCATCAATGGTAACACCCATTTCTGCCAGGGTTTGCTGTACCTGCCTGAACTGTAGTTTCACAATATCGCCTATCTCGTCCCTGCTTAGCGGGGTAAACATAATTATCTCGTCTATCCGGTTCAAAAACTCGGGGCGGATTGTCGCACGCAAAAGGGTAAATAATTCATTTTTGGTTTTAGCGATAATTTCCTCGCGGTTGTTATCTTCCAATTCAGAAAAATTCTCCTGTATAATATTCGACCCGATGTTAGACGTCATGATGATGATGGTGTTCTTAAAGTTCACCACGCGGCCTTTATTATCTGTTAAGTGGCCGTCATCAAGCACCTGTAACAGGATATTAAACACATCCGGGTGCGCTTTCTCGATCTCATCCAACAATACCACGCTATATGGTTTGCGGCGCACGGCTTCAGTTAACTGGCCGCCTTCATCATAACCCACATATCCCGGCGGCGCACCTATCAATCTTGAAACAGAATGGCGTTCCTGATATTCGCTCATATCTATCCTTACCAACGAATTTTCATCATTGAAGAGGTATTCGGCAAGGGCTTTGGCAAGCTCGGTTTTACCCACACCTGTTGTACCCAAAAATATAAACGACCCGATAGGCTTGCGTTTATCCTGCAAACCGGCACGGCTGCGGCGGATGGCATCGCTAATAGCTTCGATAGCTTCCTCCTGCCCTGCTACACGTTTGTGCAACTCAGCTTCCAGGCTGAGCAGCTTCTCACGTTCGCTCTGGATCATTTTACTCACAGGAATGCCCGTCCAGCGGCTTACCACTCCGGCGATATCGTCGGCAGTAACTTCCTCTTTCAGCATGCGGCTATCATCCTTGTTTTCGGCTAAGGCTTCTTTTAGCTTATCAACTTCGCGCTGTGCGTCTACAATGGTGCCATAGCGCAATTCAGCTACTTTACCGTAATCTCCGGCGCGCTCGGCCTGTTCGGCTTCCAGTTTATAATTCTCTATCTGTTCAACCTTTTGATTGATTCCATCTACAATATCTTTTTCGCCCTGCCATTTTGCACGTAACGAATCACGGTCGGCAGACAGGTTGGCGATCTCTTCGCTCAACTCTTTTACTTTATAGTCATCCTTTTCGCGTTTTATAGCTTCGCGTTCAATTTCCAGCTGCATAATGCGGCGTTCCAATTCGTCAACAACCTCGGGTACCGAATCCATTTCTAAACGTAGCTTAGATGCAGCCTCGTCCATTAAATCTATTGCCTTGTCAGGCAAAAACCGATCAGAAATATAGCGTTGCGACATTTCAACGGCTGCGATAATAGCCTCATCCTTGATGCGTACTTTGTGGTGGGCCTCATAGCGTTCCTTCAACCCACGCAAAATAGAGATGGCATCGGCAGTATCCGGCTCGCCAACCATTACCTTCTGGAAACGGCGTTCCAACGCTTTATCCTTCTCTACATATTTCTGGTATTCGTTTAGCGTGGTTGCGCCAATAGCACGCAATTCGCCACGGGCAAGGGCCGGTTTCAGGATGTTGGCGGCATCCATGGCACCTTCGCCACCACCTGCGCCAACCAGGGTATGGATCTCATCGATAAACAAAATGATCTCGCCATCGCTTTGGCTTACTTCTTTTATAACGGCTTTAAGGCGTTCCTCAAACTCGCCCTTGTATTTGGCACCTGCTATCAGCGCCCCCATATCCAGCGAATAAACGGTTTTAGTTTTCAGGCTTTCGGGCACGTCACCCTTGATTATACGGAAAGCAATACCCTCGGCAATGGCAGTTTTACCTACACCAGGCTCACCAACCAAAATAGGGTTGTTCTTTGTACGGCGACTCAAAATCTGAATAACCCTACGAATCTCTTCATCGCGACCGATTACCGGATCAAGCTTGCCGCTTTGGGCATAATCGTTAAGGTCACGGGCGTATTTGTTTAAGGCATTGTAAGTCGCTTCGGCATTTTGGTTGGTGACTTTGCTATCACCGCGCAAACTGGTGATGGCTTTTTTAAGGTCCTTTTCATTTACACCGGCATCTTTTAAAGCGCCTGAGGCTTTGTCGCTACCGCTTAGTATGCCTAATAATATATGTTCTACAGATACAAATTCATCCTTAAATTCTTTTAGGTAACCATTTGCTTTTTGTAACGCTGAATTTACGGCTGATGACAAATAAACATCGCTCCCGCTAACTTTTGGGAATGACTTTATCTGCGTGTCAAGCGTTTCGTTTAGCCTGTTCAGGTTTACGTTTAATTTTTTTAGGAGATAGGTAATAACGTTCTCGTCAACCAATAACAGGCCTTTTAGCAGATGCGCGGGCTCGATAGCTTGCTGCTGGTTGCCTGTCGCAATTTCGGATGCCTTTTGTACAGCTTCCTGGGCTTTTATGGTAAAGTTGTTAAAATTCATAGTACTCAATTACACTCAAAACAATTGCCACATCTTAATACAGGAACAAATGTCATTAAATTTGAAAATCAACGGACATTTTGGCAACCACCAGCCTACAACATTTAGAAACGATACTATTTAGCATCGTTATGAATATTATAACGGCTGAAAGCATACCAGGCACAGGCAGTACCTTCACTATTGTGCTTTCGATGGTGAGTAGTAAATAAAAGTTTTGAGTTGCAATTTATAGGTAATACTATACTGTCCCACTTTTTATTATACAACGCGGTACAAAAACGTAATACACTAATAATTAAATGCTTACACAAACATAATATTACGTTTCTGTTAAAGTAATACATCTTTAACTATATGTTAACTCATTAAATATAAGTTACTTATATGTTTTAGTCATGCTGTACTGAACGGTACACCGTGGGACACCGTGAGACACCCGAAAAATTTGTAGATCAAAAAGTAGGTTTTTGGATTTTGCGCCTCAATTTCGACTCTGAAATTACAGCAATATCAAAACTCCGGCTCCAATTTTTCGACAAAAAATTGTTTGTTAAAATTCACCAGGTAAAGCTCTTGGGTGGCCCTGGTACAGGCGGTATAAAACCAACGGAGAAAATCGGTATTCACCATTTCATCCGTGAGGTAGCCCTGGTCAACAAATACGGCTTCCCACTGGCCACCCTGGGCTTTGTGGCAGGTAATGGCGTATGCAAATTTAACCTGCAGCGCGTTGTAGTATGGGTTTAGTTTAAGTTCGTTATGCTTGTCGCGTTTGTTGGGGATGTGCTCATAATCCTTCATGGCCTCGTTGTAAAAACGCTTTTGGTCATCAGGTAATAACGCGGGCGCCTCCGAGTATAATGTATCCAGTAGTATCTTGCAATCCAGCACCGGGTCTTCAGCATAATCCGTAAACTCCAGCTGCACGTCGGCAAACCTAAAGCCGTACATATCTTCTATTTTACGTACTTTTCTGATCCGGGCAATATCACCATTCGCGATAAAGCCTGTACTTCCCTCCTCCTGGCCTTCCAGCCAAAAGTAATTGTTCTTTACGATCATCAGCTGATCGCCGCCGGTTAGTTCTTCCTCCCGCATCAGGATGCGCCCGCGAATTTGCCGGTTATACATATTGGCGTTTTTGTTACTGCGGCAAATGATCAGCGTTTCATCGTGCCCGTATTTGCTGTAGGCATAGTTAAGGCCTTCCTCCAGCATATCGCTGCCCATGCGGTAAACATCTTTGTAGCCCTTGGTCACAATCTGCGGCATTATCTCTTTACCCTCACGGATGATATCCCTCACCTTGGTTACATTTAACAAAATCCCCGAGTCCTTTTGCTGGCGCAGCACATCGGTCAACTCATAACCAAAAATGGTTAGGCCAAAGCGGTCTTTCATTAATTTGGCATCCAGCGCGGGGCTATCGTCGGCACCAACAGGCGGTAACTGGGCGGTATCGCCAACAAGTAACAGCTTACAGTTTTTGGTATTGTAAACGTAGTTTACCAGGTCATTCAGCAAACTACCGTGGAAACGCCCCGATTCGTCCGATACCATCGACGCTTCGTCTACAATAAACAACGTATTAGTATTCATGTTTTCGGCAATTGCGAAACCCTCGTCCATGTTAAGCGCCGATTTTTTGCGGTAGATGCGCTTGTGAATAGTGAATGCTTTGCGGCCGCTATAGTTGGTAATTACCTTGGCGGCGCGGCCCGTCGGTGCTAATAACACCACTTTAAATTCGTAGGCAGGCAAGGCTTTTACCAAAGCACCTACAATGGTAGTTTTACCAGTGCCCGCGTAGCCTTTCAAAATAAAGCAATCATCTTCCTCGCCGCTGGTTAAAAATGCGTGCAGCTTAGTAAACAACTCCTGCTGTTGGGCTGTGGGCTCATGCGGGAAAGCCTGGCGGATATGATCAATTGTTGGCACACACAAATGTGGCGATAAGAATGGTAAATGGGTAATGTGGCGGGATTAATATTTTACTCACCCCGCGGCACCGCGTGCGCGACCCTCTCTGCTGCGCAAAGAGGGTAAAATTCAAAAGCGATAACCCTCTTTCCGCTTGCGGAGAGAGGGTGGTTGAGCGTAGCGATGACCGGGTGAGTCCACTTTGCGCCTAATAATCTACTCACCCTGGTAAAAACTCACTTAAAAAAAAGAACATGTAAATCGCTACTTCTTCTTCAGAAAGCCAATCGCGGGTGAGTCAAAACACATAGCAATTTATAACGGTCCAAGTAAATAATAATCGGCAGCGCCAGCTTTTTGTACAATCATTATTAATATACCATTTTGTACTATACTAAAGCCCATATAATTAACGCCGTTGTACATTCCTTTCCAAGCCCCGGGGCAAAGGTCATAGTAGCTGCTCCATCCTGCGCCTGCGTAATCGTTTTTATTACTTATAGCAAAATTATGGTCATTAGAAAACTTCATGTAGGTTGTCGGATTCTCCGAATTTCTGAAACGGGTATTAGCAAAGGACGGAACATCGGCATTTTTGGTAATCACAAGCTGCATTTCTATCGATGCATCACTTTGTTTTTTATAAATGGCGTTTGCCATTATCAATTGCCCTTTATCATCTTTGGCGAATGTAAATGTATAAGTAACTGTTCCGTCCCCTAACTGGTCTAAAATCCAGGTATTATTTACCAGGTTCACGGTATATATCTTCCGGAAGGTTATCCCGTCTAAAGTTGCTTTTATATCGTTACCATCTTTATTAAAGTAAATAATTCGGAGGCCCAATTCTGAGCCTAAAGTTATATCAATGCTGTAGGCCAAAAGGTCGGCGGTTGTTACCGGGGTATTTACTTTAACTTCAGGTTTTACGCCGCCATCTTTTTTGCAGGATGCAAAGGCAAGTAATAAAATTAACGAACAGGCTTTTAGTATGGGTTTCAAATTTTTCATAGCAGTTTTTTTATGTGGTTTACATGTTCAATTAATTGCGTCTACTGCGCGATCAAAATGTGTAGTTCTTTATCACCCGCCTTTTGAAAAAACATCCCAACAACCGAATTATTATTTTTAATACAAATACCCATATAGCTTACCCCTTTATAATCACCTTTCCACGCTCCCGGGCAAAGGTCATAATAGCTTGAATATGCCGCTCCTGTATAATTTTTATTATCGCTTACGGCAAAATTATGGTCGACCGTAAATTTTGCATAAATGGGCTGGTCGTCATCTGAAACAAATTTCAAATTGGCAAATGTTACCAAATCAGATTTTTTGTACAAAATGGCACCCATTTGCACAGATGCGTCGTTCTGCTTTTTATAAGTAGATTTAACAAGGCTCAGCTCGCCTGTGTTACTTTTACTAAATTCGAACGTACAAATCAGCGAGCCGTCGCCATTCAGATCCAAAGTCAAAATATTATTCGATACAACCACCGTGGCAATTTTTCGGGATATTACACCATCATAGGTAGCTTTAATATCGTTGCCGTCTTTATTAAAATAAATGATGCGAAGGCCTCCAACCATATTTATTTGCGCCGGTATAACGTAACCTAAAAGATCGGTAGCTGTAACCGGTGTATTATTTATTACAGGGTCTTTATCAGGTTTTACGCCGCCATCTTTTTTGCAGGATGCAAAGGCAAGCAATAAAATTAATGAGCAGGCTTTTAGTATGGGTTTCAAATTTTTCATCGTCGTTTATTTGTGTGATTGATGAGCTGAAAGTACCATTAGCCTGTTTATGCTTTTACAGGAATGAGCGAATGACCCGTTTGACTGCGTTAATACATAGTTTGGGTTAGCGATAAATTTAACCTGATGATAAACACGGTCTTGATAAGTATGTTAATTAAGTAATCCGGAAAAAATACTACTTTTGTTAACCTGCATGAGCGAACACAGACACCACTATACCAGCGACGACCTAAGCCTTACACAGGCCCACAGCTACACCCTGTTATTACAGGTTGATGTAAACAGCTTTAGTTATGCGGTTATAAACGGCAAACAGCTCCTGTCATGGGGCGAAAATTATTCGCTTAATGAACTGCGCGACCCTCAGCAGCTGCGTAATATTTTAACCGCTAACTACAAAGTGGTAGTTGCCGGCCTGCATGCCACGGGTTTCACATTGTTACCGGAAAGCCTTTTTGAGAAAGAACGCCTTGCCGATATTGCACGCCTGCTTGACGTTACCGATACCGAAAAGGTGAAGTGCGAAAAGATAGACGACAGAAATGTGATCATTTACAAGGTTGACGAAACATTAACACACACCCTAAAAGATTTTGAGAGCCAAAAGGTTATCCATGTCGATGCAGGGTTTATTAAAGCCATATCACAGAATTTCCCGCTAAGCACAGATCTGTATTTGAACATTGGCAACGACACCGTTTCGTTTGTGAATTTCACCAACAGCAGCCTGCGTTTTTATAATAGCTTTAAGTTCAAAAGCCACGAAGAACTGGCCTATTTTAGCGCCCTGGTGGTTACCGAACTTGGTCTGCAAGCCGACCAGGTAAAACTGATACTTAGCGGCGACATTAACGATACCGACCGTTATTTTTTATACCTCAAAGATTTTTTCGGCCAGGTAAAGGCTAACGACATTTCTGTATTAGACTTGCCTAACGGCACCGAATCTCACAAAATATTGGCCCTTGCCGCTTTATCGCTATGCGCATCATCGGAGGAAGGTTAAAGGGTTTAAGGCTTAACCCGCCAAAAAACTTACCCGTACGCCCCACTACAGATCTTGCAAAAGAAGCGCTCTTTAATATCCTGCTAAACCAGATCGAATTTGAAGACCTTAAAGTGCTTGACCTGTTTAGCGGTACCGGCAACATTGCCATGGAATTTGCATCCCGAGGGGCAGAAAAAGTTACCGGGGTTGACCGCGCCATACAATGCGTGCATTATTTAAAAGATGCATCGCGCCAGCACGGTTTAGACAATATTGAGGTATTTAAAGCCGATGTATTTAAATACCTGGACATGGAGACCGAGCAGTACGACCTGATATTCGCCGACCCACCCTACGACCTGAACAAGATTCCCGAGATCCCTAAAATAGTGTTCGATAAAAACCTGCTTGTAGCCGGCGGCATGCTGATAGTGGAGCATCAGAGCATGCAAAACCTAAGTAACCACCCGGCCTTTACAGAGCAGCGCAAATACGGGCACTCGTCGTTCTCGTTCTTTAAAGCTTAAACCTAACCAATCTTAACATGAGCGATACTGTTAGAAACGTTCAAACCTCCGTGCTATCAGATAACTGGTACACCCTGCGCAAAGTAACCTATGAGTTTTTGGGCCGCGATGGCAAATGGCAAACCCACTCGCGCGAGGCTTACGACCGCGGCAACGGCGCCACCATTTTGCTGTACAACAAAGCCAAGCAAACCGTGATACTTACCCGCCAGTTTAGAATGCCCACGTATTTAAATGGCAACGCCGATGGCTACATGATTGAAACCTGCGCAGGGTTGCTGGATAAGGACAATCCTGAAGACTGCATCCGCAAGGAAACCGAGGAAGAAACGGGCTACAAGATAACATCGGTACAAAAAGCATTTGAAGCGTACATGTCGCCTGGCTCTGTTACCGAGATCCTGTACTTTTTCACGGCCGAATACACCAAAGACATGAAGGTAAGCGATGGCGGCGGCCTTGCCGAAGAAACCGAAAATATCGAGGTAATGGAAATGCCATTTACAAAAGCTTTGCAAATGGTTAAATCCGGCGAAATAAAAGATGCGAAGACGATTATGCTGCTGCAGTATGCGCAGATAAACGGGTTGGTGTAAAAGCATGGTGGCTTGTTGGTGACAACACCAACAATGGCGGAATTAAAAAGGGGCGGCCTCGCGCGATTCCCTCCCAACGGGAGGGTGTAGGGAGGGGTTTCTTCAAGCGATAAGTATAAGACACGCATCGCGGATTGCAGGGCGTATAAGATTTCTCCTCGCTCCACCGCACTCCTTACCCCGCTCGTTCGAAATGACATGCAGGGTTTAGTTTTTATAATAGAATTATTAACTACTTTTGAATAAGCACAGTGTTATCACCTATATGAAAATAGCCCTTTTCCCCGGCTCGTTTGACCCGGTTACCAAAGCTCACGTTGATATTGTAAAACGATCTGTAAGCCTTTTCGATAAGGTTTACATAGGCATTGGGGTAAACAGTACCAAGCAGGGCCTGCTTAGCGTTGGCAAACGCGAGGATATGCTGCGGGCGGTTTTCGCGCAAGACGACCGCATCCACATAGTAGCTTATGAAGGCTTAACCGTTAATTTTTGTAAAAGCATCGGTGCCGATTATATGATCCGCGGCATCCGTACTGTATCCGATTTTGAGTACGAGAAAGCCATAGCGCAAATGAACCACGCGCTCGAGCCGGAAATTGAAAGTATATTTATTGTAAGCAAACCGGGGTACTCGTCCATCAGTTCGAGCATTGTGCGCGAGATAATCCGCTACAATGGGGATGTTGCCCAGTTTATTCCGAAAGAAGCCCTACCGTATTTATAATCAACTCTTCTTTTTCCAACACATCAATAATAGACGGGAAGGTATTGCTCACAATAGTTGGCACATCCTCCTTTTTAAACCAGCGCACATCTGTAATGCCTTCTTCTAATTGCGGCACCAGCTTGGCTTTGCCTTTGTAGGCCATTTTAAACCAATGGGTTTTCTTTAGCACCACCTCGCCTTTGTAGATATAGGTGTGGTATGTCTTACAGATCTTCTCTTCCAGTTTATTCACCTTTATGCCACACTCCTCCTCTACCTCGCGCACGGCGGCAATTTTAGTTTTTTCTTTTTTCTCGATCTTACCTTTTGGTAAATCCCACTTATCGTTGCGGTAAATGAATAGGTGTTCGCCGTTTTGGTTTGTAACCAGGCCGCCGGCCGCTTCTATCAATACATTATTTTTAATAACCTTTTTCAGGAAAGCCCTGGCATTATCGCAAAGCACGTAAAATAATTTAAAGGGCTGTTTATCTACCCAATGGTAAACAATTTTCAAATCAAAATGCTCAGCATCAATCTTTTGATAGTGAGATGCAACTTTGGGTGTTTTCACTGTTAGCAAAATCACTTTTTCGTTAATATAAATTCTGTATTTTTGAGCCATGTATACCAATAGTGAGACCGAACAGCAGGTCGCGGAATTTCTGCTGCAAATTAAAGCAATAAAATTACAACCTAATAATCCTTTTACATGGGCTTCGGGTTGGAAATCACCCATCTATTGCGATAATCGGGTTACACTATCACATCCAACAATCCGTACGTACATCCGCCAGCAGCTTACATCGGCCATCCAGGAGCAGTTTGGCTCGGTTGGTTGTATCGCAGGTGTGGCAACCGCGGGCATCCCGCAGGGCGCATTGGTAGCGCAAGAAATGGGCTTACCATTTATCTACGTACGTGCAAAAGCAAAAGAGCATGGTACAGGCAGCCTGATAGAGGGCGAAATTTCTCCGGGCCAGCGTGTGGTGGTTATCGAAGATCTAATATCTACCGGCAAAAGCAGCTTACAAGCAGTTCAGGCTTTGCGCGATGCGGGTTACACTGTAGCAGGCCTTGCCGCTATTTTTAGCTATGGGTTTGATATAGCTACCAATAACTTTAAAGAGGCTAAATGCCCGTTCATCACTTTATCTAATTACGACGCGCTTTTAAAATACGCCGAGCAGCATAGTTATATCTCTGCTGCTGATACCTCGGTGTTAAAGGAATGGCGCAAACAACCCTCAACCTGGGGACAATAATAGTTACTATGAGTGTTTTTGAAAGTACAATAACGGTAAAAAAAACGGCAGCACAGGTATATGCTTTTTTGGCAGATTTGAATAATCACCGCCAGCTGATGCCAGATAATATCGAGGATTGGGAGTCGACCGCTGATGTAGCCAGTTTTAACATCCAAAACATTACAAAACTTTCGATAAAGATTGCGGAGCGTGTGGCCGATAGCCTGGTAAGAATTATCCCGGCCGAGAAACCGCCGTTTGATATGGAACTAAAATGGGAATTGAGTGAGGTTGACGGCGCTACACAAGCGGCCTTTACCATTACTGCCGACCTGAATATGATGATGAAGATGTTTGCTTCGGGGCCGCTTCAAAAGCTTGTGGACGAGGAAACAACTAACTTAGCAAAGTTGCTAAGTTAGTCGATCCTCATTTTCGGGGGTTTAAGATCTTTTTACCTTTAAGTGCTGCACTACTACCAATGCATTCACGATAAACAGACTTGTTACTACAATAGTCATAAAGTTTAAATTAGGGTTTAAATACTTTTAGGTGTACTATTAATCAATTGTTATTAAAAACCTAATCTATGCATTTTAAACGCACATTTACAACTTATTTACAATAAAAAAATTATGAGTTTGGAATAATGTAAAACGGTATTCTACCCCCTCGCCCGCTACGTTCATTTTTTATCCCAAAGTAATAATTCTACAGCCAAATTACCCTTTGGTTAATAAATAACCATTTACTGATTTTTTCGTGAAGTTTAAAGTGGCGTATTAATCGCGCCTTTGCAATATTTTGTTTGTTATAGCCTATCTTATGTATCGAGATGGTCTTATCAACTTAAAAAAAATTATGCAGGCTTTTAAATGCGTATAAGTACGTATTATTTGCAGCATATATACGCTGTGTATGTAGGCCTGCTGTAGCTATATTAGCATTTACAAACATATAATTACACATTGCATCGTATTTTAATATGATAGCCACTAAACAACCTAAAAATCAATCATGAAACACTTCCAACTTTTGTTATTATCTGCAACGTTTTTTTGCACCACTGTTTTATTTATACAGTGCACGCCGTCCGGTAAGATCTCTTATGACGAGGTAAAGGCAAAAGTGCACTTCATTTCGCTAAACCAAGCCGAACGGTTCACATCCAATTTTAGAAAAGGGAGAGTTGAAATGATGCGCCAGCTAAAAGACACCAACAGCTTTAACACACCACTGGCTGAAAAATTTAACAGGGATGCGATAGCTGCCTTACTTAATCAAAAGGGCGTAACAGATGTCCGTATTTATTTGGGGAAGGATGATAAAGGGTTTATCAGGCTTGTACTTGTGGGTGTTGATAATAAAGGCAACGATATTACCGAAGGCAGTAATAAAATTATGCGGCTTACCAGCAATGAAGAGAGCGAACCTGCCATAGTTATTGAAGCCGGGCAGCGATGCCCAACCTTGTGCGCCATAAAAAGTAGTTTAGTTAAGCCCAATTAATAGTTGGGATGGAAAACATAACTAATTTTATTTCAAGTCAATCTATATTGATACCAATTTTTATAGGCATTATACGCTATAAAGGATTATACAAAACGTATAATCCTTTTTTTATTTTGCTGATATTGGGGCTTATTGCCGAAATAATTAGTTTTATCTTTATTAACATTTACAGGCATGGTAATGCTCCCATTATTAAAATTTACAGCCTTGTAGAGTGTTGTATTATCCTGCACCAGTTGTATTTGTGGAAAAGTACAGTAAAATATAAATACCTGTTTTATTTTTTGACGGCTACCTGTGCTGCATTTTGGGTAATAGAAGTACTTGTGTTTGGTAACTTAAATACCTTTAGCCCCTACTTTAGGGTATTTTATGCTTTCATTATTGTTTTGCTAAGCATCAATCAAATTAATGCTATGATGTTTTATCACAATGATATTTTATTAAAAAATCCCAAATTTGTGATCAGTCTGGGGTTTATCATTTTCTTTTTATACCAGATCATCTACGAGGCGTCTTTTTATATCGGGTATAATAAATCCATCGTGGCTAATAAAATTATTATAGGTTTTGGATATATAAACCTGTTTACTAACCTGATATATGCCATTGCTATATTTTTAATAACCCAAAATAACAAAGACGGTTATAACAGTTTTTTAAGCGATAATAAAAAACAACGCAGCTAATACCTACAGTGTGACGGATAAATTATTTTATACGGTAATAATTACATCGTTATTAATAGCCATAGTAATTATATTTTTTGTTGTATCAATTATACGTTACAACAAGCGCTACATTCAATTGCAAAAAGAAAGGATACAGGCGCAAATCATGATCCAGGAACAGGAGCGTAAGCGGATAGCTAACGATCTGCACGATAGTTTGGGTCCATTACTTTCAACCGTAAAATTATATATGCACAGCATCGTTATCAACAACGATGCGGATAAAGAGGCCCTGAATAAAGCATCCGGTTATATAGACGAGGCCATTAGCAACCTGCGCGAAATATCATATAACCTGATACCAAGCAGCCTGGTAAGAAACAACTTGATAGTGGCGGTAAAAGAGTATATATCGCGTTTAACAAACCGTAACTTATTAAATATCAAATTTGACGTTGCCGACGATATTTTGATATCCAAAAAAATCGAGCTCCATTTATTCAGGATCATACAAGAAATTGTACATAACACTATCAAGCATTCGGGTGCGGCAACACTTAAGCTGACAATCGCAGGCCAGCCGGGCCTGCTTTTTTTACTATCAGAAGATGATGGGCGGGGTTTTAACTTAACCGAATTGAGGCAAGCATCAGAAGGCCTGGGACTTAAAAGCATAGAAAACCGCTGCGAAATAATTAACGGCACGTTTAAAATTGTTACCACCGTAAATGCCGGCTGTAAAATAATAATCAGGGTACCTAACTTATAGTTATACATGATAGTTATATTATATTCAATTATTTACCTTTATTTAATATTTAATTTCGATTTATTGTAAAGGCCATGTATTATAATCACATCAATATTGTAATTGCAGACGATCATGAAATTTTTTTAGATGGCTTGGCGCTGATGCTTGCCGGCCACAAGGGTTTTAACGTTTGCGGCCGTGCATTAAACGGGCACCAGCTGCTGGAAATAGTAGACCGCGAAAAGCCTGATATTGTATTGACCGATATACGGATGCCCGGTATTGACGGCATACAAAGCGCAAAACATATATTGGCATCCTACCTGCATATTGGCGTTATTGCCCTTTCCATGTTTGATGAGGAAAACCTTATTGTAGAAATGCTGGAAGCCGGCGCTAAAGGTTACCTGCTTAAAAACGCGCATAAAGACGAGATTATTGACGCGATTAACAGCGTTTACCAAAATAAAAATTATTACTGCTCGCAAACCTCATTCCTGCTGGCTACCATGATAGTGCGCAGCAAGGGTAATCAAAACGTGCAGCAACACCCCGTTGTGTTAAACGAAAGGGAAAAGATCATTATACAGATGATATGCCAGCAGCAAACAACCCAGCAAATTGCTGATAAGATTTATTTGAGCAAGCGCACCATTGAAGGATATAGGGTAAAAATACTGGAAAAGATCCAGGCAAAAAACATCGCAGGTGTTGTAATATTTGCCCTAAAAAATAACATCATCACCGAGGCGGACGTATTGTAAGCGGCCTTATCTTAACCCTCTCCTTTGGATAGGGTTCTTTTTTAATGACGTCCCTTTAAGATACTTTGGGTAAGGCTAACTACAAATGCCCCGGTTATAAAATAACCGGGGCATTATCGCAATAAAATAGCTACGATTTTGGCGCAACAGCTATTGCTGCAATATAGTGGGCATCATACTGGCTAAGCCTGTCGTTACCATTGGTATGGGTTGCGTAAACATTTAAGTTTTCTGAAAACGCGGCCATTGTGCATGTGCCCAACATATCGCTTACCCCTATAGCTTTATGATATTGATCCATATTGGCAACGCGGTTAACCGGGTTTTGCACTGCAGGTGGAGCCTGTGCCGGGCCAAATGTAACCTGCGTTATGTCGTAAACATTATCGCCGGTGGTTACATTTAGCAGGTTATTAGCGTTAGCTGATGTCCCGGCAGATGCGGCAGCGCCCAAAGCGCCGCTATTACCTTTGTAAACATTAAAACCATAAGTGGCGAAATTATGAGCGTGCCCGGCCTGGAAAATTAATTCAACCTTATCGTTAAACTTATCATCGTAATACCCGGTGCCGCATTCGGTATCGGTAGAGTGCCCGTCAACCAAAGCGTCAGAGATACCGGCATAGCAATAATCATTGTCTACACGCATCAGGAAGTTAAAGCCAGTTACATGATTGCTTACATCCCGCTTTACATAACCGTTACCGGCAAGGTCGGCGTCAATGGTGTCACCAACTGCGGGCCCGCCATCTGTAGCTATCTTGCTTACTTTAAAAGGATTGTAGTTTAGCGGAACAACCTGCCCGTTATTGTTTAAAAGTTCGATAGTGAACTGATATAAGCCGGGTGTCCAGCCAACGGTATTTATATTTATGGCATCGGTATCAATGCCGGTATCCCATACGGCATCTGCAAGACCTGTATCGGCGCTGGCATGGATATGCGGAATTTTATACATCACTTTACCTGTCGAATCAAGGTACGGCCCAAGCGCGAAACTGCCCGGCACATGTTCCCAGTCGCCCGGCGCTACCTGGATCCAATGTGAATAAGCCTTTGCTACACTCCCCCCGAGTGTTTCCGGCGAACCCACATTGTTACCCAGATAAGCATCTTTCAGCAATTGGCTGGTCCACCTGTAGTGGGTAACGCCAAAACCTGCCAGGGCATCGCCAAACTGCAGCACCAAAGAAAAGCCGCCGCCAAAAGGGCTAATGTTACCCTTGTTGCTATAAGCTGTTAGCCCAACAGCATTATCCAGATGGCCGCTCGCGGTTTCCTGTTGCTGGATGCTCCTTACGCTTACTCCCCTGTTTACGCTTTTAACCCATACGTAATTAGCTTCAATTGCAGGGCTGTCACAAAAACAAGGCCTTACTGCAGGGTTGGTAACAGATACGTTTATATCGGTGCCGCAAGCATAATTCCAGTAAGTATGGCAGGATATGGCCGGTTTATAAACCGTTACCCAAACGCCATTTATCAGTACCTCTACCCATACATAAACATTTGGATGGTTTGCTTTAAAATAAAACATGTTATAGTTAAAGCGGCCGTGGCAATCTGTTATTACCGTGGCAATTGGTGTGTTTTTATAAAAATAAGGCCAAAACCAGGGCCACCAGCATAAATAAGGATGAAACAGATTAAAGTTGTTAGCAATAGTTTTGCTAAAGCTCTCCATAGATCCCGAAAGGATGGCATTTTGGATGTTTTCTGGTAGTGTAGGGCGAATAGGCAGTTTTTCTACAAGCTCGTGCACATCTGCCAACTCGTAAAAATTGTTGCCCGGGGCGATGCTTCTTTTTAAAGCATTGGTGAAACTTGTGCGTATTGGGCCGGGATCTGGTATAGGGATCGGTTTTTTGATCACCGCTACCAATCTGTCCCGCAGGTCTTTTAGGATGTTGATAGGTATATGGGGTATCAGTATCCTGATGGGTGTTATATTGCAAATGTGCACCCTTGAATTACATATGTTTAAAACTTCGGGATGCCCGTTAACGTTAAATGTTTTATGCACCGCGCCTGATATATTACACCAGCCAAATTGGAACGGATATGGGAACGCAGGGATATACGGTAATCTGAAAATACCATCTGATGGTATGCGAAGCGATGGTTGCCAAGCCTCCATTTGCTGTAAAACACTTTCTGTTACCGTAGTTTTACCGGCTTCTTTTGGCAGTTCGGGCGCTATATACAGCTTGCTGGCATGCAGGTTGGCTGCCGACGTTGCTAAACGCGCCTCTCCGCTTCTCAACGGGTGCGATTCGGTTACCTTGCCCTCTTTGTCAACCACGTAAGCCATAAGGTTTGCCGCGTTTTTTTCCTCTTCCAATGGTATCTTAATAATCACCGGATTTGTTTGAGTTTCTTTTGCCATGATAATGTGATTTGTTTTTCGCTTACTCTATTTTCCCTTTTCAGCAATCGGGAATTACCGTATTCAAAAAAAGTGTTGGTAGCACAGCTTTTGATAGTTCAAAGATGTAATAACGCGAAGCAGCTGGCAATGAGGCTTATACTTGGTTTAATACGTATAAATACGCTATTTTTAAAATCACTATTTCTAACTGGTTAATATATTATAGCAGCTGTTTTATTGTTACGCGGCTGATAGATAAGGGAGCAGCTATTTTAATATATGCACTTGTGCCGATGTGTAAAGTTTTTATCGGTTTAAATAAATTAACTATTTACCGTATTTTTGCGCCAAATACAAGTACAGCATGATAACGGTATCTAATTTATCCTTACGTTACGGAAAACGCACCCTTTTTGAAGATGTTAACCTAAAGTTTAGCCAGGGCAATTGCTATGGCGTAATTGGCGCGAATGGCGCGGGTAAATCTACTTTCATGAAGATCCTTTCGGGCGAGATAGACCCAAGCAGCGGAACGGTGAGCTTTACCCCCGGCGAGCGCATGGCGGTATTGAGCCAAAACCACTACGCTTACGATGAATTTACCGTTCTTGAAACCGTAATGATGGGCCACAAAGAGATGTACGCCATTATGAAGGAGAAGGATGCTATTTATATGAAAGAGGATTTTAGCGATGCCGATGGCGAACGTGCCGGCGAACTGGAAAACCTTTTTGCCGAAATGGATGGATGGAATGCAGAAAGCAACGCCGCTACCCTATTGAGCAACTTAGGCATTAAAGAAGAATTCCACTACAGCCTGGTTAAGGACCTGGATAACACCCAAAAGGTACGTGTGTTATTGGCACAGGCCCTTTTTGGTAAACCCGATATTTTATTACTGGATGAGCCAACGAATGACCTGGATATCCACACCATTACCTGGCTGGAAGATTTCCTGGCAACGTATGAAGCTATTGTGTTGGTTGTATCTCACGACAGACACTTTTTAGATACCGTTTGTACCCACGTGGTGGATATCGACTTTGCTAAGATGACCATTTACACCGGTAATTATACATTTTGGTACGAAAGCAGCCAGTTGGCCCTGAAACAACGCAGCGACCAAAACAAGAAGACCGAAGAACGTGTAAAAGAGTTGCAGGAGTTTATCCGCAGGTTTAGCGCCAATGCATCAAAATCTAAACAGGCAACCAGCCGTAAAAAGGCTTTGGACAAGATCAACCTGGACGAGATCCAACCTTCTAACCGTAAATACCCTGGCATTATATTTAATAACCAGGGCCGCGAAATTGGCGATCAGGTACTGCAAACCGAGAAACTAAGCAAATCGCTTAACGGTGAAGTGCTGTTTGCCGATATTAATTTCATGGCCAACAAAGGCGATAAAATTGCCGTGCTATCTCAAAACAGTTTGGCAACATCGGCCTTCTACGATATTTTGGCAGGGCGCGATAAAGATTACAAGGGCAGCTTTAAATGGGGCGTTACCGTAAATCTTGCGGATATCCCTATCGATAACTCATCATACTTTAAAGGTAAAGATGATAACCTGATAGACTGGTTGCGCGAGTATTCGGCAGGTGACAAGGATGACCAGTTTATCCGTGGTTTCCTTGGCCGTATGTTATTCAGCGGCGAAGAGGTATTAAAGAAAAGCAACGTCCTATCCGGTGGTGAAAAAATGCGCTGTATGTTTAGCCGCATGATGCTGCAATCGGCTAACTTGCTGTTGCTTGACGAGCCAACCAACCACCTTGACCTGGAATCGATCACCGCGCTAAACAACGGTATGAAAGATTTTAGAGGCAACATCATCTTCACTTCACGAGATCATGAGTTGGTGCAAACCGTTGCTACCCGTATCATCGAGCTAACCCCCGGTGGTATCATTGATAAACTGATGACCTACGACGAGTACATCAACAGCGAAGTGGTACAAAAACAACGCGAAGAATTTTACGCCATGGCGTAACTAATGGGGCAACAAACACGTCTTACTGCTATGAAACTGATCTTGTTTGTTGCCCTACTTATCTCCTCATCCTTATTTGCAAATGCACAGGTATTTGAAGGCCTTGTAAAAGATGCGAAGACCAACCTGCCCCTGCCCTATGTAAACGTGGGCATTATTGGCAAAAATGTTGGGACTGTTACCGATAGCGCAGGCCATTATAGGTTAAACCTTGCCGGCCATGAAGCTGATACGTTAAAGCTATCTATGATAGGATATGCGCCTTCCATTTATAAGGTAGCATCATTTATTAACGATGCGCATAAAACCATTCTACTGCAGCCATCCATCACGCAACTTAAGGAGGTACGCGTAACCAACCGTAAATGGAAGGAAGGCGTGTTGGGAAACACATCAAAATCTGACAACAGCAATGCGGGCTTTTCTGACAATAACCTGGGCCACGAGATAGGCACGGTTATCAAGATTAAAAAAGCGCCAACTTATCTTAAAAAATTCAATGTACATATTACTAATGCGCCGTTATACCCGGTAAAGCTGCGCCTCAACTTTTACAGCCTTAAAAAAGGCATGCCCGATCAACTGCTGCAAAACCAAAATATTTATGTAGATGTGCTGGCAGGCCAAAAAGACATCGAGGTAAACCTTAAGCCATACGGCATATATGTTGACGATAACTTTTTTGCCAGCCTGGAATGGATAGCAAATTCAAAAGGCCACGGCCTAATGTTCTCTGCTTATTTGAGTATATTCGGCAGCGGCGCGGTTATCTCGCGCGAAACCAGCCAGGCTACCTGGGAAAAAGTAGGCATTGCTGGCATTGCGTTTAACGTATTGGCTGAATATTAATAGCCCCTATTTTTCGGATACAGCTATTCTGAATTTATTGTGATATATCACATGCCCATTAGCTTGCGCATATGGTTGTATAGCTTCAGAAATGGCTTGGTGAACCTTATCAAACCCGCTATGCGCAATTGCTTTGGCTACGGGGCCGGTGGCAAGCAGGCCCTTGATCGCAGTTTCTGTACTTGCGTAATCCCAAACGGAGGTAACATCTTCCACCTGTAAAAGCTTAAAGCCGGCTTGTTCTAATGTATTTTCCAACAGCCTGTTTTCGGTAAGTGCAAAAGGGCCTGGTGCACCTGGTGCCGGAGGAGGCAAAAGGTTGCCAACAGCTTTTAAGTAGGTTTCCGCTTCGCAGTCTTCCTTATTACCCCAGATCATAGTTACCAGCTTCCCGCCTGGTTGCAATACGCGTTTGGCCTCAACTAAAGCATTTTGGACATTGGCGGCGTATTGGAATGAATTGAACCCGCAAACTATGGTAAATGAGTTATCTTCAAAAGGCAATTCCTCCATCTCCCCGCTCACAAAATGGATGATTGGGTTGCGTTTCTTAGCTCTTTCAATCAAACGTTCACTTGCATCTATGCCCGTAACTTTGGCACCTGTTAAACTCACCAGGTCGCCAAACAAGCCGGAGCCGCAACCAACATCCAATAATCTGTCAGCAGCTGTGGGCTTTAAATAATTTATAACATAATTATAACCGGCAATACCCGTTTGCTCCTGGATGTTTGCCCAATCTTCGGCACGCTCACCCCAAAGTTTCCCTTGTATATCTCTTGAACCCATATTTTGCGATAGATAATGCGTAAGCGCTAAATGTACAAAACCCTTGTCAAAAACCAAATTTGCCAAGTAAATAGAAAGCATACTCCCTCCGTAAAAACAAAACATTGTATCAATGTTTAAATGACAGATATTATTAATACTTTTTCAGCTATTATTTTTCCACATTTATTTGTAATGCGTTAGTAATGACTATATTAGCAGAACATATTATACATTACTTTATTATAACAATAACAATGAGTTTATTTTCCATATTTTGTATTGTGTTATTAGGCATGTCTATCACCCTTATACTGGGAATAGCATTTTTTAGCTATCTTAAATATATCAAAAGGCGCTATTACCCAAATTGGAAATTCCCCGACTACATAAGTGTGGGTTATGCAGAATACCTGTACCATAAATTCATCAAGAAGGACCTGCAAAACTGACGACCGGCAATGAAGCAACTTAACTGTGTATGTTAATATAAAATGTTAATGCCATTAAAAGCGTTTATAACAGCCTAATCCCTTTTCCTAGCTTTTAAAGTTGAAAATTGTGCGATGATTACAAACGCCATGCCGATAATAAGAGCGTAAAATAGAATATTTTGAGTTAAGCTACCAACATCAAGTTGATCTACGAATGTTGTTGAATTACAGTGCATGCGATCCATCAAAAGATTGTAAGACTTCATAAATAGCAACTTATAAGCCAAAGCTCAAAAGCTGTTTTTACAGGATTATAAGCCGTGCGTACCATATTAATAACAATTAAGGTTAAAAATGGCTCTTATCTTTTCTAACCCGATTGGCTTCCGAATAAGTTCTTCAATAAATGGTATCTTAAGGCTTCTCTCGGTATCAGCCTGCCATAGAGAAGACGTTAATATAAACGTACGTATCCTGCCTAAAGGGTCTATATTAAGTCGCTGAAAGTTTAGAATAAAATCCCACCCATCGCTTACCGGCATATTTAAGTCAAGGAAAATGCAATCGGACAGTTGCTCTGGGGTATTAATGCTTACATGCAGAAGCCTGCTTATCGCATCGTCCCCGTTGTTAAAGACTTCGATCTTGGTATTATTCACTACCCTGTTAATGGAATGCTTTAATATAATAATATCCAGGTCGGCATCGTCAATCACGTAAACCAATGGGGTATTGTTATCGCTATATAAATCGGGGAAATGGGATTTGAAATCATAACCTATAGCTTTACCTATGCTATTGATAACTTTGGCACTCAAATCGCTCATTTTAAACCACTTTAAAATTGTTCGTTGACTAACTTTGAGCTTGAGGGAAAGATCATCTACGTTATAACCAAGCTTGCCGGTAACAAATTCTAACTTCATTCCTCGATGCGTTTCCATACCCTAAATTACAACTTCGAGCTATATATTTTAGGTGTTTACCACGTATGGATGGCAATGATATCAATTAAGCCTTTTTTACCCTGATTTAAATTTCAAAATAGGTTAAAAACACCCTTGTTGTAAAATAATTAATTACCATGAAAAGTATAATGCAGTTTACTTTTAACCGATATGCTATAATTAATTATTTTTCTTAAAAGGTGCCATTCTATCGTTCTTACGTAAAATTTTAAAAATTCGTTAAATTCAATGCAACCTAAATATGAGTACAACGTATAATGAATTGTTGGTTAATTGGTTTATGAGTTCAATAGTGAGAGTTTAAGCCTCTAAGTGTTACTTAGGGGCTTTTTTATTTAAGTGTCTCGTCCTGAAAAAAGTTGACTAATAAATGGTCAACAAAATGAGTTACAAGGTAGTTAAAGTAAAAGGTGAAGCCTCGCATTTAAAGTATAG